>JAWLGN010000258.1:0-7887 GCA_041685075.1 Bryobacteraceae bacterium
CTGGCATCCCCGGCGCGCCCGGCTGCCCCTGTTGCATTCCCTGCTGCCACGGCATTCCAGGCTGTCCCGGCGTGCCGCCCTGCCCGGGCATCCCTGGCTGCCCCGGCGCGCCCGGCTGCCCCTGTTGCATTCCCTGCTGCCACGGCATTCCAGGCTGTCCCGGCGTGCCGCCCTGCCCGGGCATCCCGGGCTGTCCCGGCGCGCCCGGCTGGCCCGGCTGCATTCCCTGCTGCCACGGCATTCCAGGCTGTCCCGGCGTGCCGCCCTGCCCGGGCATCCCGGGCTGTCCCGGCGCGCCCGGCTGCCCCTGTTGCATTCCCTGCTGCCACGGCATTCCAGGCTGGCCCGGCGCGCCATCCTGTCCGGGCATCCCGGGTTGCCCTGGCATTCCAGGCTGACCGGCCATCCCCGGCGGCATCCCCGGCTGCCCCATCGGCCCCGGCCCGCCGAACTGGTTGGGCGGCCGCACCCCGCCCTGCCCCGGCATCTCGCTGGCGCGCCGCCGCAGCGCAATCGGCGGCGGCGCCGATCCCTCCGAAGCCGCCGCCGCCAGCGACGTGCCTTCCGTAATGAACTGGTTCCGGTTCTCCTCCGCCTCCCCTTCCTTCTGTTTCGTCTTCACCGAATCCAGGAGCACGCCTCCGGGACCGGCATGGATCAGCCGCCATTCCTCCTTCCCCGTCATGGGGTCGGCATAGCGGCGCCTCAGGAAGCGCACGTTATTGGTGTTCTCCAGCTCCTCGATCTTCGCCGGATACCGCCCGTGCTTGCGCACGAACAACTGGATGGCGCGTTTGTACTGCTCCCCGCGCTCGATCAGCAACTCCTCCTTGGCGCGCTGCGACTCGAACACCACGCGCGGCAACTGCGCGTACAGCCCGATGGCGATCAGCGCCGCCATCAGAAAGATCAGCAGCAGCGCAAAACCGGATTCCCGTTTTTGCTTGCCGTGCCTCGTCATCCCATCACCGCGTCCGGAGCCAGCGGCAGCGTCTGCCGGCTCTTGGATTCCGTATCCTCCATCTCCACCGAGTTGACCCCGATCCGCACCACCTTGTAGCGCTTTTTCACCGTATCCCCTTCGCCCGCCACCAGGATCTCCTCCCCGTCCAGGAAGAACGCCGTCCGTTTGGCGCTGCCCTTGGGACTGGTATACCCGTAGTACTTCAGGTTGATGGGAGGCGGGGGCGGCGGCTTGGGCGGCCCGGCTTTTTTGGCCTCGGCCGCCTCCTTCCCCGGAATCTTGGGAATGATCTTCGGCTCCGGCGTCTTTGGCTTCGGAGGCGGCGGCGGTTCGGAGAACTGGAAGAGGTTGCGCGAGCCGCCCTCCATCTCCATCCCCTGCACCTTGGCCAGCAGGTCCAGCCGCAGCATGGGATCGATCGACGTGGGGTCCACCGCCTCGCCCGCCGCGCGCCGCATCGACGGCCGGAATTCGTCCAGCGTCCGGGTGCGGCTGCCCGTGCGCCGCACCGTGCCCTGCGGCGGCGGCGTCGCCTGCGGAATGGCCGCCCGCACCTCCGCCGCGGCCGCCTGCGCGGTCTCCGGCGGGCGCGGCGGCGGCGCCGTGCCCGCCGGCGCGCTCAGCACGTTGGCATAGAAAAGGTAGCCCGCCACCGCCAGCAGCACCGCCAGCACCGCCACCTTTTTCGGCTCCGCCCCCACCTTCATGACACGCTCTCCGGCTGCTCCCGCACGAACGTATCCAGCTTGAAGCTCACGTTCAGGTTCGGCCCGCTCTGCTGCGGCGCCGCCACCATGTTCTCGATAATCAGAAACCGCGGCGACTTATCCAGCAGGTTCACAAACTTAGTAAGATTCTTGTAAGTGCCCTCGTAACCCACCGAGATGGTCATCTGGGAAAGGGTATCGCTGCCCTCCACCGGCTCCATCACGAAGGTGGCCTCCTTCTGCCGGATGCCGGCCTCCTTGGCGGTGCGGTTCAGCTCGGCGATCAGCACCGAGGCGGTCACCCGCGCGTCGGTGACGTAGCGGTCCAGGAATTCGTCGCCCTCCGCGCGCGCGTGCTCCACCTTGGCCACCAGCGCGCGGGTGCGCTCCAGCCGCGCCCTGGCCGCGGCCACCTGCCCCCGCAGGCTCTCTTCCTCGCGCCGCAGATCCTCGGCCGAACCGCCCCAGGGATGAAAGGCGGCCAGCGCCGCCGCGAGGTTGGCCGCCAGCAGCGCCCCCACTACCACGCGCGCCGCCACCCGGGGATCCTTCAGCCTTGCGCGGTCCAGCTTCCACTTCACCATTCGCCATCCTCACAGCTTCTGGGCATAGTTCACGCTCACCCGGTACTGGTGGAGCGGGTTGGTCTGGGAGGGCGGCAGCGCGTTGTGCAGGTGCGGCGCGCCGAACACCGCCGACTCCTCCAGCCGTTTCAACAACCCGATCACCGGTTCGGGCGACTCCGACCCCACCACCATGTCCAGCGTCACCTCGTTGCGGTTGTTCACCGAGGGCCGGATCGAGACGATCCGCACGTCGTAAGGCAGGGTTTTTTCGAGATCCGCGAAGATACGGGTCCAACTGATGCCCTTGCGGAAGAGCAGCGCGTTCAGAAAGAGGCTGCGCTCCAGCACCTCGGCGTTCTCCGCCCGGCGCAGCACGGCCTCCTCGGCGGCTTGCGCGGCGGCCAGTTCCCGCAGTTCCCGCTCCAGCGCCGCCACCCGCACGCGGCCGTCCCGCAACTGCTCGTTGTCCATCACCGCCAGCGAGATGAGCACCCCGAGCAGCACCACCAGCGCCGCGCTCAGGACCGCCGCCGCGACCCACACCGGCCGGTCGCGCCGGAAGGGCCGGGTGGCGAGATTGATCTGAATCCTCATACCTTCCCCTGTGCCACCGACCGCAGGTATCCCAGCAGCCCCGCGTCGTGCCCGCCCGGCATGCCCGCCGGCGTGCGCACCGCCTCCACCTCGGCTTCCAGCTCGCGCCCGAACAGCCCGCGCGCCTCCTCGGTCTGCTCTCCGAAACCCGCCAGCAGCAACTTGCGCGCCGGCTTGCCGTAATGGTCCTCCACGAAGGCGAAGGTGGGATACAACTCCGCCGCCACGTCGGCCAGCCCGCCCGCCGCCAGCTCCAGCGACCGCACCAGCTTCACGTTGCCGCCCTCGAGCGCCAGGATGCTCAACACCCGGCCGCTCAGCTTGGCCACCACCGCCAGCTCCTTCTCGTTCACCAGCTCCAGAAAGGCCAGCGACGAGATCGTCACCAGCCCCGGGTTCAGGCCCGCCGCGCGGAAGGGCGCCTCGTAGCGCAGCACGATCTCTTGCGGCGCCACCGCCGCCACCACGTCCACCTTCTTGCCCCCGGCCGGCTGCGGCCAGAAGCTCACCGCCGCCTCCTCCACGTCGTAGGGCACGCTCTTGCGCAGCCGGAAGCGCACCAGCGAAAGCTGCTCCTTGCGGTCGGAGGGAAACTCCACGAAATCCAGCACCGCCACCCGCGCGCAGTGGTCCGGCAGAATCAGCGCCGCTTCCCGCTTCTTGCGCGTGCCGTTGGGCCCGGCCAGCGCCCGCACGGCCATCGAGAAGCGGTCCGGATCGGCGATGTTGTCCCGCACCGGCGAGACCGAAATGGTCCCCGGGGCGAGCGGCTGAAAGGCCGTCTCCACTCGCGGCCGCAGCCGCGCCATGGCCACCCCCGCCTCCGAAATCTCGAAGGCCAGCGGCGGCGGCGGATCGCGCAATACCGATCCCAGGCGCTCCAGCAGCTTCATTTCATCCCTCGATGAACGTGACCTTGTTGATTTCCTTCAACGTGGTCACGCCCTTCCTGGCCTTCAGCAGCGCCGATTCCCGCAGAAACGTCATCCCTTCCTCGCGCGCCGCGCGGCGGATCTCCGAAGTGGGGCGCTTGTCCAGAATCAGCTCCCGGATGCGGTCCGACAGGTCCAGCAGCTCATGGATGGCCGTGCGCCCGCGGTAGCCCGTGCCGCCGCACTCGAAACAGCCCGCGCCTTCCACAAACTCCACCTCCCGCCATTCCTCCGGGTTCATCCCGGACTCCACCAGCACCGAATCCGGGTACCGCACCGCCCGCTTGCAGTGCTCGCACACCACCCGCACCAGCCGCTGCGCCAGGATGCAGTTCAGCGCCGAAACGAAGTTATACGGCTCCACCCCCATGTTCAGGAAGCGCCCCAGCACGTCCAGCACGTTATTGGCGTGCACGGTGGTGAACACCAGGTGGCCGGTCAGCGCCGAGTTGATGGCAATCTGCGCCGTCTCCTGGTCGCGGATCTCCCCCACCATGATCTTGTCCGGGTCGTGCCGCAGGATCGACCGCAGCCCCCGCGCGAAGGTCAGCCCTTTCTTCTCGTTCACGGGGATCTGGGTGATGCCCTTGATCTGGTACTCCACCGGATCCTCGATGGTGATGATCTTGTCCTCGTCGTTTTTGATCTCGCTCAGCGCGGCATAGAGCGTGGTGGTCTTGCCCGAGCCGGTCGGACCGGTCACCAGCACCATGCCGTACGGCTCGGAGATGTAGCGCCGGAACTTGGTTAAATCGGCGTCGGAGAAGCCCACCACGTCGAGCGAGAGCTTCGAAAATTTCTCGCTCATGGACTCCTTGTCCAGCACGCGCAGCACGGCGTCTTCGCCGTGGATGGTGGGCATGATGGAGACGCGGAAGTCGATCAGGCGGTTCTTGTAGCGCACCCGGAAGCGGCCGTCCTGGGGCACCCGGCGCTCGGCGATGTCCAGCTCGCTCATCACCTTGATGCGCGAAAGGATGGTGGAGTGCCAGTCCTTGGCGATGGGCGGCATGGCGTAGTGCAGCACGCCGTCGATGCGGTACTTGATGGCCACTTCCTGGTCGCGCGACTCGATGTGGATGTCGCTGGCCCGCCGCTCGAGCGCGTTGAAGATGGTGGTGTCCACCAGCTTGATGACGGGCGCGATGTCGCTGTCGGCCGAGGTGAGCTTGTCGATCGAGAGCGTCTCGTCGTCGGCCTCCTCGCCCCCCACTACGTCCAGGGTGAAGCCCTCGGTCACCTCCTCGAGCACGCGCTGCGACTGCTCGGTTTTCTTCAGCAGCTCGGAGATCTGGGAGAGGGTGGCCACCTTCACCCGCAGCTTGCGGTTCAGCAGCAGCGCCAGCTCGTCGATCTGGTGGAGGTTGCGCGGGTCCGGCAGGGCGATCTCGAGCACCCCGTTTTGCGAGCGCAGCGGGACGAAGTTGTAGCGGAACATCAAATCCACCGGGATGGAGCGGAACAGCTCGTGCTCGATCGACCCCTCCCGCAGGTCCACGTACTCGCACCGGTAGCGCGCCGCCAGGGCGCGCGCCTGCTCCACTTCCGCCGCCGGATCCTGGATGCGAACTCGTTCAGTAGCCATGGCCCGCCCTCAATGTATCGCCTCCGCCAGGGAGAATATCGGCAGATAGAGCGCTACCAGCACGAAAGCCACGAAGGTGCCCATGAAGATCATGATGGCGGGCTCGATCAGCGAAAGCGCCGCCGTCATCCGGGTATTCACGTCTTCCTCGTAGAACTCGGCCACGCTGGTGAGCATGGCCGGCAGCGCGCCGGTGGACTCCCCTACTTCAATCATATCGATGGCCAGGGGCGGAAACACGCCCGTCCGCTTGAGCGCCCCTGAAAGCGACTGCCCCTCCCGCACCAGCTTGCCCGAGCGCTCCAGCGCCTTGCCGAGCAGCGGTGTGCCCAGCGAGTCCGCCGCCGTGTCCAGTCCCTGCACCAGCGGGATGCCCCCGGCCAACAGCGTGCTCAGCACGCGCGAAAACTGTGCCACCTGGTACTTCAGCCAGATCTCCCCCAGCACCGGGGTGCGCAGCTTCACCGCGTCCACCCGCGCCCGCGCCGCCGGGCGCCGCGACCACAGCCGGAAGGCCAGAATCCCGCCCACCACGGCGCCGAAGAACACCAGCACGTAGTTCCGCGCGGTGGTCCCCACCGCGATCAGCACCTGGGTGATGGCCGGCAGCTCCGCCTGCATGCTGGCGTACAGCGAGGCGAAGTTGGGCACCACGTAGGTCACCAGGAAGACGATCAGGCAGAGCGTAAGAAACAGCAGCACCGCCGGGTACATCAGGGAGACCAGCACCTTCTTGCGCACCGCCAGCGCCAGCTTCTGGTAGGTGATGTAGCGGTCCAGCACCTCCGTGAGGCTGCCGCTCTTCTCCCCCGCCATCACGGAGGTGACGTAAATTTTCGGGAAGATGCCCTGCGCGCGGAAGGCGTCGGAGAGCAGGGTGCCGTTGCGCACCTCGTCGCGCACGGCCTTGACGTAGGGGCCCAGCTTCGGGTCGGTGAGGCGCTCGGCCAGCAGGTCGAGCGATTTCAGAATCGGCAGCCCCGCCCGGATGAGGGTCACGAACTGCTGGTTGAAAATGAGGAACTTTTCGAGGTTGAGCTTTTTGGCGCGCTTGAGTCCCGAAGAGACGCCCGCCGCCATGCCGTGCAGCCCGTGGCGGGGCCGCACCGAGTAGATCAGGAATCCCTGCTGGGCATAGCGCTCGCGCAGCTCTTTTTCCGAGTCGGCTTCCGCCACCTGGCTGTGAATTTCGCCGCGCGCATCGGCGTACTTCAGCACCCACTCGGCCATCGGCTAATCGGCTCCCTCGAGCTCGATCACCTCGGCCCCTGCGGGCGGCTGGAACTGGAACAGCCGCGCATCGAGCCGCGGGTTGAGCTTCTCCTCGTCGAAGCGGAACTCCAGCACCGAACCGTCGTACCCGTCCACCTTGACGCGCCGGATGCGGTTGGCCTCGTCCACCAGGAACTCCACCCGGGTATAGGGCAGGTTGGGCGAGGAGGGGTCGCCGGTCACCAGGGTGCCGCCCTCCACCTGGCGCGACCGCAGGGTCTTGAACTCCCTGGAAAAGTCGAGCCGGCCCAGCAGAAAGGCGAGCGGCGCGCGCATATCGTCGGTCTCCTTCAAGCGGGATTTTTCCACCCGGTTGCCCGACGGGGTATAGAGCCACAGCCACTTGCCGTCGGAGACGAACAGCTTGCCCTCGGGCCGGGTATAATCCCACCGCATGCGCCCCGGCTTGCGCAGCCGGAGCCGCCCGCTCTCCACCCGGCGCGGCTGCCCGGGCCCCTTATATGTCTCATGGAAAAGGACTTCCAGAGTCTGCGCGCGATTGTACCGTTTCTCCACCGCATCCAACACGGAACTGAGAGACGGCGCGGCGGCGGCCCACGCCGGCACCGCGCAGACCGCGAGCAGAGGTATCCATCGCCAAATCCGGCTCACAAAACCTTTGACGCAGCCGCGGGCCGAAACGTGTATGCCATCACGAGGAAGGAGCGGGTGGGGGGCGGCGTTCGGGCACAGCCCGTTCGCGCCCCCCGGCTCAGAGCCGGCGGTCCAGAGTTTCCGGGTCTCCGGTTTTGAACACTTCCATGCCCTTCTCCAGCAGTCGAATGCGCCGCCAATGCGTGGCGCCCTGGCCGTAGGCCCAGGTCGCCACATTGAAGGCCGGCGCGCCTTCAAACGGGAGATCGATGATCTGGTTGGACTTGTGAATGTGGCCGGTGAAGAGTGCCGCGAGATTGCCGCGATGCCCCACCGCCGCTGCAATGTCGCGGAGTCCCGTCTCGCGCAGGGGAATGTGAGCCGCCAGGACCAGGGGATCGTCCGGATAGCGCCGCGCCTGGGCGGCCAGCCAATCCAGTTGCGCCTGGTCCAGCCCTCCATCATCGGGGGGCGTTTTCCTGCCCGGGAATGCCCCGTAGTAGCCGTTGTTCAACACCACGAACCGCCACTGGGTGGCTCCCACAGCCCGGTGAAACGCGTAATGCGCACCGCGGGCGAAACACGGCAGGGAGCGGATCCAGCTTGCCTCCGCCTGCCCTTGGCAGCTCTGGTCCGCGCCTCCGGTTGCGGCGTACTGCGCGATGTCATGATT
>JAWLGN010000259.1:0-7867 GCA_041685075.1 Bryobacteraceae bacterium
GAGACCAAGGGCATGGCCATCTTCCCGCGCAAGATCGATGGCCGCTATGCGATGCTCTCCCGCCAGGACAACGAGAACATCTACCTCATGTACTCGGACAACATCCACTTCTGGAACGAACGGCAGGTGCTCCTCACGCCCGCTTTTCCCTGGGAGTTGGTTCAGCTCGGGAATTGCGGCTGCCCCATCGAGACCGATGCCGGGTGGTTGGTCCTCAGCCACGGAGTTGGGGCGATGCGAAAGTACTGCATCGGCGCGTTCCTTCTGGATCGCGACGACCCTGGCAAAGTGATCGGCCGTCTCCGCGAGCCTTTGATCAAGCCGAACGAAAACGAGCGTGAAGGCTATGTGCCCAACGTCGTCTATACCTGCGGCGCCCTGCTCCACAACGGGCACCTGATCATTCCGTACGGTCTGGCTGATCACGCCACCGGTTTCGCCACCGTGCCGCTCCAGGAAGTGCTCGACGCCATGGTGCAGGAAACCTCGTGACTCTCACCAGGAGACGAGTAGCGATCTTGTCGCCGGTAGCCTGGCGAACACCGCCCCGGCAATACGGCGCCTGGGAGACGGTCGCCGGCAACATTGCGGAAGGATTGGCCGCACGTGGCTGGGACGTGACACTGTTCGCGACGAGGGATTCCATAACGCGCGCCCGCCTACATGCGGTGATCGACCGCGGGTATGAGGAGGACCCCTCCATCGATCCCAAGGTCGCGGAATACCTTCACATCTCCGAGGCGTTCGAGCATGCCGCCGAGTTCGACTTGATCCACAGCCATTACGACTTCATGGCGCTGTCCTACACCCGCCTGGTGAAGACACCGGTCCTTACTACGGTCCATGGGTTCTCGTCTCCGCAGATCATGCCCGTCTACCGGAAGTATCGTGACGGATACTTCGTATCCATCAGCAACTCCGATCGTGCGCCCGAGCTGAACTACCTGGCCACTGTCTACAACGGGATTGACCTGTCGTTGTACCCGTTCCAGGCACGTGCCGGCGATTCCCTGGTATTCCTCGGCCGGATCCATCCGGATAAGGGGGTACATCTTGCGATCGACGTTGCTCGCATGAGCGGACTGCCTCTACTGATCGCCGGCATTATCCAGGATCAGACATACTTCCACGAACAGGTGGAGCCGCACCTCGGTCAGACGATCCGCTACATCGGACCGGTGGACGTTCCGGGTAAGAACGCGCTGTTCGCACGTGCCCGCGCCCTCCTGCACCTGAATACGATCCCGGAGCGATTCGGACTCGTCCTGGCGGAAGCCAACGCCGCCGGCGTGCCGGTGGTCGCCATGGACCTCGGCTCCTGTCGTGAAGTGATTGATGACGGACGAACCGGTTTCCTGGTCCACAATCCCGCTGAGGCCGCACAACGATTGCAGGACCTTTCGGAAATCGATCGCAGCGGCTGCTGGCGGCGGGTTCAGCAGCGCTTTTCCATCGAGGCGATGGTGAAGTCCTACGAGCGGGTCTATCAGACGATCTTCGATCTCGAGGCTGCAAGGCGATGATGAAACGCGACGTCGTCAAACGATACCCCGGCAATCCCATCCTCACCAAGTCTGCGATTCCTTATCCCGTCGAAACCGTCCATAATGCGGCGGTGGTGAAGCACGGGGGCGAATACGTCATGCTTTTTCGCTCTCATCTGCGCACCGGGCGGTCCATCATCGGCTTGGCGCGCAGCGCCGACGGTTTCCACTTCACCGCAGATCCCGAACCATTTCTGCGGCCCGCGACGGAGGGCCGCTTTGCCGCCTATGAAGAGTTTGGTGTAGAAGACCCGCGTGTGACCCTGCTGGAGGGAGAATTCGTCATCACCTACAGCGCCTACTCGCGCAACGGAGTCCGCGTCGCCCTCGCAAAGACGACGGACTTCTGCTGCGTCGAAAGGATCTCGCTGATTACGGAGGCGGACTATCGGAATGTGGTGCTCTTTCCCGAAAAGTTTGACGGGCTTTATGCGCGTCTGGACCGGCCCCATTCGGAGATTTCCCCGTGGTCCATTTGGATTTCCTATTCCCCAGACCTCCGCTTTTGGGGTGACTCCCAACTCATCATGCGGCCGGAACCCTACCACTGGGACGAGATGAAGATCGGCCCTGGTGCGCCGCCGATCAAGACGGACCGGGGATGGCTTTCCATTTATCACGGCGTTTTCCAAACGATGGACGGGGCAGTCTATCGGCTCGGCGTTGCTCTTCATGACCTGCTCAACCCCGCAAAGCTCATGGGTGTCTGCGATTCCTTGGATTCTGCAGCCGGAAGACCCTTGGGAGATCACCGGCTATGTCCACAACGTTGTTTTTACGTGTGGCGCCGTTGCAGAGACCAATGGAACCGTCAAGATTTATTGGGGCGGCGCCGATACGGTCATGTGCGCCGGTGAGGCGAATCTCGCCGACCTGGTCGACTTGTGTCTGGATCACAACCGGTTGTCAGGATAATCGGTGCCGAGTCCGAAGGACCGAGGGGCGGGAATCATTGGGAGGTGCGGCAATGCAGCATTATCCAGCCGAGAGGTTGCGGTATCCTTCCTTGCGCCGCTCGGCTGCCGTTTCCATCTCCCTGCCCAATCCGATGCCGGCGAGCCTGCTGCGACGTCGAAGAGGTCGTCCTCTAACCCGGATGTTTCACAAGTTCTGAGTTTTCGGCGCACGGCGGGTCGCGAGCAGAGATGCCGGGGCCTCCTGAGGAGTGCGGGCACGTTTTTGGAGAGCCGATCTCGGGTCCTTGCGATCGCTCGGCTCTCCATCAGCGTTCGCAAGGCCGAATTGCGTGATTTGACCCCATAGGTGTCCACACGTCGGCTGGTCGCTACAGCGTCGGCCAAAAATGTCTTGATTTCGTCCTGACCCCGCTCAGCAGCGTAGGACCTCCAGGCGTGTACGAACACCGGCTGATACGGATAGCCACTCGCCATCGATACCATCACCCGGCGGACACTGAAGCGGATCTGCGCCCCGATCTTGAGGAGCCGCAGGCGAATCGTGTTCACCTGTGCTTGGGCCATCTCGGTCCCCTTCAGGCCGATTCGCCGCAGCGCCTCCACCAGCACATACGCAGCCGCCGAAAGATACAGACGTAGTTGATTCGCCCGCATCGTCGCCGCACTCATTCGATCGGAAAAACAGCAGCAGCAGTTTTTAAATCCGGTTCTCCATCTCGCCCCGCGCGCAGTACATCTCTTCGTACAGCGCCCCCGGCGGGTAGTCTCGACGCCGGCAGCGATGTGACCACGTAACGCGGATTCTCCTTGCCCTGGATCTGCTCCGCTTTGGCGATCACCCGCCGCGCACGCGACCAACTCTTCCGCGTCCGGCAGCGAAACTCGGTGTAAACCCGCGCCGCTTTGCCGCTGCGCCTGGCTTCCCCCGCCGCCCGGCGCATGGCTTTGGCAATCCGCTTCCGCAGCCGCTCATTGCGCGCCAACCCGAACACGTAATCCACCCCGTTCTCTTCGCACCAGCCCATCAACTCCTCCCGGCAGAAACCGGAGTCGCCGCGGCGAATGATGTGCACCTTCGGCCAGCGCCGGCGCAGCCCGTCGACGATACGCTGGATCTCCTCCAGACTGCCTGCGCTGGCGTCCTGGTTGGCTTCGCGCAGTCGTACCCCCAACAACTGGTCTCCGCAGAAAAGGAAGCGAGGCGTTCAGGAATTCCGCGATCTGCTCGGCGCGGCGGGCTACCAAGTGCGCGTTGTATCGCCTGCTCGCTTGGCTAAAAAAGAGTTCACGACAGCGGATGTCCTCGTCGCAGCGCCGTCGCTGGAACGTCTCCCGGCGCCCGCGTTGCGCGCGATTTCCGCACACGCGGCCGTCGGGGGGGACCTGCTGGCCAGCGGGGGCGAGCCTTTCCGCGAGCCTCTCTACCCGGCGGCGGGCGGACACTGGATTGGAGAGAAGGAGGTCCTCGCCGGTGCTCAACCCTTCAGCGTCATTCTCGAACCCGCCACAGCACGTCTGCGGCGGTCTTCAAGCACGCCGGGGGAGAGGATCTCGCGAAAGGTGGTCCCGGGTCCCGGCGGCAAGCCCAATGCTCTGGAGGTGGAGATCCTTAATTTGGCCGGGTGGGAAACCCTGCAAGCGGAATTCAGCCGGAGCCCGTTTGCGCCCGGCCAGACCCTTACCGTTGTTACGGTCCAAGGCACGCCCGGCCAGATGATTGCGGTCGAGTGGCGTGAAGCTGACGGGACGCGCTGGGTGGCCCGCGTACCCCTCACCGCGGCATGGCAAATCCACGTGCTCCGGCCAACGGAGTTTCACATCCGAACCAGTGGTGCGGAAACAAAGCGGGAAGGGACGCATTTTCGGCCGGACCGGGCTCGGGCCTTCAGTTTCGGGCCGACGACCACGGCAGGCGCCTCCGCGGGTGCCGCGGCATACGCCATCGCGCCGGTCGCCGTGGCCGTGCCTCCTCCCCTGCTGGAGAATTTCGAGCCGGCCGTTCTGGAGACGATCTCACCCTGGTACAAGCAGTATGAGACGCGGCGCAACGGCCGCGTCGTGCGGGTGCCGTTCATCCGCCCCCGGGGGCTTACTGGGATGCCGGAGACGGAGGGGAGATACCAGGTGGTGGGCCCGTTGCTTCATCCCGCGGCCACCCGCTACTTTACCAGCGCGGGCGCGAACTTGATCTGGTTGCCCTGGCCCGCGCTATCGGGTGCGGAGCGAGCCGAAACGATCGAACTACTGCGCGCCGCCGGCAGGCAGGTGGGATTTCTGAACGCCGGAGCGACCCGGATCGTAGTCCTGCCAGGAGAACCAATCGCCGTCGGCGCACGAGTGTTGAACGCCTCGCGTAAATCCGTCGTCGCGGAAGTCGCATGGTCGGTCCGGGTAGGGAGCCGGCGTGTGAGCCGGCCGCACGTCCGGCTCACTATTCCGGCGGGGGAGGCCCGCGACGTAAAAGCCGCCCTTCCGGAGCCATTGCCGCCGGGCGAGTACAGGATCGACGCCGTACTCACCATCGACGGGGCTCCGTGCGACCGGCTGGAATCCTATCTGCGCCTGTTCGACCCGGCAGCGCCGCGAAGATCGCAGCAGCGGATCCGCGCCTCCGGCGGGCATTTCACCGCAAGAGGCAGGCGCATTTTCCTGCACGGGATCAACTACCGGCCGCGCTCGGTGGCCGGCCTGGAGCCGGCCCGCTACCGTGACCACTGGCTGACCCCGCAAAATTACGACCCCGACGTCTCGGAAGCCGATCTCGCCGCCATTTCCAAACTCGGCTTCAATATGGTGAGCATCCAGTACAACCGGCCCGACCAGGGGCGGCCGCTGCTGGATTTCCTGGAGCGTTGCCGCCGCCATGGCATCTGGGCCAATGTCTTCATAGGCGCCGCTTCCCGTTTGCGCTTTGATCCGGCCCGCAATGCCGCCATGCTCCGGGCGGCGCTTCTCCCCGGGAACGAGACGGTCTTTGCTTACGATCTGGCCTGGGAACCGCACTTCGGGAAGCACAACGCGAGGTGCGTTCACGATGACGCCTGGCGAGCCTGGGTGCTGGAGCAGTACGGCACCCTGCCCGCCGCGGAGCAGGCCTGGGGAGTGCCGGCTCCGAAAGACGAACGCGGCCGGCTGACGAATCCCTCCGACCGTCAGATCAGTGAGGACGGACCTCACCGCGTACTGGTGGCCGCCTATCGCCGCTTCCTGGACGACTTGGTCAGCCGCCTTTACGGACGTGTAGTCCGGCATCTTCGCACGCTCGATCCGGAGGCCCTCTTTGGAGTGAGGACCGGCTATGGCGGTACCGGGCAGCGCGGCAACAACGAGGACATGGGCTACGATCTGCTCTCCGGTGCCGCGCATTTGGATTTCATCTCCCCGGAAAGCTATGGCATGCCCCTGCACTACCAGCAGGCTCGCTCGACCGGGTTCATCACGGCCTACGCCCGGTATGCCGGCCACGGTAAACCGGTCTTCTGGTCCGAGTTCGGCGCCAGCATCGGCCCGCGGGATGGCACGGCCGCTACCCGCCGCGATCAGGCCCGACTATGCGAAACGATGATGCGTGTGATTGCAGATTCCGGGGCCGACGCCATGGCCGTGTGGTGGTGGGCGGGGGGCTGGCGCGTCAACGAGCTGAGCGACTACGGCGTTTCGAACCCGGACGGCACTCCGCGGGAATCCGCCATAATCCTGGGCGAGTGGGGACGGAAATTCATCAGCTCTCCGCCGGAGCCGCTGGGGAGCGGCCGGCCTCTACGGATGGAAATCGATCGCGATGCCGATGCCCGCGGCCTGCACGGGCTGTGGGAGCGAAGCGGCGACCGGTTCGTCTACGCGCGGGAAGCTGGCCGTCGGGTGCTGCTTGTGACCCCGGCGACCTGTACGGATACGGCCGCGATGCCGCGAGTCCAGGTGGGCAACGTGCCTTACCGCGGTACAGGACCGCTGAAGTATGCCAACGCCGAGATTGCGGCGCTACGCGTAGGCTGGGCAGGCGGAGAGAGGACCGTCGAAAACGGGAGCGAACTGGAGGTGCCGGGCGACACGCATTACGAGGTCACCGTGACACTGGTGAACACCGGGGAGGCTGCCTGGACGCCTGCCGGAGTGCCGCCTCGGCCCGGCGCCTGTCTGCTGCGCACCACCGCCGGCGACGCGCCACTGCCGGAGAAGACCGCGCCGTTTTCACATATCCAGATCGGCCCCCTGCGGGTGTATTTGCGGCAGCAGCCCTTTGCGATCACCGGCCGCCTTACTGTGCATGGCCTTGGCCCTTTCGGTGAGATGCTCCGTGTGCGTTTGCGGCCCGCCGGCCGGGAGTCAACCGCGCACCGCATCGCCGCCGCCGTGCGCCCTGCTAGATTCGATTGTGAAGACCAAAAGGAGACGAATGACTAACAGAAGAACATTTCTGCTGAATTCCGGGCTGGCCGCCGCGGTGGCGCGCTCCGCCGCCGGAGCGAACGATCGGATCCGGGTGGGTGTGATCGGCACCGGAGCGCGCGGCAGGTACCTGGCCCCAGTCTTCGCCGCGAACGCCGATTGCGAAGTCGTCGCCATCTGCGACGTGTTCAAGCCCAACCGCGAGAGAACGGCCGGCTTGCTGCCGGGTAAGCCGGAGCTGTACGTGGACTACCGCCGGGTCCTCGAGCGCAAAGACATCGACGCGGTGCTGATCGCCACTCCGGATCACTGGCACGCGCCGATGACCATCGAAGCCTGCCAGGCCGGCAAGGACGCCTACTGTGAGAAACCGGTCTCCAACAGCATCGACGCTGCCCAGAAGGCCGTCAAGGCCGTGGCCAGATACAATCGCGTCGTCCAGATCGGCCTTCAGCAGCGCAGCTGGGACCACTTCCAGATGTGCCGCGAATGGGTGCGGGACGGCCGCCTGGGGCAGATCTACCATGCCCAGTTGCACTGGCAGGGCACCTACACGCTGCCCCCGGAAGCCCCGTGCGACCCGCCCGCGGACCTTGACTGGGAGCTGTTCCAGGGTCCGGCGCCGCGCAAGCCCTATTCGCCCGGCCGCCAGCGCGGATGGAGGAGCTTTTACGACTATGGCGGGGGCATCATCACCGATCAGGGCGTGCACCTCGCCGATGTCGTTACCTGGTACCTGAACGCCGGCGCGCCGCGTTCGGTCAGCGCTTCGGCGCAGTGGGTCCGGGTCACGCCGCCAAACCCCGAACAGCCGCCCGACACGTATTCCATCAGCTGGCAGTACGAAAACTTCATCATGAGTTTCGCGAACATCATGTGGCCGCTGCCGGACTGCAACAACGAACACGGCGTCTATTTCTACGGGACAACCGGCGCGTTCCACGTATCCAGGATGAACTACACCCTCCGGCCTCTGCCGTCCCGACAGCCCTCGAACCAGCAGGCGCCGCCCCCGGC
>JAWLGN010000260.1:0-7836 GCA_041685075.1 Bryobacteraceae bacterium
GGTAGAGATCCGGGGAGTTGAACAGGTTGCGCGCCACCGGGTTCATGAGCTGCTGGGGGATCTGGTTGTTGGGGAAGGGCTGGCGGATGCCGTTGGCATCGGTGGTGTGGGGGTCGTAGAGCTGGATGTTCCTCTCGCTGAGCAGCCGGCTGAAGTCGCCCTGCCGGAACTCCGCGGGGATGACGTGAAAGGAGCCGATGGTGCCGGGGTTGGCGCGGCGGGTGCCCTGGTAGTCCATGAAGAAGAACAGGCGGTCGCGGACCACGGGCCCGCCGAAGGTGCCGCCGAAGATGTTGAAGCGCAGCGCCGGCCGATCGTTGCCCTGCCAGTTGCGCGCCCAGTTGTTGGCGTTGAGCTTGTCGTTGCGGAGGAACTCGAAGACGCTGCCGTGGAACTCGTTGGTTCCGGACTTGATGGTCACGTTGACGATGCCGCCCTGGAAATTGCCGAACTCGGCGGAGGCATTGTTGGTGATCATCTTGAACTCCTGGATGGCGTCGATGTTGGGCTGGTAGGCGGTGAGGTTGTCGGAGACCTGGTTGTTGTCGATGCCGTCGAGCAGGAAGTTATTGGCTTCTTTCCGGTTGCCGTTCACGTAGGGACGGCCGCCGCCGGTGGTGCGCTGGCCGTTGATGAAGCCGGAGGGATTCACCGTGGTGACACCCGCCGCCAACAGCGTCAACTGGATGAAGTTGCGGCTGATGAGCGGGGTGTTGACGATGGTGGTGGACCCCACCACGGAGCCGACCTGGGTGGTTTCGGTCTGGAGCAGGGGGGCTTCGCCGGTCACCTGGACGCTTTCGGTCACGGCGCCCACCTCCATGGCGGCGTCGATGCGGGCGCGCTGGTTGATTTCCAGCGTTACGCCGGGTTGTAGAAACACTTTGAAACCGGGGGCTTCAATGCGGAGTTCGTAGGTCCCGACGGGAATGCGGGGGAAGGCATAGACCCCGTCCACGTTGGTCATGGTGGGCCAGTTGGTGCCGCGCTGCTGGTCCGTGGCGGTGACCTGGGCGTTGACGATGGCGGCTCCGGAGGGGTCCGTGACCCTCCCGGTAATACTGGCGCTGGTTTCCTGGCCCGGCGCGGGAAGCGTGGCGGCAAAAGCCAGGGCGATCGTATAGAGCGAGACTTTCCTCATAGTCTGGTTACCCCTTCCAAGGTCCTGCGAGACCGCAGCACGCCCACGCTGCGGTCAAAGGCCGCAGAGCGCGGCATGTGCAACGGAGTGGAGGGCCCCTCTTCTGCCGAGCATTGTGGTCCCACAGTGGATGGCTGTCAAGGGGCGCACATGTTAAATTGCGGCCCGCGAGTGGGGGTGGCGACTGTTACACTGGAGCTACGCTCTCATGTTATCCATCGTGATTCCGGTTCATAACGAGGAGCCATCCATTCTGCCGCTCTACGATCGCCTGGTGAAAGCGCTGGGGGCAGTGGGCCGGCCCTACGAGATTCTGTTCGTGGACGATGCCTCCACCGACCGGAGTTTCGAGCTGCTGGCCAACCTGGCCGGGACCGACGGGCGGCTGAAGGTCATCCGGCTGCGGCGCAACTTCGGGCAGACGGCGGCGCTGGCCGCGGGCTTCGACGAGGCGGCCGGCGAGGTCGTCATCGCCATGGACGGGGATCTGCAGCACGATCCGGACGACATCCCCGCGCTGCTGGCCAAAATCGACGAGGGCTACGACATCGCCAGCGGATGGCGCAAGGAGCGGCTGGATAACGCGCTCACGCGCAAGCTTCCCTCGCGCATCGCCAACTGGCTGATGGCGCGGGCCTCGGGCGTGGCGCTGCGCGATTTCGGCACCACCTTCAAGGCCTACCGCGCGGAGGTGCTGAAAGACGTGCACCTGTACGGCGAATTACACCGCTTCATCCCCGCGCTGGCGAGTTTCTACGGGGCGCGGGTGGCGGAGGTACCCATTCGCGACAGCCCGCGGGTGGGGGGAGGATCGCACTACGGCATCGGCCGCACCTTCCGGGTGCTGTTCGACATCCTGACCATCCGGTTCCTGCTCAAGTACTTCACCCGGCCGATGCATTTCTTCGGTTCCCTGGGGCTGGCGGGGACGGTGACGGGCGGCGCCATTTTGGGAATCCTAGCGGTGAAGAAGCTGTTGGGGTACGAAATCCTGATGGAGCACGGGCCGCTGATGATTGCCGGGGGCCTGCTCGTGCTGGGCGGGCTGATGATGTTCAGCACGGGGCTGATCGGGGAACTGGTAATCCGGACCTACTTCGAAGGCCGGGGCCGCCGCATCTACGCGGTGCGCGAGATCGTTACCGAAGGCGGGCGCCGGGTGGCCGGCGGCGTCGGCCCCGATTAGAGTTCCGAGCCCTGGCGCCAATGGGCCTCGAAGAGCCCTTTCATGGCCTCGCCCATGCCCTCGTGTTCGAAGACCACGGCGGTCCAGGAGGGGCGGGTCACGACGGGATCGAGCAGGGCGAGCATGCCGCAACGAGCGTCGAAGACCGCCAGTTTCATGGGCAGGGAGTCGGTCTGGCGGATTTCGACGCCGGCTTCGCGGTACTCCTGGAGGCGCCGGCGGTGGGGCTCGTCGATCTGCCCGGCTTCGAGCAGCAGGCGGCAGGCCACGCCGCTCTCGCGGGCCTGCTTGACGAGCTGCTCATCCAGCGGATCGACTGCGTAGGGCGGGCGCGAGAACTCCAGGTACTCCTGGCGAACCTCGGAGAGCATGCGGCGGTACTCGGCGGCGGTCTGGGCGGGCTCGGTCACGATGCGCAGGTAGTCCAGGGTGCCCCGGCCGACCTGGCCTTCCGAGTAGATGCTCTTCAGATCTTCCGCCAAGGCATTGGCCAGGCGGTTCTGGTCGTCCAGTTCATGCTCCAGGGCCTGGCGTTTCCGCGCCAGGTAGCCGGGGATGGCGAGATCCGGTTCCACGGCGGAGAAGAGCTTGGTGCGTTCCTGCACTACCTGGGCGAAGCCCTTTTCCACGAGGCTGTCCAGCACCTCGTAGATTTTCTGCCGCGGCACCCGGGCGCGCGCGGCCAATTCCAGGGCTTTAAAACGGGGATGCCCCAGGAGAACCAGGTAGGATCGCGATTCGTAGGCGTTCAATCCGAGCTGCTGCAATCGGCGCCAGAAGCGCTGGTATTCCATTTCGGCCAGTTCTTCGGTCATGGTTCCTCACCCAATCGTACGATAGGGGCAGCCTGGTTCCCTCTATTTTAGCGGGCATAATCCAGTGAATTTTGGAGGCGGGAGCGCGTAATGAAGGTCCGGAACCATTTGACTTAGTACCAACGGACCTCTAAAATGTGAGCCTAAAGTGGGAAACGTATGTCCGAGAACAGCTCAGCCTTGAATGATGCGCCGGGCCCGGTCGGGGAACGCGCCAAAATCCGCATCGTCGTGGCGGACGACCACCCGATTTTCCGCGATGGTCTGTGCAGATTGCTTGCCCTGGAGCCGGATTTCGAGGTTGTGGCACAGGCGCAGGACGGCAAGGAAGTCCTGGATGTCCTGCAGCAGCACGAGCCCGATATTCTCCTGTTGGATTTAAGAATGCCGGGGCTGGACGGGTTGGCGACGCTGCAGCGCCTCCAGGCGATGAAGAACAAGACCAAAGTGATCGTCCTGACGGCATCGGAGGACAAGAACGAGTTCATCCAGGCGATGAAATTCGGGACTTCCGGCATCGTGCTGAAGCAGACCGCCACGGAGCTGTTGATCAAGAGCATCCGGAAGGTGAACGAGGGCGAGATCTGGCTGGATTCCCACACCACCGCGGCGGTGATGCGGCAGTTTGCCGCCGCGCCGGACGCGGCGCCGGCGGCGCCGCAGCAGCGGGAGCGCCCGCCGCTAAGCCAGCGGGAGCGCGAGATCGTGGCCCTGGTGGCGCAGGGTTTCAAGAACAAAGAGATGGCGGAGAAGATGTTCATCAGCGAGCAGACGGTGAAAAACCACCTGCACAACATCTTCGACAAGCTGGGGGTGTCGGACCGGCTGGAACTGGCCCTCTACGCCATCCACCACAACCTGCACGTGGGGAAGTAGGGCGGGCCGCCGCTAGGCGCCCGCTCCCACTCCGGTACCGTATTCCTTCAGCTTGTTGTGCAGCGTCTTGAGGCTGATGCCCAGAATTTCAGCGGCACGCGTCTTGTTGTTATTGGTGTGCTCGAGGGTGCGGAGGATGAGTCCCTTCTCGGCCTCCCCCACGGTGGTGCCGACCGGGAAACGCACAAACCCCTCTTCGGCGGCCGCGGCGGGCGCGACAGCCGCGCCGCTGCGCTGGTGCAGGAAGGCGGGCACGTGCTTCATCTCGATGGTGCCCTCGCCGGCGATGATGACGGCGCGTTCCAGCACGTTGCGCAGCTCCCGGACGTTGCCCGGCCAGTGATACTTCTCGAAAGCTTCCATCACGTCGGGGGCGATATCGCCCACGCGGCACTCGTGCTTGCGGTTGAGATCGCCGATTAAGGATTCGGCGATGGGCTGGATGTCTTCGCGGCGGTCGCGCAGCGGGGGCAGGTGGATGTGGAAGACGTTGAGCCGGTAGTAGAGGTCCTCGCGCAGGTGGCCGCCGGAAACGGCTTCCTCGGGGGCCTTATTGGTGGCTGCCACCACCCGGACGTCGACTTCGAACTCGTTTTTGCCGCCCAGGCGCCGCACCTTGGAGTCCTCCAGAATGCGCAGCAGCTTGGCCTGGGTCTGCATGGGCATTTCGCCGATTTCATCCAGCAACAGGGTGCCGTGCTGGGCCACTTCAAAGCAGCCGGCGCGGCGCTCGGAAGCGCCGGTGAAGGAGCCTTTCTCGTGTCCGAACAGCTCGCTTTCGATGAGGGTTTCGGGGAGCGCGGCGCAGTTGATGGCGATAAAGGGCCCCTGGCGGCGCGGGCTGAGCGCGTGCACCGTGCGGGCCACCAGTTCCTTGCCGGTGCCGCTCTCGCCGGTAATCAGCACGCAAGCCTTGCTGGGGCCGGCCTGCTGCAGAAGGGCAAAAATTTCCTGCATCACGGGCGAACGGCCCACCA
Source organism: Bryobacteraceae bacterium (assembly GCA_041685075.1). Taxonomy (GTDB): domain Bacteria; phylum Acidobacteriota; class Terriglobia; order Bryobacterales; family Bryobacteraceae; genus JAMCRM01. Next base: position 4,996 of record JAWLGN010000260.1, read on the forward strand.
GTTCGCCGAGCGATCCCTTGTACACCAACTGGCGCTCGAGGCTGCGCTTCTGCATGTGCAGTTCGGAGTGCGAACCCGCGCGGCGTACCAGCACCTCCAGGGTCTTGGGCTGGATGGGCTTTTCCAGGAACCAGTAGGCGCCCAGTTCGTGCACCGTCCGCACGGCGGTTTCGATGTTGCCGAACGCCGTCAGGACGATGGTGGGGGGCATTTCCGGCTGTTCGCGCAGCTTCTCCAGAAAGGCGAAGCCGTCCATGCCGGGCATGTTCAGGTCCGTCAGGATGACATCCGGCGTGAAGCTCTGGAGCTTTTCGAGCGCTTCGTTACCTTCGGCGGCGGTCTCCGCGCTCATGCCCCAGGCGGATACCATGGCGGCCAATCCGGTGCGCTGGCTGATCTCGTCGTCTACGATGAGAACTTTCAATGGCTCTCCTGGGTTGCGGTTATTTTTTTGTTACCGAAGGGTGGCTACTACCCCTATTTTAAGCCTTTTTAGGCCCTGAGGCGAACTTCGGAGCGTGACTTGCAGGAGCAGAGGGCGTGGCGAATGCGGCGGACCTCATGAATTTGCCCCATAATGGTAGGATTGAAACCAAGCCTGAACGGGTTTCATCGAACGGAAGCGGAGATGGGTGCGTTCGTGCACGGAACCTCATGGTAGCCGAACTGGTGGGAAGGGCCCGCCGCAGATATCTTTGGAACGAATTGCTCGCGCAAGGGGCGTGGGCGGTGAGCGCGGCGCTGGCCGCGCTGATCATTCTGCTGCTGCTGGGCACCCAGATTCTGGACTGGCGGTGGCTGGTGGCGTTGCCTGCCGCGGCGCTGGCAGGCGGCCTGTGGCGCACGGTGCGACGGATGCCGACCGCCTACACCGTAGCGCAGGTGGTGGATCAGCGGCTGAAGCTGGCGGATGCGCTGTCGACCGCCATCTACTTCGCCGGTCCGGACGGCCGGGCGGACGCAGGCGCACGGGAGCTGCAACGCTCCCAGGCCGAGCGGATCTCGGCGCACGTGAACGTGAGAGAAGCCGTACCGTTCGCCATGCCGCGCGCGATCTACTCGATGGCCATTCTGGGCGTAGCGGCATCCAGCCTGTTCGCCCTGCGTTACGGCATCGACCAGAGACTGGACCTGGAGAAGCCGCTGGCGAGCATCATTCAGCAGGCCCTGGGGCTGGACGAGCAGCAGGCCGCGGCGCTGGAGCGCCAGAAGCCCCCTTCACCTCAGAAGGAGCAGCCATTCAACGAATTGCAGGGACTCTCGGCGCGCGAGGGCGAGGGCCTGCCGGAAGGGAAGCTGGAAGGGGTGGAGGCGATTGACGCCAGCGGAGCGCCGGCGCCGGAAAAGATCCAGGCGGCCGCGCGCGAGGCACGCGAAGGCGGGACCGCGGGCGACGAGTTGGCCGAAGAGTTCGGCGACCAGATGGCCGGCTTCAGCACCGGCGCCAGCGAAGGGCAGGGCGGCCAGGGCGGGGAGCGCCAGGGCCAGCAGTCCGCGGCGCAGCAGAAGCAGGGTGACAACGCCGGCAGTTCGAGCCTGCTGGACAAGTTCCGGGAGGCCATGCAAAACCTGATGTCGCGCATGCGGCAGCCGCAGTCGAGCCAGGGAGGCGCTACCGAGCAGGCCGGCAACCAGGACGGCCGCCAGAGCCAGCAGCAGGCGGGCGCGGGCCAATCCAGGGAAGGGCAGCAGCAGTCCGGCGGGCAGAGCGCCGAGGGGCAGGAAGGCCAGCCCGGCGGCGAGCCGCAATCGGCCGAGAACTCGAGCGGCCGCGGCACCGGACGGAGCGGCCAGGAAAATCCCCAGCAGCCCGGCAGCGGTATAGGCACCCAGGACGGCGACAAGGGTCTGCGCACGGCCGAACAGCTCGCCGCCATGGGCAAGATCAGCGAAATTATCGGCAAGCGCTCGGCCAACGTGACCGGGGAGGTCACGGTGGAAGTGCAGTCGAGCAGCCAGCAACTGCAGACTCCCTACCAGGTGCGCCGCGCCACCCAGGGCGAAGCGATCGCGGAGATCAGCCGCGACGAGGTGCCGGTGGCGCTGGAAAGCTACGTCCAGCAGTACTTCGAACGGCTACACAGCACGCCCGCGGCCAAGCGGTAGCTTTTTACCGCCCGGCGAGGCGATCGTAGCGGTGGCGCGCCGAGGTGGTGCCCAAGGCTTCGTTGTAGGGGCCGGGCAGATTCAGGGCGTGCTTCAGTTCTTCCTCGAACCGGTGCAGCGCGGCCAGTTCCTCTGCCAGCGCGGGGCGCCGGCGGCCGGCGGCGGTCTCGAAGAACTTCTGGTACCCGGCGTCGACCAGGTAAGCGGGCTCGCCGCCGATGAGGATGCCGGCTCGCAGGCGCGTTCCCGCCAGGGTGGCGAAGTACGAACCGCGGCGGATCTCGGCGCCGCCTTCGGCGACCGTGTAGCCGGCGGTACGCAGAGACTCGAGCCGCGCGGCCGGCGATGGGGGTGATTCCTTCCGGCGTCCAAACATAGTTCCAGCCTAGCCGTGCCGGATGACGAGCACGTCTCCGTCCTCGACGATGTATTCTTTCCCTTCCAGGCGCAAAAGGCCCTTCTCCCGCACCCCCGCGTAGCCGTTGTGCTCCACCAGCGCCTTCCAGTTGACCACTTCGGCGCGGATGAACCGTTTTTCGAAATCGGAATGAATGGCGCCGGCGGCCTTCAGAGCGGTGCTGTTGCGGGGCACGGTCCAGGCACGCACCTCGGTCTCGCCGGCGGTAAGGAAAGACATGAGCCCCAGCAGGTCGTAAGTGGCGGAGATGAGGCGCTCGAGGCCGGACTCCTTCAGACCATAGCTGGCGAGATACTCGCCCTGCTCCCCGGCGGGCA
>JAWLGN010000261.1:0-7829 GCA_041685075.1 Bryobacteraceae bacterium
CGGTTGAGCGCCAGTTCGTAGTTCTTCTCGCCCTCATCGCGAACGCTCTGGGCGATGAGGCCGTCGCGGAACATCTGGCGGGCGCGTTCCATGTCGCGCTTCAGGAAGGGCACGTCGGGGCCGGCGGCCTCCACCTTGTAGCGCTCCAGGTCGGCGCGCGCGCTGGTGAGCGCGGCTTCCGCCACGGCCAGCGCCGCCTCGGCCTCGCGCACGCGGGGTTGCAGGTCGTTTTTATCCAGCTCGCAGATCACCTGTCCCCGCCGCGCCGTGTCGCCCACGTTCACCGGCAGGTTCTGGATGATGCCGCTGGCTTTGGACTTGATCTCCACCCGGACGATCGGCTCGATCTTGCCGGTGGCCACCACCGAGCGCGCCAAGTCCATGCGTTCCACTCGCACCAGCTTTTCCGGTTCGATTTTCTGAGACGTGCGCCCAATGGCCTTCAGTGAGAAGACCGCCGCGCCTCCGAGCAGCGGAATGCCGATGAGGAGGGCGGTCCAGAATATCCGTTTCCTGCCGTTCTTCGCCATGATCTCCGTCCTGAAATCAAGTTACGAAGGAAGCATGGCGCGGAGTTCCGCAATTATTGGCGACAATTTTTCGCGATGGAGCTGGCGGGCGGTTTATTCCGGATTTACGCTGTTCCGTGAAGCGGTGCGCCACTGGCCGGCGGCATCGGTGCGGCGGCACTCGCGATGCAGCTTGGCGCGCGCGCTCTCCAGTGCCCGGATGCTCGACCCCACGCTGCCCGAGCCGTTGTGGCGTTCGAGCGCCGCGCGGTAGGCATCGATCGCCAGCACCACTTCGCGCATCTCGTCGGCGCTCAACTGGATAGACATAGCGACCTCCTGGTGATGGTAGCACCGCCGAGCAGCCGCCTGGCGGCAATTTGCACGCCACTATCGCCCCCAGGGTGCGAATCGAAACACCCCTGCTGTGACTTGCTTTACCGATCTTCCGGCATCCTAACTGCTCAGTAAGGAGTGCTATGCGATATATCGTCACTTTCCGGAAGCGCTTCGACGAGAGCGGGGAACCTTCGGACGATCCCACCTCGCTGGTGGATGCCGCCGACGGGGCGATCGAAGGAGCCGAGTTCGTTCAGATTCTGGAACCGGCCGGCCTGCACGTGGCCGAGGACATGGCCGGCCCATCGGATTCCCAGAGCGCGGACGACGACGGCTTTCTGGCTTTCGGCAGCGAGGCCTGGATCTTCGACGTGGCTGAAGGGCGCGAGGACGAGTTTACGGCCGCGCTCCTCAACAGCGAGGTGGTGCTCGAGTTTCACGAGTTTGACGACGAGATGATCCGCAAACCCTTTGCCCAGGGTTGACGCCCTACAATGAAGGGGTGAGGATTGCTACATGAGGCCGGGCGCCCTGGCGGTGGTGACCGGTGCTTCGAGCGGCATCGGGGCCGTTTTCGCCCGTAAGCTGGCGGCGCGCGGCTACCGCCTGCTGCTGGTGGCGCGCCGGCGCGAGCGTCTGGAGGAACTGGCCGCGGAGTTGCCGGGCTGCGCCGAAATTCTTCGCGGCGATCTCACCGAGGAGACCGATCTCGGCGCGTTGGAGGAACGGCTGCGGCGGGACGAGTCGCTCGAGTTGCTCGTCAACAACGCCGGCTTCGGCAGCGTGGGGCGCTTCCACCTGGCCGATCTCGAAGGGCAGGACCGCATGCACCGCCTGCACGTGATGGCCACCATGCGGCTCACGCACGCGGCGCTCGCCGGTATGGTGGCGCGCAACCGCGGCGGGGTGATCAATGTCTCCTCGGTGGCGGCCTTCGCCACCAGCCCCGGCAACGCCGGCTACTGCGCCACCAAGGCCTGGATCAACATCTTCACCTGCGCGCTGGAGATGGAGCTGCGCAGCGCCGGCTCGGCGGTGAAGATGCAATCGCTGTGCCCCGGCTTCACGTACTCGGAGTTCCACGACGTGATCGGAGTGGACCGCGGCAGCATTCCGCGCGCGCTCTGGCTGGACGCTGCATACGTAGTGGAGGAGTCGCTGCGCGGCCTCGACCGGGGCAGGGCGCTGGTGATTCCGTCCTGGCGCTATCGCGCGATCGCGACGTTTCTGCGGCACCTGCCCTGGTGGGTGCTGCGCGCCGGGGCCGTGGTCTACTCGCGGCGGACGGGCAAGCTGTAGCGGTTAGCTGCCCGCCGCGGTGGCGCCGGCGGTGCCCATGCCGCATTCCGCGTGCACGGCGCGTACGGCTTTTTCCAGCCCTTCGCGGCGCACCACGATCGCAATGGTCAGCTCGCTCGATCCCTGCGCGATGGCGATGATGTTCACCTGCTCGCGGGAGATGGCGGTGAAGATGCGGCCGGCCATCCCCATCTTGCCGCGCATTCCTTCGCCCACCACGGCCAGCAGCGCCACCTGCTCGTCCACCTGGAGCGGTTTGACGTAGCCGTGGGCCAGCTCCAGCGCCAGGGCCGATTCAAGCGCCTGCAGCGTCTGTTCCAACTCCCCGGTGCGCACCAGGAAACAGAAGCTCTGGCGGTAGCTGGAGCCGGTGATCGCCAGAATCTCGACGCCGGCCTGGGAGAGCGCTTCGAGCGCCCGCGCCATGACGTGCGTGCCTGCGATCTCGCCGCTGGCGGGTTCGAGCGAAACCAGCGCCGCCTGGGCCAGGGAGGTGACCGCGCGGGCGCCGTTGCCGCCGTTGGTCAGGCGCGGCACGATGCGGGTGCCGGGCTTTTCCGGCGCGAAGCTGTTCTTGCTCCAGACCGGGATGTTCTTCTCCACCAGGGGCGCCAGGGTGCGGGGGTGCAGCACCTTGGCGCCGTTATACGCCAGCTCGGCGGCTTCGCTGTAGGTGACTTCGTCGAGCACGGCGGCGTTGGGCACCAGCCGCGGATCGGCGGTCATGATGCCGTCCACGTCGGTCCAGATCCACAACTCGGCGGCGTCCAGGGAGGCGGAGAGGATGGAGGCGGAAAAATCCGAGCCGCCGCGTCCCAGGGTGGTGGGGCGGCCGTCGGCGGTAGCGCCGTTGAAGCCCGTGACCACCAGCAGCGAACCCTTCTCCAACTCCGGCAACAGGCACTCTCGGGCGCGCTCGCGCGTAAGATCCATCAAGGGCGAGGCGCTGCCGAAGACCGCGTCGGTGACCACGACCTCCGCGGCGTTCACCGCCACGGCGGGCACGCCTTCCGAGCGCAGGTGCTCGGAAACGAGCAGTGCCGAGAGGCGCTCCCCGATGGCCACGGCGGCGTCGGAGGAGCGCAGCGGCCGGTGCTGGAGCATGAGCATGCCTCCGGTAATGCGCTGGAACTCCGCTACCAGCGCGTCGATGCCGGCCAGCACGGGCTCCTGGCGCGCTTCGGGCAGCAGCTCCCGGCAGGTGGCGTGGTGCCGCTCGCGGAGCTGCGCGATGGTGGCCTCCAGGCCCGCGGCATCCCCTGCTTCGGCGCGCCGCATGGCTTCCAGCAGCAGGTCCGTGATCTTCGACATTGCCGAGACGACGACCAGGACCGGTCGGGTCCGGTGATGTGCGGCGGCAATCCGCGCGGCGGCGCGCATGCGCTCGGCGGAACCCACGCTGGTGCCGCCGAATTTCATTACGAGCAGGTTGGTCAACTGCATTCCTTTCCGTTCGAGACGCGGCTCCGGACGAGCTTGAGAACGGCCTCTTCCACCTGGTCGATGGTGAGGCCGGTGGAGTCCAGGTAGACGGCGTCGGGCGCCTGGGTGAGGGGAGCTTCGGTGCGGGTGCTGTCGCGCCGGTCGCGCTCCCGCATCTGCGCGGCCACGGCTTCGGCCGAAACGGCGGCGCCCTTTTCGAGGTCTTCGGTGAAGCGCCGGCGGACCCGCTCTTCGGGCTTGGCATCGAGGAAGATCTTGACGTCTGCCGCGGGAAAGACCACGGTGCCGATGTCGCGGCCTTCCATCACCACGCTGGTGCGGGCACCCATGGCGCGCTGCTTCTCCACCATGGCGCGCCGGACGCCGGCAATGACCGCCACGCGGGACGCGGCCTCGGAGACCTGCGGGGTGCGGATGGCGGCGGTCACGTCTTCGCCGTTGAGCAGCACCGTGCCACCCGGCTCGAGCCGGATTTCGGCCGCCAGCGCGAGCTGTTCCATGCGGTGCATGTCGGCGGTGTCGATGTTCTGGCGGAGCGCCCACAGGGCCACCGCGCGGTACATGGCTCCGGTATCGATGTAGATGAAGCCCAGGCGCGCGGCCACGCGCCGTGCAATGGTGCTCTTGCCCGCGCCGGCGGGGCCGTCCACCGCGATCACCACCGGGCGCTGGGGTGCCGGATCGCAATCCATCATTCCGTAGCATAGCAGGACGCTAGAATCGGTATAGAGGATGACGGCGGAGGAATTCGACAGGCTGGTGGATCGCGCCTTTCAAAAGATACCGGCGCGTTTCCGGCGGCGCATGGGCAACATCGCGGTGGTGGTGGAGCAGGAGCCTGCGCCGGCGCAACTGGCGGCGGGCGGAGTGCGCCGTGGGGGCACGCTGCTGGGCCTTTACCAGGGCCGACCGCTGACCCACCGCAGCGTATTCGAGAGCTTCGCCATGCCGGACCGGATCACGATTTTCCAGGGCCCGCACGAGCGCCTGGCGCGCGGCGCCGCCGAACTGGAGCGCATGGTGGAAGATACCCTCTGGCACGAGGTGGCGCACTACTTCGGGATGGACGAACTGCGGGTACGAATGGCCGAACGCCGCCGCGCCGCCTCGGCCGCCCGACGCCTCCGCCGGCGGGCCTCCGGCGGGCCTCCGCGCGCGCCGGACGAGGGCTGACACAGGGGGGCGATCCTGGTACAATCAGAACATACGCGTGGCGCTATCGTCTAACGGTTAGGACGGAGCCCTCTCAAGGCTCAAATACGGGTTCGATTCCCGTTAGCGCTACCACCATTCCCTTTTGTTTTCTATCACTTACGGGCTTTTTTGAAGGCGCGCGCGGGCACGCTCGGGCACAAAATCCGGCCCAGGAAATTCAGTCGCAGAATTCCTCGGCCCTGCGCCGGCCACGGAAGCTTTCACTGGATGCGATCCTTCCCGCCGCCCTCGGATTTCGCCGGCCGGTTCCGCTGCCGGTACTCCTCCCACTTCCGCGTGGCCTCATCATCCTGGCCGTGGATGGCGTGGGAGTAAATCTCGGCGGTGGTGCGGATGGAGGAGTGCCCCAGGCGCGCGGAGACCGCCGGCAGCGGAGCGCCGGCGGCCAACATCTGGCTGGCCATCGCGTGCCGTAGCAGATGCATCGAGGCTCCTTTCGGCTTGGGGATCTTCAACCGCCTGAAGAGCGCCGACACGGTCGCCGAGATGGAATCGGGCCTCAGCGGCGTCCCGTTGGGATTGCAGAAGATCAAATCCAAGTCGGTCCTGTAGTCCGGCCCATACTGGCGGCGGAACTCGTCCTGGCGCTTCAGGTGCGCCTCGAGCTTGGCCAGCGTCTCGTCCGGGATCTTGACCACACGGACACCTTCGGTATCTTCGTGGCCCTTGAGGGGCTTAAATTCCAACACATCGTGGACGCGCATCATCTTGCCGTCCGCGCCTTCTACCTCACGGAAGGTTTGGGATAGCGACCTGCTGATGTAGGCGCGGCCATCCACGATGTCGGAGCGGCGCAGCGCCAACACCTCGCCGCGGCGGGCACCGAGAGCCCAAGTCATCTCAAGGATCAACGGCAGGCACCAGGGGCCGCCCGCGCCCGCTGCGGCGATCAGTAGATCCAACTGCGCTACTGCCAGGCCCTCGCCTCGCGGCTTGGCGGGCACCGGAGGCTTGCTGGCCCGCACCGGGTTGTAAGTGATGATCTCCTGGGCGATGGCCCAGGAGAAGGCGCTCGAGACCACCCCGGCGACGCCGCGCACGGTCTTCTTTGAGAGCGGCCGCGGCTCGTTGGCGCCGCGGCGATGGCCGCCGCTCTCACGCAGGCGCTTCCATTCCCGGTTGAGGTGCAGCGGCCTGATGGTGCTGATCTGCATGGCCAGCAGGCCGGCATCCAGGCAAGCTACCAGTTCGCGGTACCGCTCGATGGTCTTGGGCGCTAAGTTCGGCACGGCGTGCTGATCGAAGAACTCCTCCAGCAACTGGGCCAGCGTGCGCGGCGCGGGAGCAGCCACGGCGCCGCGGGCGCGCTCAAACTCCTCCTGCACCTTGGCGCGGCGCGCCGCCTCGGCCACCTGGGCCTCGCGCTTGGTACTGAAACCCGATGCAGAGATCTTGGTGCGGTTGGAGCGCGTGGAACCCGGCGCGTTGAAAACGTAGTACCAGATCGTTTTACCCGAGCGGTACTGGCGCTTATGCACAGACATTGCTTATCGCCATCCTTTTCATGGTTTACGCGATCTTGGACTCCTTTCTCAAGGCCTCGTGGAGTAGGGTCTTGATCAGCGTCTGGTAGCCCACGCCGCGCTTCTCGGCCAGCTTGCGGGCGCGTTCGATGTCGGTGACTGGCAGGCGCAGCGAAACGTTCCTGGTGGGCACCGCGCCGCGGCGGCCGTGCTTCAACAGCAGGTCGGCCACGAGATCCTGATGCTTGTCCCACCAGGCCGCCTCTTCCGCCTCGGAGCGGAATACCGGCGCCTCTACCACGATGGCCTTCGGCCTGGTCTGGGTCTTTTTCATAGCATCTCCCATGTACGACACTATTGTATATACAAACGCGCATGGCAGCAAGCGGGCTTCGGACCGAGGGCCAGCGCGGAATCCACCGCCTGTTAGGCTCGCAGCGCCGCCTGTGAATCATTGACACCCCGGCCGCCGCGGCGTGCGGCGCGTCTCACCGCGCCCGACGAGGTAGTCGGTGGTCGCATTCCGGCGGCAGCCGGTGCAGGCGCCACAATCGCAGGTAGGCATGGTGTCGTACTCCTGGTGAACACGCTACCTCCGGCCCGGCACCGCGGCAACACCGCCCCGCGCGGCCAGGCGGCCGACGGCGCGCACGATTGGCCACCGTTGCGCCAGACGCGCCCGCTGTGGCGCCCGGGCGCGGTGGGTAGTACCTCCCTACCACCCCGCGCCACCGGGCCGCCCGGGCGGCGATGATCCCAAGACTCGCTGATCTTGCCCACCCGACAGCGCCGCCTGCTGATTCGCTATAGCCGCCATCATCGCCTTCTCATCGGTGGGAGAATCCCTGCAACACGCACATTCCACTTGACTTATTACGGCATTCGATCCAGTGATCGAGGTGCCATGAATATCGATTTCCGGCAACCCTATTTCAATATGACCCTGCATGCTTGCCGCCGCGCCGGCGCCCGCGGCGGTCGTGCCGCAGCGCGCAACCGCCGGCTGCGGCATCATACGTGGGCCGCACAGCCGGCCCGCGAAGTCCAGGTACATCAGGAGACGGCGCACGAGGCCAGCCTGCTGCTCGACGCGCAGTTCCCGCATCTCCGCGGTGCGTTCGTGCCGCGCGGTGCGCGACGGTGACATGCTGGCGACGAGCGATTTCGGCGTCAGCGAAAAGGCACTGGAGCGAATTGCCGCTGTGCCCGCTACCACCCGCTCCAGCCTGCTGCGCGTTGCCGCAACCTGCCTCGCATCTCCGCAACGCGACCGTGCGTCAACCACTGGGGAAGGGAAAGTTTAGGAGAAATGACCGTTCCGAGACATGGGTGACAGAACGTTCCGGAGACATGGGTTACACTTTGTCCCGCAAAGGGGGCAAAGAAGACCATGCCATGGAAGGAGAGTTCTGTGATGGACGAACGGATGCGTTTTGTGATTCGGCTCAAGGACGGCGAAAGCATGGCTGCCCTGTGCCGCGAGTTTGGCATCTCCCGCAAGACCGGCTACAAAATCTTCGAGCGTTACCAGCAATGCGGCCTGGAAGGCCTCTGCGACCGA
>JAWLGN010000262.1:0-7783 GCA_041685075.1 Bryobacteraceae bacterium
CTACGAGATAGTGGCGGGTTCTTCGAAGACGAGTTCGCCTTTGTCGGCGTCGAGAGTGGCCATCACCCCGAGGGGCAGGGTGGCCTGATCCGGGGTGTGGCCCAGGGTCATGCCGGAGAGCACCGGGACTTGCAAACCGCCGAGGATATGGTCGAGCACCTCGCCCAGGCTGAAGGTGGATTCGTAGGAGGGACGGAAGTCGCGCGGGCGGCAGTCCTGGCACTCGCCGAAGACGATGCCGGCGGCGCTCTCGAGTTTTCCGGCCAGGCGCAGTTGGGTGAGCATGCGGTCGACCGCGTAGGGCTCCTCGCCGACATCTTCGAGGAAGAGGATGCGGCCGCGGGTTTCGATTTCGTAGGGCGTGCCCATGGTGGCGGCGATGAGGCTGAGATTGCCGCCGGTGAGGGGGCCGCGGGCGCGTCCGCCGCGGATGGTGCGCAGCAGGTGGGCGGGGCGCAGCGGGTCGCTGTCCGGGGGATTGGTGACGACGCCGAGGGGCTCGGTTTCAAACAGTGCCTTGCGGAAATAGCGGCGGGTGTACTCGGTAAAGCGCGAAAGCACGATGGGGCCGTGAAAGGTCACCAGGCCGGTCTGCTTCCCGATGGCCAGGTGCAGGGCGGTGATGTCGCTGTAGCCGAGAAAGATTTTGGGGTTGCGGCGGATGAGGGGGTAATCGATGCCATCCAGGAGTTGGGAGGCGCCGTAGCCGCCGCGGATACAGAAGACGCCGCGGACTTCGGCGTCGGCGAACATGGCGTGGAGATCGTCGAGGCGCTCCTGGATGCTGCCCCCGAGATAGCCCGTGCGGCGGCCCACGTGGCGCCCGCGCTTCATCCGCAGTCCGAAAAAGCGCACCGTGCGTTCGGCCAGCAGGAGGCGGTCGGGATCGGCGACGTAGGTGGAGGGAGTGATGAGCCCGACGGTGTCGCCGGGACGCAGAACACGGGGGCGGAGCGGCGCGGCCCCGGGGAGGGGTAGCAGAGCGCCCGCGCCGGCCAGAAAGGTTCTACGCAGCATGGGCGCTCCAGGGAATTAAACTTCCAGGATCTCTTTTTCCTTCACCTTGGACGCCTGGTCCAGCTTCTCCATGTAGGCGTCGGTGAGTTGTTGGATTTCGTCGTAGGCCCGCCTCTCCTGGTCCTCGGCGATTTTCTTGTCCTTGGCGAGCTTCTTGATGGTGTCGTTGCCGTCGCGCCGGATATTGCGGACGGCCACGCGGCGCTGTTCGGTCAATTGGTGGAGCCGCTTGACGAGTTCCTTGCGGCGCTCCTCGGTGAGGGGCGGGATGGGAAGGCGGATCACCCGGCCGTCGTTGGCTGGGTTGAGGCCCAGGTCCGAGGCGCGGATGGCCTTCTCGATGGCGCCGATCTGCGAAACGTCCCAGGGTTGGATGGTGATGAGGGACGGTTCCGGGACGTGCAGGTTGGCTACCTGGTTGAGAGGAGTGGGGGTGCCATAGTAATCCACCCGAATTTGGTCGAGGATACCCAGAGATGCGCGGCCGGTCCGGATGGAAGCCATTTCGTGCTGCAGGTCCGCGAGCGCTTTTTCCATGCGCGTTTTCAGACTCGCCTGGACGTCTTTGGCGGACTGGAATGCCTGGCCGCCCTGGGCGGCGGAGCGATCGTTTTTCATAGCGTCAATGGATTCGCGTGCCGACGGATTCGCCCATCGACACTCGCATTATATTGCCTTTGCCGTTCAGGTTGAAGACGACCACGGGGAGCCGGTTGTCGCGGCACATGGCGATGGCGGTGGAGTCCAAGACGCCGAGGTTGCGCTCCAGGAAGTCCTGGTAGGTGATTTCCGGGTACATTACGGCGTCGGGATGCTTGAGGGGATCCTTATCGTAGACGCCATCGACGCGGGTGGCCTTGGCCATGATTTCGGCGCGGATTTCAAGGGCCCGCAGGGTAGCGGCGGTGTCGGTGGAGAAGTAGGGATTGGATGTGCCGGCGGCGAAGATGACGATGCGGCCCTTTTCCAGGTGGCGGATGGCGCGGCGGCGGATGTAGGGTTCGGCCACCTGGCGCATCTCGATGGCGGACATCACGCGGGTATCGGCGCCGGCCTGTTCGAGGGCGTCGGAGACCGCCAGGGAGTTGATGACGGTGGCCAGCATGCCCATGTGGTCGCCGGTGACCCGGTCCATGTTCTGGGCGGCGCCGGCAACGCCGCGGAAGATATTGCCGCCGCCCACCACCAGGCCGACCTGGACGCCGGCGGCGGCCACGGCGGCGATCTCGCCGGCGAGTTCGCGGACACGGCGGGCGTCGATGCCGCAGTCCGCTCCGCCGGCGAGGGATTCGCCGCTGAGCTTCAGGAGAATGCGCTTATGCGCCGGCACCGTCGCCCGAGGCTCCGGGGCCCGGCTCGGCGGCCGTATCGCCCACTTTGAAGCGAACAAAGCGCGCCACCGACATGTTCTCGCCGAGCTTGGCAATTTTGGTTTTGAGGAGTTGCTCCACCGTGAGGGAGCTGTCCTTGACGAAGGGCTGCTCGTAGAGGCAGACCTCTTCGTAGAACTTGCCGAGGCGGCCTTCCACCACCTTATCGACGATGGCTTCGGGCTTGCCCTCGTTGAGGGCGCGGGCGCGCTGGATCTCGCGCTCCTTGGCGAGCGCCTCCGGGGAGACGTCCTCCTTGCGGACGAAGCGCGGGTCGGTGGCGGCGACGTGCATGGCGATGTCGTGCACCAGTTCCTTGAAATCGTCGGTGCGCGCCACGAAATCGGATTCGCAGTTCACCTCCACCATGACGCCGATCTGGCCGCCGTGGTGAATGTAGCTGCCGATGAGGCCCTGCTTGGTGGCGCGGGCGGCCTTCTTGCCGGCCGAGGCGATGCCGCGCTTGCGCAGCACGACTTCGGCTTCGGCCAGGTTGCCGCCGGCCTCCATCAGGGCTTTCTTGCATTCCATCATCCCCGCGCCGGTAAGCTCGCGGAGTTCCTTCACTTGTTGCGCGGTAATTTCCGCCATAGTTTTTCTCTGCTTGGGGTCGGGTCCGGGGACCGGCGGTCCCCGAACCCATCAAATCATCAGCCTTCCGTCGCCGCGGGTGTTGCGGTTTCGGATCCGCTTTCCGAAGCGGGGCCCTTCGGTTGCTCTTCGGGCCCTTGCTGCTGCTGTGGCTGCCGTTGCCGCTGCTGCTCGCCGGGTTCGCTCTCCATGAGGCTTTCCGCCATGATCTTCTCGGCGTAGTTGGGATCCACGTACTGGGTGTATTCCACCTCTTCGGCGGCGCCCTCCTCGGAGAAGATGCGCTCGGCGGCGAACTCCTGCTCGGTGGCCAGGGCGCGGCCCTCGATGATGGAGTCGGCGATCTTGCTGGCGAAGAGGCGGATGGCGCGCAGGGCGTCGTCGTTGCCGGGAATGACGTAATCGACGACGTCGGGGTCGCAGTTCGTGTCCACGATGGCGACCACCGGGATGGCGAGCCGGCGCGCTTCCCTGACGGCGATGGCTTCCTTGTTGGAGTCGATGACGAAGAGCACGTCCGGCAGGCCGGGCATGTCCTTGATGCCGGCGAGGTTCTGGTCCAGGTGCTTGCGCTCGCGCTCCAGCCGGATGATCTCCTTCTTGGGACGGCCGACGTACCCGTCGGGGGTGGCGGCCATGGCTTCCAGCTCTTTCAGGCGCTTGATGGACTTCTGGACGGTGGCCATGTTGGTGAGCAGGCCGCCCAGCCAGCGCTGGTTGACGTAGAACATGCCGCAGCGGACGGCCTCTTCGGCGATGGCCTCCTGCGCCTGGCGCTTGGTGCCGACGAACAGGACCGTCTTGCCCTGGGCCGCCATCTCCGCTACGAAACGGGCGGCGTCCTTGAACAGCTTGAGCGTTTTCTGAAGATCGATGATGTAGATTCCGTTGCGTTCGCCGAAGATATACTCTTTCATCTTCGGATTCCAGCGCTTGGTCTGGTGCCCGAAGTGAACGCCGGCTTCGAGCAATTCTTTCATGGATATAGCAGGCAAACTACCTCCTAGAATGGGGCGGGGAGGATCCCCGCCGCTGCTTACCGGCCCTTCGAGCCGCCCCGGCGGGCGCACGCCCAAAGCGGAATTTGTGCGCCGGGGGGAGGCGGCGGGCCGAAGACGATCGGGGGTGAGGCGCGCACGAAGATAGAACCGCCGGTATCATCGTCAACGCGCCGCACGCAACATGTGTACTGTTACCGTTTGGAGAACTGGAACCGCTTGCGCGCGCCTTTTTGGCCGTACTTCTTCCGCTCGTGGGCGCGCGGATCGCGGGTCAGGAACCCGAGTTTTTTCAGACGGGGACGCAGTTCGTTATTGAACTCCACCAAGGCGCGGGCGATGCCCAGGCGGGCGGCTCCGGCCTGGCCCACCACGCCGCCGCCCCTGGCGGTAATGAGGACGTCGAACTTGTCGGCGGTCTCGGTGGCGAGCAATGCCTGCCGCACCGGGACGCGGGTCGATTCGGTGGGGAAATACCGATCGAACGGCCGTCCATTGACCGTAATCTCGCCCCTGCCGGGACGAAGGAAGATGCGCGCCACCGCACTCTTGCGGCGGCCCGTGCCGAGATATTGAACCTGATTTGCAGCCACCAGTCGCTCTCCTACTTCAACTCCAGCGCGACCGGCTTCTGGGCCGCGTGCGGGTGCCGGTCACCGGCGTAGACTTTCAACTTCCGGTACATCTGCTTGCCGAGCTTGGTCTTGGGCAGCATCCCGGAGATGGCGTCCTCGATGATGCGGCGGGGGCGCTCCTGCCGGACCGTGCGGATGGACTTCTCCACCAGGCCTCCGGGGTAGCCGGTAAAATGGCGGTATACCTTCTGTTCTTCTTTACGCCCGGTGAGCCTCACCTTGTCGGCGTTGATGATCACCACGTGGTCCCCGGTATCCAGAAAGGGCGTATAGCAAGGCTTGTGCTTCCCCATCAGGAGGGTTGCGGCCCTGCTGGCCAGTTTGCCGAGGATCATTCCGTCCGCATCCAGCAGGTGCCACTCGCGGTTGATCCCATGCTTGGATGGGAATTCGGTACTCATTGACACACACGTCTCCGTCTGAACATGCTTTACAAATTTAAGACTAGCGGGAGGAAGGCCGGATTGTCAAATGTCGCCCGCTCTCAAAATGAAGCCATCCGGGAGCAGAATGGCAGCGACTATTCATACGTCAGGAGTGCGGTGGCGAGGCAGTCGCGGCCGGCGGTGGTGCGCAGCCAGTAAGCCTGAAAAGCGTCGTCGAAGTGGTGGTCGAGGGTCTCTCCCGGGGGTACCGTGAAGGTGCCGTAGGTGCGCCAGAGGCCGGTGCCGGTGAGGTCCACTTCCAGGCGCACCTGGACGGCGTGGGGCTGGTCGTGGCTGAGCTGGAGGCGCTTGCGGTGGTAGCCGGTCATCAAGTAGGGATCGGAGGGCTGGTTGGCGCGGACCTGGGTACGGCGCCAGGGCCCGCCGATGCCGCGCGGCTTGCCAAGACCCCAGAGTTCGTCGGCTACTCCCAGCCACAGGGCGGGACCCTTCTCGCCCGAGCGCGCGATGCGCGGGCCGGCGGCGTCCGAGGCCACGCCGGAGAGCACCACCATCCCGCGGTAGGAGCAGAAATCGTGGATGCGGCGGTTGTGGGTGGCGATGGGCCGCACCATGGCGATGCCGCCGGCGTTGTTGGCGGGCAGTTCGTAGAAGGTGCCGTGGGCGTTGAGCAGGTCGCGCTCGGTCACGATCTCGCGGGCCACGCGGGCCGGCCCGGCGCGCTCGAAGGCCGGATCGCCCTTGGGAAGCCTCCAGCGGCGGCCGGCTTCGTCGGTGTAGATGAGGGAGGCGGCGTCCACCTCCAGGGCATCGGCGGGCACGGCGAGGCGCTTCCGCATCCAGGCAAGGCGGGCGGGATCGTCCAGGCGGCGGAGCTGCAACTGCGCGTCGAGCTCGTAAAGACCATCGGCGGCGGCGTAGAAGAGGGTACGGCGGTTTTCGCCGGCCGCCCAGACGAGGCCGGTGGAGGCGCCGGCGTCATCGGGGCGGGCCAGGCCGGCGAAGATGGGGTCCGCTTCGGCAGTGCGGCGGTCGATGTCGGTGAACTGAAAATAGACCGTGGCGCGGGCGCAGTCGCGGCCGGCGATGACCCGCACCCAGGCACCGGTCTCCTCCGGGGAGAAGGTGATCCACCGGTATCCGCGGGGCGGGACGGTGACGCGGCGCAGCACGCTCCAGCGTTGGTTGCCGGCGCGATCCACTTCGAAGGTGAAGGTGACGGGCGCGTCCTCGGAGTGGGTGAGGTGGACCATGCGGCGGTCGAAGCCGGCGAACAGGAAGGGATCGGAAGGCGTGCCTGTCCGGACGGGCTCGTCCACCCACACGCCGCCGCGGCCGAGCGGCACGCCCAGGCGGTCCAGCCGCCGGGGCTCCACGAACCAGAGATTGGACTGCGATTGCCCGGGCGGCTCCATCCCGGCCTTCACGCGGCGGGTGTTGAGGAACTCGGATTTGGCGGCGTCGTCGCAGCCGAAGACAATGCGGTCGCGCCAGCGGGCGAAATCGCCGACCACTTTGAGATACGTGGAGCGCGGGAGGATGCCGGCGGAGTTGGCGGCGGTGAAGGTGCGGGGGAAGCGCCACAGCATGCCGTGCATGGTCATGAGCAGGTCGGTTTCGCCGATGTCGCGGATGCGGGGCCACTCGGTGTTCCAGCCGTGCGCGCCGTCGTAGGTGTGGGAGGCCTTGGGCAGGCGATAGGCGTGCCAGCGGCCGTTGTCCCGCAGCAGGAGCACCAGGGAGCGGTAATCCCAGCCGATGCTCCAGATGGGGTCGCGTTCGGGGTCGGGATTGCCATAGATGCCGCCGGGTCCGCTGACCTCGGTGAACTGGCCGCGGCGCACCACCTGCCAGTCCTTGCCATCCCATTCGGCCAGGCAGCCGGTGATGGCAGTGGGGGGGAGCCGCACCCCGTCGGGGTCGCCGTTGTTGGCGTAGATGAGGCGGCCCTGGCCGGAGTAGAGGCCCTTGCCGTGATAGCCGGGCAGCAGCGGGCCGGCGATATCGGGCGCGGCCTTGCGGGCGTGGAGGCTGTTGCCGTCCTCCTGGATCACCTTGACCTCGAGGGTGCGGGCGTCCACCTCGTAGAAGCCCTCTTCCATGGTGGCGTAGTAGATCTTTTCGGCGGGGCGGGTGAGGTGGCGGGCGTTGCCGGTGGGGCGGCCGAACATGCGGGAGTAGGGAATGGCCCGCACGTTGCCGCGAGCGTCGATGGCGTAGGGGCCGATGAAGAGTTGGCCGGACTCGCGGTGGATCATGCGGTTGGCGGGGGTGCCCCCGATGCTCTCCGGGCGGATGGCCTGGTTGAGCGCGGCGTCGATCTCGTAGAGCTTATCGGAGGACCCGCCGGGCTGGTGAGGAGAGTAAGTGACCACCCAGAGGCGGCCGGCCCAGGGCACTACCGCCCCGGTGCCGCATTCGGATCCCTCGTTGAACATGGCCAGGTGCGGGTAGATGCCGCCGATGTCCACGGGACGCGGCTGCTGGGCGAACGCCGCGGCCGCTAGAAGCAGGATTGCCAGGCGCATTACATGGCATGGTACCCCGTCTTCAGGCGGGCCGCGGCGCGACGCGCGGATTAACGGCGAGGGCCGGAGCGCTGCTGGAAACGCTCCAGGTGCCGGGCGCGCAGCTCGTCGGCCTTCTGGCGCTGTTCCGGCGTGAGCAGCGTGTAGCCCTGCTGCATGGCCTTGGCGTGAATGGCGGTCATCTGGCCGCGCAGCGTGCCGATATCGGTGGAGAGCCGCTGGATCTCGGGCTGGTTGCCGGACTTGACGGCTTCGGCG
>JAWLGN010000263.1:0-7758 GCA_041685075.1 Bryobacteraceae bacterium
TTCCCGGCTACGACGAGGAGACCCGGCTCCAGTTCACCCCCACCGCGGGGATGAGCGAGGACGCCGGCGAAGAAACTCTGGCCGAGTAACAACCTGACCAGTAACTCCCGGTCTGCCCCAGCGGCGGGCCGGGAGTTCTTCTTTTCCTGCCTTAAGAACTCAGTCCGTTCCGCCTCCCTGCCTGAAGCAGTCACCTTTTCCGCTCAACTGCCCGTTCAGGGTTGCTACGAATTTCAAAAACGTGCTACGCTGCACTCTGCAGGCGCTTTCCCGTCCGGCAGAATCACATGCGCAGCCTCACCGCACTCCTGGCCCTGGCGCCGCTCCTGGCACAAAGCGAGACGCAGCCGGCGTCTGACCCGAACTCCCCGTTTGTTCTCAAGCAGAGCGTCACGGTAACCGCGACCCGCGGGGAACTGGACACCGACCGGGCGCCCATATCGGTATCCTCCGTGGGCGGCGATGAGATGGCTTCGCGGGGCGTGCAACTGCTGGATCAAGCCCTGGACACGATGCCCGGGGTCTATGCCTTCCGCGGCAAGGGCGCCCAGGATACCAATGCGGGCGTGGGCATGCGGGGCTTCTCCGGGCGCGGCTCGGGGCAGGCGCGGGTACTGGTGCTGGTGGACGGGCAGCCGGTGAACGACTCCTACACGGGCCAGGTGAACTGGACCACCATGCCGGTCGAAGAGGTGGAGCGCGTGGAGGTGGTTCGCGGCAGCTTCTCGGCGCTCTATGGCGGTAACGCCATGGGCGGCGTGGTCAACGTGCTGACCCGGCCGGGCGCCGGGCGTCACGCGGAGATCTATGGCCAGTTGGGCAACCAGGCGACCTCGCGCTACGGTGTCCGCCTGGCGGACCGGTTTCGCGAGCGCCTGGGCGTGAGCCTGGCCTACGACCGTATGCAGTCGGGCGGCTATCCCTCGCAGTTCGTCGCCAGTGCCGGAACAGCCGCCGCCGGAGGTATCCCGGTGACCGGCGCGGTGCCATCCCTGACGACCTCCGGCGCCCGGACGTTTCTGCTGGGAAGAGCGGGCAATAACTGGTGGAATCAGCACAGCTTTCGCGCGCGTGGCGACTACACCTGGAGCAGCCGCACGGTCGGCTACCTGCAGGTCCAACGGCAGCAATCCGGCTACGGCTATGATCACTACGAGAGTTTTCTGAAGACGGCTGAAGGCCTGCCGGTCGACTCCGGCACAGCCTCCATCCAGTGGAATGGAGCGCCGCGGCGCTTCGCCGTCACACCCGGGATGTTCGTGCCGGGAGACGGGCGCACGGAATACTGGCTGCTGTCCGGCCGCCTGCATCACCAGTTTGCCGGCGGCGGCCGGATGCAACTGGGCGGCGGGCGCACCCGGTCGCCGCTGAACTACTACTCCACGCCCGGCGCCGCGGCCACGGCGGCAGGGGGACCGGGCACCATCAGCGACCGGCCCAACGAATCCTGGTTCGGCACCGTTCAGTACGCGCAGCAAGCCACCCCCGCCCATCACCTGACCGCCGGCGCCGATCTACGGCAGGATCACAGCCGGCTGAGCGAGAGCGACGTGCCGAACTGGGCTCGCCGGACGGAAGATCCCGTGCTGACCGGCCGCTCCCAGGGTCAGGCCTTCAACCAGGGCGTCTACCTGCAGGACCAGTGGCAGGTGGCGGAGCGGCTGAGCCTGACCGTAGGATCGCGTTATGACTACTGGAGGACCTATGACGGCGGTCACGGTGTAGGTTCCGCCGAGGCGCGGTTGGGCAGCCGCTCCGGCCACAGCGGAACGGCCAAGGCCGCCGCACTCTGGCGCGGGCCGGCCGGGCTGGCCTTCCGTGGGAGCGTGGGCAACTCCTTCCGCAGCCCCACGGTCTACGACCTCTATCGCACCTGGCGCAGCGCCTCCGGCATCACCTATGCGGCCAATCCGGAGCTTCGTCCGGAGCGGTTGCTGGGCGTTGAAGTGGGGGTGAGCCGGCGATGGGGCAACCGGCTGGTGTTGGATGCCGCGTGGTTCCAGAACCGGACCTCGGACCTCGTCTACCGGACCACCGATTTTTCGGTAGACCCCGGGGGCAACTACCGTCCCGTGATTAACGCCGCCCGCAGCCGTACGAACGGCGTCGAAGCCAGTGCGCGGGTGCCGCTGCGGCAGTGGCTCCATGCGGTCTCCAGCTATACCTGGACCGACGCCAGAATTACGGAAAACCCGGCTGTGCCCGGCACGGTGGGCAAGCGCGTGCCGTTCGTGCCGGCGCACGTGGCCGGCAGCAGCCTGTTCGCCTACCTCCGGCGCGCCACGGGTTCGCTGACGGCCCGCTATGTCTCCCGCATGTACAGCGCGGACCTCAATACCGACCGGACCAAGGGGGTCTACGGCGCCTACGATCCTTTCTTTGTGCTGAACGCCGGGTTGAGCGTTCCCATCGGCCGGCACCTCTCGCTCGAATGGAGCGCCGAGAACCTCCTCGACCGCCGCTATTTCAGCTACTACCCTTCGCCGGGACGCTTGGTTTCGGCGCGGCTGAGGATCCGGCTGTAGATGCGGCCCCGCCTGCTCCTTCTGTTTGGGTTGGCTACTTGCGCGGTACATGCCGCTGAGCCGCTGCGCATCGCCGTGCTGACGCGCCTCAGCCAGTCGTTGCCGCAGGCGCTCGAGCGCTTTGAAGCACGCTGGGGGACGGGCCGGATGGTCCTCTCCTACGGCGATGCCGCCGCCCCGCCGCCGGATCTCGAACGCGCCGACGTCGTCTTTGCCTATAGCCTCCCCTCGGAGGAGGCGCGCAGGCTGGCTCCGCGCATCCGGCCGCTCATCGCGCGCGGCGTCAAGGTGCTGGCGCACTGGCCCGAGGGAGCCGAACGCCACTGGAAACTGCGGCAGGACCCGGCGCTGCTCGAGGCCGCACTGGAATACTGGAACTTCGGCGACCCGGAGAACATGGCGCGGCTGCTTGCGTTTCTGTACGCGCGCGTTGCCGGAAGAGACGGCGTCGAAGTGGAACCGCCGGAGCCGCAGATGACCACCGGCATCTACCACCCGCGCGCGCCGGAGCCATTCGGCTCGCTTGAGGAATACCTGCGCTGGTACCACGCCCAGGGTAACGTCAAGCCGGAGGCGCCCAAGGTGGGGATTCTCTTCTACCACACCCAGCTCAAGAACCGCGACATGGCGCACATTGACACGTTGATCGATGCCGTGGAGCGCCGCGGGTTGGGCGCGGTGGCGGTCTTCGGCTGGCCGCCAACCACGTGTGAACCGTTGTTGACGGGCCCCTCGGGATCCGCCGTGGATGTCCTCTTCGCCCTGAACCTTGGCTTTGCCAGACCCGATGACGCGGAGTTTCTGGCACGGTTGAACGTGCACGTCATCGGCCTCATGGTCACCCGGCAAACGCGCAGCGAGTGGCTTGCCTCTCCCCACGGCATCCTCACCAGCCAACTGTCGCTCCAGGTCGCCGCGCCGGAGAGAGCCGGGGCCACCGAACCGATCACCATTGCGGCCACCGAGCGCAGCGCCGACGGCAAGACGGCGGTCGCGGTCCCCATTCCAGAACGCATCGAGCGCGCGGTCTCGCGAGCCGAGCGCTGGATCCGCCTGCGAAGGACGCCGAACCCGGAGAAACGCGTGGCACTGCTCTACTACAACAGCCCGCCGGGCAAGGGCAACATCTCCGCCAGCTATCTGAACGTGCCGGGGACGCTGGTGGCACTGGTGCGCCGGCTGCGGGACGAAGGTTACCTCGCCGATGCCAACGTTCCCGACGAACCCGCGCTGCTGCAGCTTCTCCAGCGCTCGGGCCGGAACATCGAGCAATGGGCGCCGGGCGAGCTGGAATCCATGGTGGAGGGCGGAAGCCTGGTCCTGATCTCCATGGCACAGTACCGGCAGTGGACACGGAAGCTGCCGGAGGAGTTTCGCCGGGAGGTGGAGCGCGCGTGGGGCCCGCCCGAAGCGAGCACCCTCATGACCGTCCGCAGCCGCGACGGCAAACCCTACTTCGTGCTGCCGGGCATCCGGTTGGGCCACATCTTCCTGGGGCCGCAGCCCCTGCGATCCAGCTTCGAAAAAGCCGCCGCAACGCAACACGACACCACCATTCCCCCGCCCCACGCCTACGTGGCCGCCTACCTCTGGCTTCGGGAGCAGTTCCGCGCCGATGCGATCGTGCACATCGGCCGGCACGGAACGCTGGAGTTTCTGCCCGGCAAGAACACGGGCCAGGCGGGGCACGACGCCGCCGAGGCGATTCTGGGCGAAATCCCCTCTCCCTACTTCTACATTCTGGACGGAGGCGGCGAATCGATCACGGCGCGGCGGCGGGGCGCCGCCACAGTCATGAGCCACCTGACCCCGCTGCTAGCGCCCGCCGGCGCGCAGGAGGAGTTGCGGCCCCTGCGGGAGGCGCTGGCGGAGTATGAGAAGACCCGCACCGAGGCTCCCGCGCTGGCCGAACAATACGCTGCAACGGCTCGGGCAGAGATCCGGCGACTGAACCTGGACGGCCAATTGGGCATCGACCTCGACCGGGCGGACTGGCATGAAGTCGCTCACCAGGTAGAGGATCTGCTGGAGGAAACCGAAACCGCGGCCATTCCGATGGGCGTGCACACCGTGGGCGCCATGCCGCGGGAAGAGCTGCAGATCGAGGCGCTGGCCGAATTTCTGCGAGCTGGCTTGCAGGACGCCGGGCCGCAGATGCGCAATGCGCCCTACGAGGAATGGGCTTCCGCGTTGGCGGCCGGCGACTTCCCCGCCCCGGACCCCGCCTGGCCGCCGGATGCGCGGGGCAAGTTCGCCACCCAAATGGAGGCGGGCCGCACCTGGCTCGTGAACCTGCGTGCATCGCCAGCCCGGGAGTTGGATGCACTGGTACGGGTGCTGCGCGGCGAGTATCTGCCCAGCGGGCCTTCCGGTGACCCTCTGCGCTCAGCGGCCTCGTTACCCAGCGGCAGAAACTTGCACGACTTCGACCCCGCGCTGATTCCTACCCCGGCTGCCTGCGCGCTGGGCCGCAAGCTGGGCGACGAGCTGCTGGCGCGGGTGCGCCGCGAAACCGGCGAGCCGGCCAAAAAAGTCAGCCTGGTGCTCTGGTACGGCGAAACCATCCGGCACCAGGGCGCCATGGAGTGCCAGGCGCTGTATCTGATGGGCGTGGAGCCGCGCTGGAACGCGCGCGGCGTAGTGGACGACCTGCACCTGATCCCTGAAAGCGAGCTGGGCCGGCCGCGCGTCGACGTGGTGGTGACCATCGCGGGCATCTACCGCGACGGCCTTCCCGACAAGGCGCTGCTGCTCGACCGCGCCGCGAAGATGGTGCAGCAGGCCGGCGACAATCCGGTGCGCCGCAATACCGAGAAGGCCATCGTGGAGCTGCGGAAGAAGGGCCTGACCGAAGAGCAGGCGCGGCGCGCGGCTTCCGCCCGCGTCTTCGGGCCCGCGCCGGGCGACTACGGCGGCGGCGTGGCGCATCTGGCCAAGCAGAGCAAGGACGCGCAGCAGCCCGGCTCCGTCGCCGAAGCCTACCTGCGGCACAACAACCACGCTTACTCGGCCGAGGGCTGGGGAGAGGCGGTGCCCCACGCGCTGGCCACTCAACTGGAAGGCAACCAGGCCATCGTCCATTCCCGCGCCACCAACCTCTACGGCGTTCTGGACAACGACGATTTCTTCGACTTCGCCGGAGGCTTGAGCGCGGCCACCCGGAGCGTCAACCAGGGAAAAGCGCCGGGAATCTACGTCGCCAACCTTCGCCGCCCGGGACGCGAACGCCTGGACGACTTCCGCCAAACCCTCTCCGCCGAACTGCGCGGCCGGGTGTGGAACCCGAAGTGGATCCGGGAGATGCAGCGCTCCGGCTACGCGGGCGCGCGCGAAATCGCAGACCACGCCGAGAACATCTACGGCTGGCAGGCAACGGCTCCGGAACAGGTGGATGGGTCCGTCTGGCAGAAGACCTACGAGGTGTACGTGGAGGATCGCCACGGGCTCGGCATAAAGGAGTTCTTTGCGGGGAGCAACCCGCACGCGCGCCAGTACCTGCTGGCGCGGCTGCTGGAGGTGGATCGCCAGGGCAGCCACCGGTTCACGGCCGAGCAGCGGGCCCTGCTGGTGCGGGAGTATGTGGGGAGCGTTCTCGAAACCGGCGTCGGCTGCTCGGCGAACACCTGCGGTAACCCGGTGCTGCAGCGTTACATCGCGGGCCAGGCACGACGCCTGGGAGACGCGGCGCAGGCTCGTGCGTTCGAGGCCAGTTTCGAACAGGCAGTGAACCGGCGAGAGGCCCAGGCTCATCGGGCGCCCGGACCGGCGGCGGCCGGGAAAAGCGCGCCCGCCACCGTTTCGCGGCGCCCCTTCCGAATCTTCACCGTTCCGGCCGAGGCCTTCGCCTCAGCGGACCCGGTGGTGCAGATCGGCTTCCTCCTCGGCCTGCTTTTCCTTGCCGGCAGCATCGTTTTGGGTGCGGCGCAATCCCTGATGCTGCGGTGGAGCCGCCGGCCGCTCCTTACGCTTCAGGTGCCGCCTCAGGCTGCGGTTCCAGTACATGATGGCGCCGGTCACGGCGAGCGCCGGCAGCGATAGTCCGAGCACCGCCCAGAGCACCTTGACCGCCAGGCCCCACCGGTTTCCGAAGTGCAGGGGTTCCATGAGCCGGAGAACGCGCGCGCCCAGGGTTCCGCCTTGCTCGGGAGCGCGTATGGCCAGTTGCTTTCCGGTATACGGATCGAAGTAGATTTCGGTGGCGTTGTGGGGCGCATCCGAACTCCCCACCTGCGCCCCCGGGGGAGCCATATGCACGACGAGCGGCGAAGACGGGCCGCGCGCCGGAAGCATCACGGAAATCACTTGGGCATTCGGAACGAGAGCGCGGGCGGCGCGAATGGCGCTATCGGGGTCAAATCGGGCGGAGGCGCCGTCCGCGGGCGGCTTCACGACCGGCGCTTCGAACTCCGAGACGCGCGAAAAGGCATTCACCACGGTGACCACCTTTTCCGGCCACACAAAGTACACCGTGGATACGGACCAGATCACGAGCAGCCCCAGGGTGTAGAAGCCGATGACGTTGTGGGAGTCGAAGACGATGCGCCGCCACCTGAGCCCGAAATCGATCTTGAAGGCGCGCCGCCAGTTGTTGATACCCGGCCACCACAGCACCAGGCCCGTAGCCGCGAGCAGCAGCACTACCACGGCGCCCACGCCATTGGCGATGAAGCCGCCGCGTCCGGCGAGCAGGAAGATGTGAATGTTGTGCGCCCACCCGATCCACGAGCGCGTGAGGTTCACGCCCCCGATAATCTCCCCGGTTTCCGGGTGGGCCGTCAGCATGATCTTGGAGGACCGCATGCCAACTCCGCGTAGGGCGACCACCTCGTACTCCTTGCGGTCGCCGCGCGGCAAGTGCACCAGCACGACGCGATCCTGCGGGTTGTGCGCCTTCGCGTTCCGGATTACCGCCCCGACCGGTGCCAGTCGACCCGTGTTGCCGGTCGGCTCTCTCATCCGAGGCAGTAGCGATGCCACTGCCTCGGTTTTGAACACCAGGATGGAGCCGGTCACCCCAATCGCGATGACGTACAGTGCAGCGATGAGCCCCAGCCACAGGTGCACCTGAAAGAGAAGCCGCCTAAGCCACACCTGCTGCGGCCTGCGAATGAATCGCTCGAGGAACGTCATGAGCGTCAGTCAATATGGAGCGACCAGCCGCCGATTCGCAGTTGCCGCGGGTTACGCTGCGAAGAGGTGAATCCAACGGCGCAGAGCCGCATGCGAAAGGAAC
>JAWLGN010000264.1:0-7721 GCA_041685075.1 Bryobacteraceae bacterium
CACCGGTTCCGCGGCGGCGGTGCGCCGCACCAGCCGGAGGAAGACGGTTTGGAGGACGTCCTCGGCGTCGCTGAGATTGCCCGTGACGCGGTAAGCGGCGCGGAAAACCATGGTGTGATGCTCTTCGAAGATCCGCTCCACATCGAGGGCTGCTTCGGCTTCGGCTGCCAAACCCGGCATAGGGAACCTCTCGCGTCGTTCATCCATGGGACGTCTCCCGGATCGGAATCTTAACAAGCTAACGTGGAAAGGGGCGTGGAAGTTCCGAGGGGGTGAGGTCCCGTCCGCCGGTGCGGTAGACTGGCGCATAGTTTGCAGCCGCCCCGCATTTTTCTGCTTTCGCCGGCCCATGCCGGGGGCGAACGCGCCCGGATGCTCATGAAGGAACGGGCGGGGTTCGATCTGGCGGTCAGGCTGCGGCGGCAGGGCGCGCCGCTGGGGGAAGTGTTCGCCTTCCTGAGCGGCTTGTACTTCCGGGGCAAACTGGCCTATGCGCGGGCGTTTGCGGCGCCGCCGCCGGGGCTGCCCGGGGCGCTGGTGATCGCCGCGGGAAGGGGTCTGATGGCTCCGGAAGCCATCGTCACGCTGGACGACTTACGGGCCATGGCGGCGGTTCCGGTGGATGCCGCCGATGCCCGCTATCGTGTGCCGCTCGAACGCGATGCCCGCACACTGGCCGAGGCCGCCGGGCCGGGGTGCGCCATGATCCTGCTGGGGAGCGTGGCCACCGTGAAGTACATCCAGCCGCTGGTGGAAATCTTCGGCGCGCAACTGCTCTTCCCGGAGGAGTTCGTGGGGCGGGGAGATATGAGCCGCGGCGGCCTGATGCTGCGCGCGGCGCGTGCCGGGATGGAACTGACCTACGTTCCGGCGGCCGGCGCGCGCCGACACGGCCCGCGGCCGCCGCGCCTGCCCAAGTGGCGCGCGCAATAAATAACAAGTGCATCGGGGAATTGTTATCCTGTCTACTTTGAAGAGAGGCGGCTACGTGCGGCTTTCGCTTGCCATCGCGGCGATCACGACACTCTTTGCCGCCGGCATGCAGGCCGCCGGCGAAACGCAGTCCCGCAGCGGGAAAGAGATCTACCTTTCGGCGTGCGCGGCGTGCCATGGGGTGGACGGCCGCGGCGTGGGCCGGCACGCGGTGGGTTTCGAAACGCCGCTCCCGGACTTCACCGATTGCAGCTTCGCCACGCGGGAACCCGACGCGGACTGGGCCGCGGTCGTACACCAGGGCGGCCCCGTCAGGGCCTTCGACCGCATGATGCCGGCCTTCGGAGAGGCCCTCACCGATGAGGAGATCGGCAAGGTCCTCACCCACATCCGGAGTTTCTGCGGGGATCGCGCCTGGCCGCGCGGCGAGCTGAACCTGCCGCGCCCGCTGGTTACGGAAAAAGCCTACCCCGAGGATGAAGCCGTCCTCACCACCACCATCGACGCGGAGGCGCCGCACGGCTTTCTAAACCAACTGCTCTATGAGAAGCGCTTCGGCGCGCGCAACCAGGTGGAGGTGGCGCTGCCGTTCGCCTTTCGCGACCAGCCGGGCAACTCCTGGGCCGGCGGGGTGGGAGACCTGGCCCTGGCCTACAAGCGCGTGCTGTTCCATACGCTGCGCACGGGTTCGATTTTCAGCATTACGGGGGAAGCGGTGTTGCCCACCGGCGACGCCGGCCGCGGCTTCGGCAACGGCGTGACCGTTTTCGAGCCGTTTCTGACCTATGGTCAGATTCTTCCCGCCGATAGCTTCCTGCACTTCCAGGGCGGCTTCGAGCTGCCCACCAACACCGTCGACAGGCCTAGAACCGCCTTCTGGCGAACGGCCGTGGGCCGCAGTTTCACGCAGGGCGGGGGCTACGGGCGCACCTG
Source organism: Bryobacteraceae bacterium (assembly GCA_041685075.1). Lineage (GTDB taxonomy): Bacteria > Acidobacteriota > Terriglobia > Bryobacterales > Bryobacteraceae > JAMCRM01. The sequence goes on from JAWLGN010000264.1 coordinate 1,867, forward strand.
GTCGCCCATGGTCGAACTGCTGGCCGAGCGGGATTTCGCGAACGGCGCCAAAATAAACTGGGACGTAGTACCGCAGTTCCAGGTGACCCTTAGCAAGCGCCAGCACATCATGGCCAACTTCGGGGTGCGGGTGCCCGCGACCAACACCGCGGGACGCCCCATCCGGGTGATGTTCTACCTGCTGTGGGACTGGTTCGACGGCGGATTTCTGGAGGGCTGGCGATGAAGCGCGCCATTCCGGCCGTACTGTTGCTGGGGTGGGGGCTCGCCGGGATGGCCGGCGGGCAGAAGGCGCCCCTGTTCGAACATTCGGACCAGTGCATGGCCTGCCACAACGGTCTCACCGCGTCTTCGGGCGAGGACATCTCGATCGGCTTCGACTGGCGCGCCAGCATGATGGCCAACTCCGCCCGCGACCCCTACTGGCAGGCGGGCGTGCGGAGGGAGATTATGGACCATCCCGCCGCGCGGGAGGCTATCGAGCACGAGTGCTCCATCTGCCACATGCCCATGACGAACTTCCAGGCGCGCGCGGCGGGCGGGAAAGGCGAGATCTTCGCGTTTCTGCCCTTCGACAGCGGCGACGCCCGTTCGGCGTCGGCGGCCGACGGCGTCTCCTGCACGGTCTGCCACCGCATTTCGCCGGAGAACTTCGGCGCCCCGGAGAGCTTCACAGGGCACTTCGTGATTGCGGGCAACGGCGAGCGGCAGGCCTTTGGCGCCCGCGAGGTGGATGCCGGGCGCGCGGCGGTGATGCGCTCCGCCACCGGCTTCACCCCCACCGAAGCAGAGCACATCCAGCAGTCCGAGCTGTGCGCCACCTGTCACACGCTCTACACCACGGCGCTGGGGCCCGAAGGGAAAGTGATCGCCCGGCTGCCGGAGCAGGTGCCCTACCTGGAGTGGCTGCACAGCGACTACCGCCGGCGGCAGAGCTGCCAGGACTGCCACATGGAGCGGGTGCGGGGAGAAGCGGCCCTTACTTCCGTGTTGGGCCAGCCGCGCGAGGGCGTGGCGCGCCACGTCTTTGTAGGGGGCAATTTCTTCGTGCCCCGCATGTTGAACCGCTTCCGCCAGGAACTGTCGGTGGTAGCGCTGCCCCAGGAACTGGAGGCCGCCGCCATGCGCACCCTGGCCTTCCTGCAGAACCAGACCGCGCGCATGACCATCGACGGCCTGGAAGTGCGCGGCAGCCGGCTGGTGGCGGAGGTGGCGGTGGAGAACCTGGGAGGGCACAAGCTGCCCACCGCCTATCCCTCCCGCCGCGTGTGGTTGCACGTGGTGGTGCGGGACCGCGACGGGCGCGCGATCTTCGAATCCGGCGCCCTGACCCCGCAGGGCGAGATCGTGGGCAACGATAACGACGCCGACCCCAAGCGCTACGAGCCGCACTACGCCGAAATCAACGGCCGCGGCCAAGTGCAGATCTACGAGAGCGTCATGGCGGACGCGACCGGCGCCCCCACCACGGGGCTGCTCAGAGGCGTGCGGTATCTCAAGGACAACCGCCTGCTGCCCCACGGTTTCGATAAGAGCACGGCCAGCGACGACATCGCGGTGGTGGGGGCCGCGGCCGGCGACGGCGATTTCGTCTCCGGCGGCGACCGCGTGCGCTACGTCGTGGAGCTGGGGGAAGCGCAGGGACCTTACCACGTGGAGGCGGCGCTGTGGTACCAGCCCATCTCCTTCCGCTGGGCGAAGAACCTGGAGGCCTACGAGGCCCCCGAGCCGCTCCGCTTCACGCGCTACTACCGCTCGATGGCGGATTCCTCGGCCGTGCTGCTGACCCGCAGTTCCCGATCCGCGCGGTAAGGAGCGGGCGTGTTAGCATCGAAGGACGTCAGGAGCCAGGATGCACCCAGTCGGGATCTTAGCGATCGCCGTTGCGCTGGTCTTACTGCTGATCCTCCGTTGGAAGATCAACGCCTTTGCCGCCCTGCTGCTGGCAGCCATTGCGGTGGGGCTGCTGGCGGGGAAATCACCGCCCTCGCAGGTCATGGTGCAGGTGACCGAAGCCTTCGGAAGCCTGGTGGGGCGCATCGGCATCGCCATCATCATGGCGGCGGTGATCGGGCACTGCCTGATGGACAGCGGCGCGGCGGATAAGATCACGCGGCGGTCGCTGGCGCTGTTCGGCGAAAAGTACGCTTCGGCATCCCTGGTGGTGAGCGGATTTGTGCTCTCCATCCCGGTCTTCGCCGATACGGTTTTCTTCCTCATGATCCCGCTGGCGCGCGCCATGAGCGTGCGGCTGGGCGGGCGCAACTACCTGCTTTTTGTGCTGGCGATCTCGGCGGGCGCCAGCTCGACCCATGTCTTCGTGCCGCCGACGCCGGGACCGCTGGCGGCGGCCGCGAATCTGCACCTGGACGTGGGACTGGCGATGCTGGTGGGCTTGGCCGCGGCGCTGCCGGCTACGCTGGCCAGTTGGGCGGTGGCCGCTTACCTGGACCGCCGCTTCAACCTGGAGGTGCGGCCGCCTCCGCGCTCCACCCTGGAGGAAGTGAAGACGGTGGCCTCCGCTCCCGAGGAGAAGCTGCCGGGATTCTGGCTCTCCATCACCCCCATTCTGCTTCCGGTGGTGCTGATTACCCTTTCGGTGGCGGGCAGCTCGCTGCCCCAGGGGAGCCTGGCGGCGGAAATGGCCAGGTTGTTCGGCAACCCGAACCTGGCGCTCATGATCGCCGCGGGGATCGCGCTGTGGACGCTGGCGCGGCAGAAGCGCGCATCGCTTTCCTCGCTGGCGGAGCCGCTCGAAGGCGCCATCGCCAGCGGCGGGTTGATCGTGCTGATTACGGCCGCGGGCGGCGCGTTCGGCGCCATGTTGCAGCAGGCCGGGCTGGGGGAGGAACTGGGCCGCTTTTCCCAGGCGCTGGGCCTCTCCCACGTGCTGCTGGCCTATGTGCTCTCCGCCATGTTCAAGTTCGCCCAGGGATCCGGCACCGTGGCGATGATCGCCTCTTCGGCCATCATGTTCCCCCTGATTTCCGCCACGCCGCCGCCCTATCACCCGATGTACGTATTTACCGCGGTGGCGGCGGGGTCGCAGATGGGCGCCTGGATGAACGACAGCGGCTTCTGGGCCTTCACCACCATGGCCGGCCTGACCGAGACGGAGAGCCTCAAGACCCGCACCCCGATGCTGGCGGTTCTTTCGTTAACCGGCCTGGCGTTTTCGCTCTTGGGAAGCTGGCTGGTGCCGCTCCGTTGACTACCGCAGCATGGTGAAGATGAACTGCGTGCCCTGCCAGCTCCAGAGCGACATCCAGCGCCCCAGATCCGAGACCATCACGGCCACGATCAGGAGCAGGAAACCGAAGCGGGCCAGCTCGTTATAGACCACCGCCGGAACGCGCGCGGCGAGCAGGAGCTTCGAGCCGTCCAGCGGCGGCACCGGAAGCATGTTGAAGATGGCCAGATAGAGGCTCAGCCACACGCCGCGGGCGGCGAATTCGGCCAGGGCGGGGACGGCCGAAGCGGAGAGCACCGCCACGCCGCCCAGCACGACCGCGAAGACCACGTTGCTGGCGGGGCCGGCCAGCGCCACCAGCGCCAGGCCGTTCAATCCGCCGGCCAGGCGCGCCGGATTGGTCATGACCGCCCGGCCCCAGCCCAGGAATCCGCCGCTCAGCAGCGAGGTGACCGCCGGCAGAATGACGGTGCCCATCCAGTCGACGTGGGCCATGGGATTGAGGGTGACGCGGCCGTCCTTGCGCGGCGTATCGTCGCCCAGCCGCGTAGCCACCCAGGCGTGGGCGAACTCGTGCGGCGTGGTGAGGACCCACAGCAGCAGGACGTTGATGGCGGCATTGGCGAAGTCCAGACTCATTGGCGGCGCGCGGCCACGGCAGCCCACAGGACCAGCAGTGCCAGCACCGCCAGCGCGGAAACCAGGGGAAGCAGGCCGTTACTCCTATCCTACCTTGATGCCCTCCAGCTTCGGGTCGATGGTTTCGTTCGAGCGCAGCGTCTCCTCCCAGGTGATGGGCCGTCCGGTAGCTGCGGCGGTGCGGCCCATGATGGCGCTGAGGGTGGAATCGGCGGCGTACGGCACGTCGTTCAGGTACCGGCCGCTGGTGATGCTGGTGATGAAGGCGCGCTGTTTCTGGGCGTCGGAGTCGTCGAGCGCTCCCTTGAAGGCGCCGGTGATGGCGGCCTGGTGATCGGTGATCTGGCCGCGCGGTCCCAGCCCGGGGAACTCCCAGGCATGGTCGCCGGTGATGACCACGGGCGTATCGTAACGCGCTTCGGAGTTGCCGGCGCTGCCGAAGAAGCGCATGGCGACGTCCCAGGCGCCCTTGATGAACTGGGTGGAGGCGAAGTTGACATGCAGGCCGCCGGGGTACTCGTAGACCAGGTTGTAGTGGCTGGAGCAGTCGCCGGGGTCGGTGCGGGCTTTGCGGCCGCGGGTGCCGGTGGCACGCACGGGATGCGCGCGCAGCAGCCAGTTGGCGAAATCGATGATGTGGACGTTCTGCTCCACGATGATGTCGCCGGAGAGAGCGCGGTCGATCAGCCAGTTGCGCAGGCGCCCCTGGGGGCCGTCGGTGTAGCGGATGTCTTTGCGCTCGGTGAGGGCGCTGGCGTAGTAGTGGATCAGCCCGCAGACGACCTCGCCCAAAGCGCCTTCGTGCACGCGCTTGACGAGTTCCACGTAGGGCGTGGCGTGCCGCAGTTGCAGCCCGATTGTGACACTGAGCTTGCCCTTGGCACGGGCAGCCGCGGCGAGCGCGCGGCGCACCCCGGGAGGGTCCACCGCCACGGGTTTTTCCACGTAGACGTGCTTGCCGGCTTCCACCGCCGCTTCCAGGTGTTGGGGATGAAACCACACGGGCGTGGCGATGTAGACGGCATCGATGGCGCCCGAGGCGAACAGTTGCCGGTAGGCCTCCGGGCCGCGGAAAAGGTTGGAGCCGTCGATGCGGCCGTGGCCGAGCTTGGCGGCCGCGGCGTCGAGGCGGGACTTGGCGCGTTCGAGCTGGTCCGGGAACATGTCGCCGAGCGCGGTAACACGCGCTCCGGCGTGCTGCATGAAGCCTGCGGCAACGCCGGTGCCGCGGCCGCCGCATCCCAGAAGACCGAGCCGCACGGCGGAGTTGGCCGCGGTGCCGCGGACGAGCCGTGGAGCGAGGATCAGGGGGGCCGCGTTGAGAAAGGTTCGTCGTGTAGTCATGGCAGTCCTTACGTTCGGGCCGGTCTGGTGACCTGGCCGGCAGGAGTATCGGCCGCCGGCCGGGCCTTGGTTTCCGCCCAGGCCTTGCGGATTTCGGGCGGGAAGGTGGAGATCAGGCGCTCGATGCGGGCCAGGATATCTTCTACGATGGCGGGGTGTTCGGCGGCGATGTCGTAGCTTTCATCCACGTCCGTCACCACGTCGTAGAGTTCCGGGCGGTTCAGCCGCAGGTTCAGGCGGCCTCCGGGCGGCGCGGGGCTGTAGGTCACGTTGTTGTACCGCGCCACGTGGAGCTTGTAGCGGCCCAGCCGGGCGCATTGCAGGTGGAGGCCATCGAAGTAGAGGAATACCTCGCGCTCGACTTCCTGAAGGCTGCCGGTGAGAAGCGGCCAGATGTTGACGCCGTCCAGGGGATTGGGGGGCGGGGCGGCGCCGCAGAGGTTTACCAGGGTGGGCATGAGGTCGATGGTGGAGGCGAGCCCGTGGCAGAGGGTGCCGGCGGGAATCTGTCCCGGCAGGCGCGCCAGCAGCGGGACCCGCACCCCGCCTTCCCAGGTCATGCCCTTGCGGCCGCGCAGCTTGCCCGCGCTGCCCTGGAACCAGGGGCCGTTATCGCTGGAGAACAGCACCAGGGTGTTGCGCTCCGCGCCGGTGCGCTTCAGTGCGGAAAGGACCTCCCCGA
>JAWLGN010000265.1:0-7702 GCA_041685075.1 Bryobacteraceae bacterium
GTAGCGGTGGCCACGGCGCTCGATCCCCGCGCGGTCAAAGCTTTCGTCAACGACGGCCGCGCCCGCTACTACGGCCTCGAGAGCCTGGCCGAGTGGGAACTCTCTCCCCGCTGGCACGTGGCGGCCAACTACGCCTTCCTGGCCGGCAGGGAGCTGAATCCCAACCGCCACATGCGCCGCCTCCCGCCGCAGCAGGGCTACCTGGCGGTGCGCTACGTCCCCTCCGGACGCCGCCCGTGGATCGAGGCCTCGCTCTCCGCCGCCGGCGCGCAGCGCCGCTTGAGCGGCGGCGATCTCGACGACGAGCGCATGGGCGCCTCCCGCAGCCGCCGCGACATCGCCGATTTCTTCTCCGCCGCCATGGCCTCCCGCTGGATCTCCGGCGGCGTTTTCACCCCCACCGGCGAGACCCTGGCGGCTATTCAGGACCGCGTCCTGCCCGGATCCCCCGAGACCGCCCGCGTGCCCCTTTATCTCGAGACGCCCGCCTGGTTCAGCATCGCGCTGCGCGGCGGCTTACCCGCCGGCGAGCGCCTCAGCCTGAACTGGCAGATCTCCAACCTCACCGACCGCAACTACCGCCTGCACGGCTCCGGCGTCGACGCTCCCGGCATCCACGCCTGGGTGATGGTGAGATACCGCTTCTGAGCCGCGGGGGGGAACTCAACTTTTTTGCGGGGGTCCAGCACGAAAACCAGATTTTCGGTTATCCTGATATTTTCCCGCACAGGTTCACCCCCGTGATCTGGAGTCTGAGTTTGGAGTAAAGTATTTGACCACCGTAACAGCCTTACAGACGAAGAATCCCTACGAACTTGCCGTCCGGAACTTTGAGACCGCTGCCGATGTCCTGGAGCTCGAAGAAGATGTCCGGCTCATGATCCGCTCACCCGAGCGGGTGCTTGCCGTCACCGTCCCGGTCCGGATGGACAATGGCCATATCCGCTGCTTCGATGGCTTTCGGGTGCAGCACAATACCGCCCGCGGCCCTGCCAAGGGCGGCATCCGCTATCATCCCAGCGTCACCCTGGAGGAGATCAAGGCCCTCTCCACCTGGATGACCTGGAAGTGCGCCGTTGTCGATATCCCCTTCGGCGGCGCCAAGGGCGGAGTCGCCTGCAACCCCAAGGAGATGTCCATCTCGGAGATCGAGCGACTGACCCGCCGCTACACGACCGCCATCCTCCCCATCATCGGGCCCGGCCAGGACATTCCCGCTCCGGACGTCTACACCAATCCCCAGATCATGGCCTGGATCATGGACACCTACAGCATGACCCGCGGCTACCTGATCACGGGGGTGGTCACCGGCAAGCCCATCGGTCTCGGCGGCTCGGCCGGCCGCAGCGAAGCCACCGGGCGGGGCGTTTTCCACACCATCGAGAGCGCCTGCCAATACCTGAAGATGTCGCTCAAGGGCGCCAGGGTGGTGGTGCAGGGCTTCGGGAATGCCGGCTCGGTGGCCGCCCACCTGCTCGACAGCGCCCAGGCCGACGTCATCGGAGTGAGCGACTCTCGCGGCGCCATCCATAACCCCGACGGCCTCCACATCCCCAAGCTGATGACCCATAAGGAGCGCACCGGCAGCGTCGTCGGCTTTGCCAGCTCCGAGGCCATCACGCCGGAGGAACTGCTGCGGCTGGACTGCGACATCCTGGTGCCCGCGGCGCTGGAGAACACCATCGACGCCGAGGAAGCCAACGGCATCCGCGCCCGCATCGTCGCCGAGGCCGCCAATGGTCCCGTCACCCCCGATGCCGACGCCGTGCTCAACGAGAAGGGCATCTTCGTCATCCCCGACATTCTCTGCAACGCCGGCGGTGTGACCGTCTCCTACTTCGAGTGGGTGCAGAACGAGCAGCACCTCTCCTGGGATCTCAACGAGGTCAACACCCGCCTGGAGTGCGTTATGCGCCGCGCCTTCAACGAAGTGTTGGAAGCCCGCGAGCGCTACCGCACCTCCATGCGCACCGCCGCCAACATCCTGGCCATCGGCCGGGTGGTCGAAGCCACCCGCCTGCGCGGGCTGTATCCCTGAATCGAACCGCCTGCGGGCGTTAGGTAGTTGCCGTTCCAAAATAGCGTAACGCCGGCGGGTTAAGCGGCGTTTTGATGCTTCGGGTGCGGATCGGGGCTGGCGTTTCGATCGCCCCGCCCGTACCCGCGCCACGCCCGTGGCCAGGGTCTCCCACGCTGACACTCGCGGCTTCGGAGTGGCCGTCGCTCAACCGGCTCAACGATTCGAAAGGCAACAGCAAGCGTTTCAACCTTTCAACCTGCTATCCTCACGGGAATCCCCACGCCGTTTTCAGCGGCGGTAGAATATCGGACCTGGAGGTATGGAGCAGATGGAGTGCCCGAAATGCAAGCTGGAGAACCCAGAAGGCGCGCTTCTGTGCGATTGCGGCTATGCGTTCTCCAGGGTGGAAGGTGAGACGCGGCGATGTCCATATTGTGCCGAGATCATCCAAGCGGCGGCTGTGAAGTGCCGGTTTTGCGGAGAATCACTAGTGGCCGGCACCACCGCCAATAAATCATCAGGAGTAGGCATCGGGGCCATCGTGCTTGGAATCGCGGGAGTGATAGCGCCGTATTTTGCAGCGGTCTTCCTGGTACCGGCTGCCTTGATCTGCGGACTGGTCGCTTACAAGCGGGGCCAGCGTGGGATGGGCTTTGCGGGGATCCTGCTTGGACTGATCGGAACGGTAGGCATCATCTACACGTCCCAGAAAATCACAGAGATTGCGCGCGACCCGTTTAATGCGTCTCTCCCCCAGTCGCCGCTCGCACCGGCACCCGTCGTTACGCGGGCAAAGTATGAACGTATCCAGAACAGCATGACCTACGACCAAGTACGCGCGATTATCGGTCAAGATGGCGAAGAACTCAGCCGATCTGACGTCGCGGGGTACACCACTGTCATGTACGCATGGAAGAACTCGAACGGTTCGAACATGAACGCGATGTTTCAGAATGGCAGGCTGGTAAACAAAGCTCAATTTGGCCTGCCTTAGAAACGTGGCAAGAGTCACTTCCACCCAAGCTTCAACTGCAGAGCGGAATCTACAGGCCGCGAAAGACCCTGCCGTTTTGCACGATAAAGTAGTCAGCCGGCAGGCATGATCCCGGCCGGCCGAACTGGCGAGGGAGGCCGCCCGGGGCTCAGTCCGGCGTCCCGGACAAAAGGCATATAATAAGCCCCATGCAGCGGCTCCATTTGAACCGGAGGGAGGGTGCCGGCTACCGTTTCCTGGGAGTCCCGGCGCTGACGAGAGCCACGGGCGAAACCACCGGCGGCGCCTTCGGCATGATCGAACACTGGGAGATGCCGGTAGGATTCGGCACCCCCTACCATACCCACAGCAGGGAGGACGAATCCTTCTACGTGCTGGAGGGGAAAGTGGCGTTCGTCTGCGGCGGTGAATGGCTGGAGGCCGGGCCCGGCACGTTTCTCTACGGGCCGCGCCATGTCCCGCACGGATACCTGGTTGTCGGGGAGCGGCCGGCCCGGATGCTCATAATCTGCACTCCGGCCGGCTTCGAGCGCTTCATCGAGGACCAAGCGACGCCCCTCAACGAGCCGCCGCCCCCGCCCGACATGGACCGGCTGATGGCGCTGGCCGAGCGGTACGGACTCGAAATCCACGGGCCGCTGCCCGAAGCTCCGCCGGAGTCTGGCCGGTAACGCCCTACGTTACGAGTTTCTTCCGCACCGCGTACAGCACGATCTCCGCCGTGTTGTGCAGATCCAGTTTCTGCATGATGTGGTTGCGATGCGTTTCCACCGTGTAGGGGCTGAGGTCCAGAATGGTGGCGATCTCCTTGTTGGTCTTTCCCACCGCCAGCAGTTGCAGGACCTCTTTCTCGCGGTTCGTCAGCAGGTCGTAGGAGTCGGTCAGGCCGCGCTGCTGGAGATGCCGCATGTAATCCTCCAGCAGGGTCTTGGCGATGGCCGGGCTGAAATAGGGCTTGCCCTCGGAAACCGAATGGATGGCCCGCACCAGTTCGTCCTCCGCCGAGTCCTTCAGCAGGTAACCCTTGGCTCCCGCGGTCAGGGCGCGCACCAGGTACTCCTCGTCGGAGTGCATGCTCAGGATGATGACCGAAACCTCGGGCAGGTCCCGCACCACCTGGCGCGTGGCTTCGATGCCGTTCAGCCGCGGCATGGCGATGTCCATCACCACCACGTCCGGTTTCAGCTCCGTGGAAACATCCACCGCCTGGCGGCCGTCGGCGGCTTCCCCCACCACCTCCAGGTTCGGCTCGCTTTCCAGCAGGAAGCGTAAACCCTTCCGCACAACGCCGTGATCGTCGGCCAGCAGAATACGGACTTTCTTCATGCCACCTGTTCCTTGGGCAGCGGAATGGAAACTTTCAAAAGCATGCCTTTCCCCGGTTGGGAGTAGATCGCCACCGTTCCGCCCAGCTCCCTGACGCGTTCCTGGATGCCGATCAGCCCCAGTCCCGATCCCCGCCGCGGCGGATCGCCGTCGGTGCCCGGCGACATTCCCCGGCCGTCGTCCTGCACGGTCATCGAGAGCAGCTCCGCGTCGGTATGCAGCAGAATGCGGATCTCGCTCGCTTCGGCGTGCCGGGCGCAGTTGGTGAGTGCCTCCTGGGCCACCCTGTAGACGCAGGTGCGGTAGCTTTCCGGCAGCTCCGGCGGCAATCCTTCCAGTTGCACCTGCACGGGAATGCCCGTGCGCCGGGAGAACTCCCGCGCCTGCCATTCGAGCGCCGGCCCCAGCCCCAGGTCGTCCAGCACCGAAGGCCGCAGCCCCGCCGCCAGGTTCCTCACCGAACGCAGGGTCTCCTGCGCCAACTGCTTGGCGTCCTCCAGGTGCGCCCGGAAAGGCTCCTCCGCGCCGTTGCGCAGCCGCTCGAGGTTGCCCAGTTCCACCCGCAGCGCCGTCAGGGTCTGGCCCACTTCGTCGTGCAGTTCGCGGGAGAGATTCCGCCGCTCGGCCTCCTGCGCGTGGACCAGTTGCTGGGAGAGCCGCCGCAGTTCGCGTTCGGCGCGTTCGGTCCGCTGGTGCTGTTCCTCGGCGCGCTCCTCCAGCCGCGAGATTCGCAGGATGCTCGCCAGCGAGACCGCCACCCCCAGCGCCAGCAGCCCGATCAGCATCTTCTCACCCGACCGCCGCGACGCCGCCACCTTGGCATAGATGCGCTTCTGCCGCTCCTGCAAATCCGCTTCGTTGAGCGCCTTCACCTGCTGCGCCAACTCCAGTACGGCATTGCGCCGGGGCAGCACGACCCGCCGCAGGAACATGGAACTGAGCGCCATTTTCTGCCGCGGGGTCCAGTCGAAGATGGGGTCCAGCGAAGCCCAGTAGCCGTCCAGCTCCGTTCGCAGCTTTTCCGGGAGTGCCGGGTCCGCCATGGCGGCGCTCTCGCTCACCGCGCCCAGGTGCTGGTCCATGGCGGTGCGAATCATCAGCAGCTCGTCGCGGTGCATGTCCGCCGTGATGTGCTTCGGGTCCAGCAGGAAATCGCGCGCGAAGATGCCGGAGAGGTAGATGCCGGATTCGATCTCCCGCAGCGCCCGTTCCGTACGGGCGTGCGACTGGTGGATGGCGAGAATCGACTCGTAGATCTGGCTCGTCCGGCGCCAGCTATCGGCGCTGGATAGAACCGCCAGCAGCACCAGGGTGCCAAATCCAACGGCCAGAATCGGCCAACTGCGTAGCTTCACCTCGATGATCGAATCCCTAGTATCACTGTACCGCGGTTCGGTATCACTGCACCGCGGATCAGAGGTGATGCCAGAGAGAACGCTCCGAGGTATCGGCCTCCTGCCGTTCGGCGGTGCTCTCCTCGATGCGGCGCCGGATGGCGTCGCGCGTGCCCAGGCCCAGCCCGATGCTGGCCGCCAGCACGCCCCCGCCCAGCACCATCACGAAGGCGATCAGGAAGACCCCGCGGGCGAAGTTCACCACGTCGGCGGCCACCACCACGGCGGCGAATACCACCATGGAGCGCACGCCGGCGGCAAACAGCCTCGCCCAGGGCCAGTCTTCATTCACCGCCCAGACCAGCGCGCTGCGCCCCAGGTACTGTCCCAGCCAGATGCCGCCCAGCACCACCGCCGCGCCCGCCAGCAGCCGCGGGAACAGCAGCACCATGCCCTCGGCGATGCGCCCGGTCAGCTCCGTCCCGAACGCCTGCAGCGCCGTCAGCAGCCCCACCAGCAGTATTCCCCAGTAGACCCCCTGGGCCACCACGCGCGAAGCCCGCAGCGTCCCGGTGGGGTCCAGTATCGACGACACTCCCGAGCGGCGCATGAACCGGTCCAGCGCGATCCCGTGGAAGACCCGCAGGATCAGCAGCCGCGCCAACCCGGCCAGCAGCACCGCCACCAGCATAATTGCGGCAGCCACGATCAGCGGCGGCAACTGCGTTTCCGCCATGCTCGACAGCCGCTCCAGCGTCCCCCGCATAATCGCCCTCAGGGTCTCAATCATGGTGTACCTCTCTCATCTTTGCTTTCTCTTCCGCCGGAGGCGCGGCGCTCTCCGGTGGAGTCTTGCCGGTCCAGTTCGCAATCAGGTAAGGCTTGGCCTCCTCGTAGGCCCGGCACAGCCCCTCGATCTTCTCGTCCACTTCCTCCGGCCCCAGTTCGGCCGTCTCGATCACGAACGACGCCACCCGCGCCATGTACAGCGGGGTGAGGGAGCGCAGCAGGTGTCCCCGGTCGATACGCGCGCGCCGGTGCGCCGCCGCGAAATCGTAGATCACCTTCACCCACAGTTCGTCTTCCAGGTGGAAGGAGTCGTCCGGTTGCCGCGCCAGTTCGGCGATCTGCCGCATGGTGTCCTTGGCCAGCGCCACCGACCAGATCTCCCCCAGGTCCTGGCAGCCATGCCGGAACTTCGCCAGCATGCGTCCCACGTTCACCTGGATGGGATCCAGCCCCACGTCGTAACGGAAGCCGAACAGGTCCACGTTCTCGCTGCCTGTGCGAGCGCGCCATACCGGCTCGTACTCGCTCATCAGCAGGAAAACCGAACCGATCACCTGTTGCAGCATGGCGCTCAGGTCCGCACCCGGGTCCTTGGCGTCGTGCAGCTTGGCGCCCAGGAAGCTCTGGCATACCCGAAAACCCTCGCAGATCGCGATGGTCGTCATCCAGATGTCGATGCCGTAGCGCGCAATGTCCGTCTCCCAGTCGTTGCGCTCGAGATACCGGTCGAAGAGCCGGCGCGACATCCCGAAATCCCCGCCGATGGGCTGCCGTACCCGCAGCCCGTACAGCGCCCGCGTCAGCGGGTAGACGATGCTGTTGGTAATGGTGCCGTCGTACTTGTGCCGGTAGTAATACGGCGCCACGAAGTCGAAGTCCGCGTGCAGCACCGGCCGCAGCAGCAGGTCGATCCATTCCGGTGTGATGGACCGCAGATCCGCATCCACCACCGCGCAGGCCCGCGCCCCCACCAGCGACGCCATCCCGAAGATCAGCCGGAAGGCGCTGCCCTTGCCGGGGATCCCGTGGTAGGGCATCGAGAGCCGGTGCACCGGCAGCAGCGGGTGGCGCAGCAGCAGCACCCGCCCGTCCTCGGCCGGCGTCGAGAGCACCGCCTCCCGCGTGCCGTCGGTCGAACCGCCGTCCGAGTTCACAATCGCCGCGGTGAACTGCGGAAAATACTTCGCCAGCCCCAGTTGCGCCGCGCGCACCACGTGTCCGATGGTGCGCGCGTTCCGG
>JAWLGN010000266.1:0-7674 GCA_041685075.1 Bryobacteraceae bacterium
AAAAGGAAAGCCGCGTGAGCGGTATCACCTTTGACACCGGCGGCTTAATCGCACTGGACCGGAACGACCGCCGGGTGCTGGCGTTGGTTGCGCGCGCAACGGAGCGCGGCATCCGCATCACCATACCGGCAACGGCCCTGGCGCAGGCGCTTCGGAACCCCACCCGCCAGGCCCGTCTCTCCCGCCTGATCCGGCAGGCCGGCACGGACCTCGTTCCGCTGGACGGACCGGATGCCACCGCCGTCGGCCTTCTGCTCGCGCGAACCGGGACCGCCGATATCGTCGATGCCCACGTGGCGGTTTGCGCGCGCAGAGCCGCGCAGGCGGTGGTCACCTCCGATGCCGGCGATCTCCGGCGCATCGCCTCCGAGATTCCCTTGGTCGTGCTCTGAACTGCCCGCGCCGCTCTACCAGACCTTCGATTCGTCGGCCAGCGGCAGGTCTACGGGCGCGTTGTCTTTCGCCGATTGGTACATTGCCAGCGCCCACTCGAGCGTCGGGAGGACGCTCTCCAGCGTGACGATCGGCTCGCGGTTGGCCTGAATCGCGCAGGCCATGTCCTCGATGAGCACCATATGGTCGTGGAAGTCGAGGTCGGCCGCGCCGGTGGCGCCGGTGGCTACGGCAGCGCTGCCGATCGCGCGGATCTCTTCATCCTCGGGGCGTTCATCGCGGAACTTCCAGGTGGCCATGCGCTCGCCCTGCAGAATCGCGGTGCCGTTCTCGCCGTTGATCTCCACCCGCAGATCCGTACCGGGCCACAGCGCCGTGGAAGCCTGCACCACTCCCAACGCGCCGCTGCGGTAGTTCACGAAGGAGAGCAGGGTATCTTCCAGTTCGATCTCCGGGTGCGCCAGGTTGTCCATGCGGGCCTGTACGCGGGCAACCGGGCCTACCAGGTACTGCAGCAGATCGATGTAGTGGAAGGCCTGCTGAATGGTCACGCCCGCGCCGGAGCGCCGCGACATGCGCCACGCGTCGGTTTTGTAGTACTCGGTGGAGCGGAACCACTTCATGTACGTATCGGCGTGCAGGATCTTGCCGAAGCGGCCCTCGGCGATGGCCTTCCGCATGGCCTGTACGGCCTTGCGGGTACGGCACTGCAGCACCACCCCGATCTTCACGTTGTTCTCAATGGCGGCGGCCATCATGCCGCGCACCTCGGCCAGCGACATGGCCGGGGGCTTCTCGATCAGGACGTGCTTGCCGGCGCGCGCCGCTGTCAACACCGCTTCGTAGTGCAGGTGGTTGGGGGTCAGGACGTTGACCACCTGCACCTCGGGGTCGGCCAGCATCGCCTCCAGCGACCCGTAGCCCTTGCAGCCGAACTGGCTGGTGAGCTTGTTCAACCGGGCGGCGTCGAAATCCGCCGCGGCCACCAGCCGGCATAACGAGGAGGCCTGGATGGCCTTGGCGTGAAACGGCGCGATCAGGCCCGCGCCCAACAGCCCGAATCCGAGACGGCTATCGCTCATGAGTTCTCTCCTCCATCGGGGATCAGCAGTACTTTCAGGGCGCGCTGCGCTTCAATTTCGTCGAAGGCGCAGCGCCACTCGGCCAACGGCATGCGATGCGAGATGACCTCGCCGGCCGGGATTTGTCCTCCGGCGATCAGGTTGATGGTGCGGTCCCAGCTCGTGTAGCTGGTGGACAGGTTGAAGATAATGTCGCAGACGCGGAACGCGGCCTTGTCCCAGGGGAAGGCGATGTTCTCGCGCCCGGTCAGCCCGATGGCGCAGATGCGGCCTTTCTTGCGCACCAACTCGACCGTGGAGGCGATGGCCGGGGGCGCGCCGCTGGCCTCGATCACCAGGTCCGCCCCGACGCCGCCGGTCAGATCGAGCACGGCTTCTACCGGATTCGTTTTCGACAGGTTGATGACGGTGGCGAATCCCAGTTCGCGCGCCTTCTTCAGCCGCACGGCTTCGTCGCAGTCTGCCCCCACCATAACGATATGACGCGCGCCGGCGGCGCGGGCGGTCATGGCAGCCAGCAACCCTATGGGTCCGGGCCCCAGCACCACCACGAAATCGCCGGCGTCCACGCGGGCGCGCTCGATGACGTCGTGCACGGTATTGGCCGTGGGCTCCACCACCGCCGCCACGTCGTAGCTCATGCTGTCCGGAATGCGGTGCAGCAGGCGCTCCGGCATCTTCAGGTGCTTCGCGAAGGCGCCGTGAATGCCCCAGCCGGGCGAGCGCTTGGTGGGGCAGATCTGGATGTTGCCTGTGCGGCAGAGGTAGCAGTGGCCGCAGGCCTGCGTGTGGGGCTCTCCCACTACGCGGTCGCCCACGTGGAAGTACGAAGTGCCGTTGGCCTCCACCACCACGCCTGAAAATTCGTGGCCCAGGATCACCGGCGGCCAATAGGGAAACTGGTCGTGCAGCACGTGTACGTCGGTGCCGCAGATGCCGCAGGCCTTCACCTCGATGAGCACTTCGCCGGGCTCGGGCCGCGGTACGGGCATGTCCCGGAGTTCCAGGAAGCCCACCCCTTTTTGCGTTTTTACGAGTGCCTGCATCTTTCCCTCATCCGCACCACTGGTTGATGAAGCGCGCCAGCACCACGGCCGCCGCGCCGATCTCGTCCAGGTGGATCTGTTCGTCGTTGGAATGCGCGAACCCCAGGCTGCCGGGTCCGAAGACCACGGTGGGGATGCCCAACTGGTTGTTGTAGAACCAGGAATCGCAGGAGGCCGTCATGGCGGAAATCTCGCCCTCGGCTCCGGCTTCCCGGCAGGCGGCCTGAAGGCCTGTGGGCAGCGCGTGGCAGGGATCGAGCACGTTGGCGTCGTGGCGGTACATGAACTCGAGCGTAAAATGCTCGCGCAGCCACTCGTCGCCGCCTTCGACGATGGCCTGCCGCATCTCGTCCATCACCTGGTGGCGGGTCTTGTTGGGCAGCAGGCCCAGCACGCCTTCCAGCACGGCGCGCGATGGCGCGGTAGCCGGCCAGTCGCCCGCATGGAGCTTCCCGATGGTGAGGGGCATGGGATTGGGGTAGGGATCGAAGAGCGGGAAGCCGCGCGATGCGGCCAGCAGGCGGGCGTGGTAGCCTTCCAGGATCTCGATCACCTTGATGGCCTGCTTCAGCGCGCTGACCGTGTCTCCGGCGCGCCCGCTATGGCCCGCCTTGCCGATGGTGGTCACCCGAAACCAAACCGCGCCGCGCACGGAGGAAAGGATGCGCATGGCGGTGGGTTCCATCACGATGCAGGCATCGGCCTTTTCGCCGCGCCGGGTCATCGCCAGGGTGCCGTTGCCGCCGACCTCTTCTTCCACCACCAGGTGGGCCAGCACGTCGCCCTTCAGCGGGATGCCCAGCTTGTTCAGCGCCACCAGCGCGGTGAAGAGCGCCGCCGCCTGCCCCTTGGCGTCACAGGCGCCGCGCCCGCGCACCAGGCCGTTTTCGACCGTGGGGTCGAAGGGGCGCTCCTGCCCCTGGGAGGGCGGGACCACGTCCAGGTGCGTGTTGAACAGCAGGCTGCGGCCGCCGCCCGCGCCGGCGCGCCGGAAGCGGATGTTGAAGCGGCCGGTGTAGTCGATGCCGGGGACCGGGTCGGAGTAGTCCTCGTCGTCGCGCAGGGCGTTGGAGAGTTCGACGCGCTCGACTTCACCCAGTTCGGCGAAGCGGCGGGCGGCGTACTCCATGGCTTCGGCTTCCTGTCCCGGCAGGGAGGGGAAGCGGATCAGGTCGCAGAGGAAGCGTTCGGTTTCAGCGCGCGCGGCGGCTACCGCCGCGCGCAGTTCGGTCAATCCGGCTGGTGTCATAGCTGGGACAGTGCCTTTTCGAAGATATCCAGGCTCTCGTGCGCTTCGGCTTCGGTGATCACCAGCGGCGGCGCCACGCGAATGACGTTGCCGAAGATGCCGACCGAACCGATCAAGAGGCCGTTCGCGGCGGCCAGGTCGATGAGCTTGCGGGTCAGGTCCGGCGCGGGTTCCTTGGTCTGCTTGTCGTGCACCAGCTCGACGCCCATCACCAGCCCCATGCCGCGCACATCCCCGACATAGGGCGAGCGCTCCTTGATTTCGAGCAGCCGGGCCTTCATGAGGGCGCCGATCTTCAGGGCGTTCTCTTCGAGCTTCTCGCGGCGCATGATATCGACCACGGCCGATACCGCCGCGCAGGAAACAGGGTTGCCGCCCATGGTGCTGCTCATTTCGCCCGAGCCGAGCACCCCGATGACGTCGCCGCGCGCGGCGATGGCCGAAGCCGGAATGCCGCTGCCGATGCCCTTCCCGATGCACACCAGGTCCGGGGTGAGCTGCTCCCATTCCATGGCGAAGAAGCGACCGGTGCGGCCGAAGGAGGCCTGCACTTCATCCAGCGTGAACAGCAGGCCGCGCGAGCGCAGCCACTGCTCCAGCTTGGGCAGCCAGCCCTCCGGCGGAAATACGAAACCGGCGGCACCGAGATACGGCTCCACGATCAGGCCGGCCAGGCTGCCGGTGCTGTTGGCGCGGACCGAGTCTTCAATAAAGTCCAGGCACAGCATCCCGCAGCTTTCGGGTTTGGCCTTGAAGGGGCAGCGGTAGCAGTAGGGGAAGGGGACCCGGATAGCGCCGGGCAC
This sequence comes from Bryobacteraceae bacterium, assembly GCA_041685075.1. GTDB lineage: Bacteria > Acidobacteriota > Terriglobia > Bryobacterales > Bryobacteraceae > JAMCRM01. The sequence goes on from JAWLGN010000266.1 coordinate 4,574, forward strand.
GGTGGGGCCGTAGCCCTTCTTGGGACCGGCCAATCCGCCGGCGCTCAGCGCGGCGTAGGTGCGGCCGTGAAAACCGCCGTAGAAGCTGACGATCTCGAACTTGCCGGTCTTGCGCTTCATTATGCGCATGGCGGCTTCGGTAGTCTCGCTTCCGGTGCTCAGGAAGAAGCACTTGTCCAGGTGCGGCGGCAGCACCGAGACCAGCTTTTCCGCCGCCTCGACGCGCTCCGGCGAGAGGCACTCGTAGTTGTTCTGCAGGCGGCCGGCGGCCTTCTGGATGGCCTTCACCAAGTCCGGGTGGCAGTGGCCCACGTTGGTCACCAGCACGCCCGAGGTCCAGTCGATGAAACGGTTGCCGTCGACGTCGGTCACCACGACGCCGCAGGCGTGGTCCCATGCGACGCGCGCCTGGTAGCCGGTGCACTGCGCTTCCACCTTCTCCCAACGGGCAAAGAGTTCTTGGGAGCGAGGTCCCGGAAACGGTTGTTTTACTGAAGTTACGGGAGTCATTGGATTTCCTTATACGTGCGCTACGTAGCGCGGCGGCTGGCCCGCCAGGTAGCGGTCGATCTCCAGCACGATCAACTCGCGGATCGTGCGGCTGGCGTCCTCGGAGTACCACGCCAGGTGCGGCGTGAGAATGGCGTTGGGCTGGTTGAACAGCGGGTAGGAGGGCGGGGGCGGTTCCACGTCGAAGACGTCGATACCGGCCCCGGCGATGACGCCTTTTTCCAGCGCTTCGGCCAGCGCGCAGTGGTCCACCATGGGGCCGCGGGCGGTGTTGACGATGTAAGCGGTGGGCTTCATCATCGCGAGCGTGCGGGCGTTGACGAGGTGGCGCGTCTCCTCGTTGAGCGGCGTGTGGATGGTGATGAAGTCCGATTCGCGGAAGACCGTCTCGAGGTCCACGGTGGTGATGCCGAGTTCGCGCTTGCGTTCCTCGGAGAGATAGGGGTCGCAGACGAGGAACTCGAATCCGAAGCTCTGGAGCTTCCGGTAGACCAGCGAGCCGATGCGGCCGCAGCCGATGATCCCCAGCTTACGGCCAGCCATGCGGAACATGGGGATGACGGGGTTGAAATCCCAACGGCCGGCGGCGGAGGAGTCCTCCAGCACCTTGCGGCTGCTCACCAGGCGGCGGCCGCAGCCCAGAATCAGCGCGATGGCCTGTTCGGCCACCTCCTCGGCGCAGTAGTCCGGGATGTAGCACAGGGGGATGCCGGCGGCCTTGAGCGCCGGGAGGTTCACGTTGTCGTATCCCACGCCGTGGCGGATCACCAGCTTGCACTTTTCGAAGCCGGCGATCACCTCCGGGGTGATGGCGACCATGTTGACCACCACTACATCGGCGTCGCGCGTGGCGGCGATGACGTCCGCGGCAGGGGCGAACTTGAGCTGGTGGGTGACGAACTCCACCCCCCGGCGGGCCATCTCCTCCGCCTCCCAGTTCAGATCCGGCTCGATGTAATCGGTAACGACGACTTTGATTTTGCTCACAGCTTGACCGCCTTTCCGCAGGCCGCGGATTCATAGATTGCTTCCACCACCTCGAGGGCTCGCACCCCGTCTTCCCCGGTGATGGGCGGGGGCGTGCCGGTGCGGATGGACTTGGCTACATCCGTGAGGAACTCCACCCCCAGGATGCCGGTGTAGCCGGGGTGGGGCTGAAGTTCGAACTGGATGTGGCGCCGCGGCGCCGAAGAGAATCCCCCGGCGTCGCTGCACACGAACAGCGTCTCCTTTACGCCTTCGAAGGAGGGATTCCAGGAGAGCGCGCCGCCGGTGCCGCGCAGCGCCAGGCCCAGGTCGCGGCCGTAGGGATAGCTGTCCGGCACAGTATAGCTGATGTCCAGCGCCACTACCGTACCGCGCGAGAACGTCAGCAGGCCGAAGGAGTTGTCCTCAATGTCATACTCCTGGTTCACCTTGACGTTCTTGCCCACCACTTCGACGACTTCGTCTTCGAGCATCCAGCGGTAGAGATCGATCCAGTGGACCCCCAGGTTATACATCGGCCCGCCGCCGCTCTGCTCCTTCACCAGCATCCAGGCGGCATTGCCGTCGATGTAGCGCTGCAGGCGGCCCGCGGCACAGCGCCCCTCGCAGCCCACGACGCGGCCGAGCACGCCGTCCGCGACGAACTGCTTCATCTGCCGCGCCACCGGGTGATAGCGCCAGACGTAAGGCGTGGAGAGCACGACCCCGGCTTTCGATGCCGCTTCCACCATGCGGCGGCATCCGGCGGCATCGGCCGCCATGGGCTTTTCTACAACCAGATGGATGCCGCGCTCGGCGCAGGCCACGGCCGCTTCGGGACACTCGGCGTGGGGCAGGAACAGCAGCGCCAGGTCGAGTTTCTCCCGGGCGATCATTTCGCGCCAGTCGGCGTACGGCTTTACTGGGATGTCCTTGGCGAAAGCCTCCAGCACGGCGGCGTTGGAGTCGGCGGCGGCCACCAGTTGCAGCCCGTCAACGGCGGACAGCAGGGGTACGTAGCTACGCGGGTGCAGGTGGCACAAGCCCAGGATCCCTACGGACAAAGACCCTTTTTCTTGGCTCATCGGGCGGTCCTTTAGCTTTTAGGCAAGATAGAAGAACAACTCCAAAGTGTAGGTGCCAGACGGATCCGGTGTCAACCAAAATCTTGATATATGGAAGCCGGTTCCACATGGTGAAATATGAAACCTTGGGACAGCCGCTGTCGTTCGAGGTACATTGGAAGGCGAAACTCCGGAATGGGGAGCGTGGGCATGTCTTTCTCGAGCCACTGGCGCGACGGAGCGCTGGCGCTTTTGCGGATGGCCATCGGCTGGCACTTCTTCTATGAAGGGTGGGTCAAGCTGATGGAGGCAGGGTGGAGTTCGGCGGGCTACCTGAAGTCCAGTACGGGCCCCCTGGCGGGACTCTTTCAATGGCTTGGCGGCCAAACCGGGCTGTTGTGGGTGGTTGACCAGCTCAACATCTGGGGACTGTTGCTCTCCGGGCTGGCCCTGATGGTGGGGTTTGCCGCGCGGCCCGCGGCGGCAGGCGCCATGGTGCTGCTGTCGCTCTACTACCTGGCCTACCCGCCGCTGTTCGCTCCAACGGTGAACGGCGTGAAC
>JAWLGN010000267.1:0-7669 GCA_041685075.1 Bryobacteraceae bacterium
TCTTTGCCCCCCTGTAGAGACCCGACGGGCGCGCGCCTTGGCGCGCGCCCTTCATGGAGTCGCGGTCCCGACGTTCGCCGTCCTCAGGCGGCGTTCGCCAGCAGTTCGTCCAGGGACTCCGGCGACTCGAACTCGTTGCGGTCCGCGGCTTCCTGGCAGCGGATGCAGTACGGCGTCCATGGCACCGCTTCGAGGCGCTTCGGCTTGATCTCCTCTTCGCAGTGCAGGCAGATTCCGTAGGTCCCGTCATTGATCCGCGCCAGCGCGGCCCTGACGTGGCGCAACAAGCTGGAATCCCGGTCCAGGTTGCGTATCGCAAGCTCACGTTCGCCGGCCAACTGTACTTCGTCCAGGGCATCCGGGGCCTTTTGGATAGCGATCTCCTCCCGGTTTGCCAAGCCCTTGGACAACTCAGCCTGTTTGGCCAGCAACATGGCCTTATATTTTTCGAGATCGGTCTTGTTCATCTGGGTTCTCCTTCCGCGAGCGATTGTGTTAAGTCATCCTTCGCTTCGTTCTTCTCCCTCTCCATATCGGAATCAGATAGACGAAAACTTATCAGAAAAGTTTCATCCCTCAGGCCAGTTCGGCGCTCAGTCCGGCTCCCATCTAGAGCCGGTGATGAGACCTCTTGCAAGCAAGCGGGGTGCCAAACTGAGGGAATACCATATAGACTCCGCAAGTGAGCGAAAAGTTCCAGTCCCATCCCTCCTTTTTGCCCGGGTGTTAACATGCAAACAGGCCGGGCCAGAGACCCCGGCCGCCACCGGAGGAGCACCATCGGAAAGACCACCCCCACAGCCGTCCTGCTGGTTTGCGCCGCCTTTGTTGCCATGGGTTGTGCCTTCGTCCCCACCCTGGGAATTCAGAACGACGAGGCGCTGTTCGCCGCCGGAATCTACGACCCTCCCGGAGTGGTCTACCACCGCTGGATCTTCGGCCACGGCCTCCCGGTAATGCTGATGACCTACCTCGGGGCACTGAAGTGCTGGATTTATGCCGGGGTGTTTCATTTTTGGGCACCTTCGGTGTTTTCCCTACGGGTCCCCGTGGTTCTGGGGGCGGCGTTTACCTTATGGCTGTTCTATCTCCTGCTGCGGCGCCTGGCCCCCGGCCGGGCCGCTATCATCGGGTGTATCCTGCTGGCGGCCGACACCAGTTTTCTCCTGACCGGGGTCTTCGACTGGGGGCCGGTGGTCTTACAACACCTCTGCTTAGTCGGGGGCGTCCTGTTGCTGGCCGTTTATGCCGCCAAACAGCGCTGGCCGGCGCTGGCCGGCGCCGCCCTGGTTTTCGGCCTGGGCGCCTGGGACAAGGCGCTGTTCTTCTGGATGCTGGGCGGTTTGGCCGTGGCCCTGGCGGTGGTCTGGCCCCGGGAGATTGTGAGGTTGGCCACTCTTCGCCGCATCGCCCTGGCCGCGGGAGCATTTCTCCTCGGCGCCCTGCCGCTGGTGCTCTATAACGCCAGCCCCCATCACCGCCTGGAGACGTTCCGCTCCAATACTTCTTTTTCCGATGGCGGTTTCGAGGGCAAGTGGTACATCGTGGGGTCCAGCCTGGACGGCAGCGCCCTGTTCGGCTGGCTGGTGCGGGAGGACCACGAAGTGGCCGCCGCCCGCGCGCCCCGCACGGCTCTCGAGGGCGCCTCCACCTGGCTCAGCGAAATCTCCGGCCGGCCACGCCGCAGCCTGCTGGGCTGCGGTTTCCTGCTGGCCCTTGCCCTGGGGCTCTGGCTGTGGCGCCGCCAGGGGTGGAAGGGCGAGGTGCGGGTGATGGCCGCGGCCCTGGTCTTCATGATCGTGGCCTGGCTCCAGATGGCGTTTACCGTCAACGCCGGCGGTTCCGTGCACCACACCGTGCTGCTATGGCCCGCGCCGCACCTGTTCATCGCGGTGGCCCTGGGCGCCGCCTCCCGCCACCTGCCCCGGGGCGCTGCCGCCGCCGGCGTCCTCACGGCCGTGCTGGCCGCCTCCGGCCTCCTGGTCACCAACAACTACTACGCCCAGATCGTCCGCAACGGCGGTGCGCTGAACTGGACCCCTGCCGTCCACCCTTTGGCCGACCTCGTCCGCCGCGCGCCCGCCCGCCAGGTTTACGTCGCCGACTGGGGGATTTTTGACACCTTGCGCCTGCTCGGCCGTGGCTCCCTCCCGCTCGTCATGGCCACCGACCCTCTCTCCCGTCCGGAACTGGACCATCTTGCCCTCCAGGTTGTGGAAGGCTGGATGAGCCAGCCGGATCACCTCTTCATCGTCCATACCGAGGGCCACGAATTCTTTTCCGGGTCACGGAAAAATCTGCTCCTCGCCGCCCGCCGGCTCGGCTTCCGCGAAGAACGGCTGGCCACCATAGCGGACGATCACGGCATCGCCTTCTACGAACTGTTCCGCTTCGTCCGCTCCGAGTGATCCGGGGCGGGCCCGGCGCGCCCGCCCCCTGGCTGCTAGGGAATCACCAGTTCCTGGCCCGGCTGGATGCGGTTGGGATCCTTGATCCGGTCCCGGTTGGCGTTGAAGATCCGCATATAGTCGTTGGGGTTGCCGTAGAACTGCCGGGCGACCTTCGACAGGCTGTCGCCCGGCTGGACGACGTAGGTGCGGGTGCTCTGGCCGCCGCCCGTGGCCGCTCCGGCCGCCTGTGTCTGGCCGCCCGCCACCGTGATATCCGCGGTCAGATCCGGGTAGCTCGCATCCACGATCTTGATCTGGTCCCAGATGCGGTTCTTGGCCTCCTGCGAGGGCGCCTCCGCGCGAATCAGGAGCTTGCCGTTTTCGATGTGCACGTTCTGCAAGCGCGAGCCGCTTTGCTGAATGACGTTCAGTACCGCCTGGTACTTTTGCTTGAGCTGTTCCAAGTTCGGTTCCGCCATAGTTGCCTCCGGTGGGAGTTCCGGCCAGCACGGGCCGTGCCACTCGGAACGCACTCCCGCGCCCGCCGTGGTACCGTGTTTCAGGAGGTGATTATGCGGTCCCTCTCGAAGATTCTGCTGCCGGTCGATTTTTCGGAGCGTTCGCTGGGCGCGGCCCGCTACGCGCGCATGCTGGCCTGCCGGTTCGATGCCGAACTGACCCTGCTGCACGTGCTCACGCCGCCGCACTACGAGTTCGGCGCGCTGGAGATCGGCGGCTCCATGCTCACCGAACTGTACGCCACCCGTTCGGCCCAGGTACAGAAGGAGCTGGACGGCTTCCTGGTGGAGGAACTCGCCAATCTTCGGGTACGCCGCGTGGTGCTGGAAGGCGACCCCGCGCGCCGCATCGTGGAGTTCGCCCACCGGGAGCAGATGGGGGTGATCGTCATGCCGACCCACGGCTACGGCCACTTCCGCCGCTTTATCCTCGGCTCCATCACCGCTAAAGTGCTGCACGACGCCGACTGCCCGGTGTGGACCGGCGCCCACATGGAGGAGGCGCCCGCCGTGGAGCCGGAATCCATGCGCCGGATCCTGTGCGGCATCGACCTGGGCCCGCAGTCGCTGAAAACCCTGGAGTGGGCCGGCGCCATGCAGCGCGCCTTCGGCGGCGCCCTCACGGTGCTGCACGCCCCTACCTGCGCGCCGGACAGCGCCGCGCAGCCCGACCCCGCCCGGCGCGCCGAAATGGAGAGCCGCATCGGCGGCGAAATCGCCGCATTGCTCGGGCAGGCGGGCCTCGAGGCCGAGGTGATCATCGAGCCGGGCGACCCGCCCCGCGTGGTCTGTGGCGCGGCCGCGCGCCTGGGCGCCGGGCTGCTGGTCATCGGCCGCGGCTCGGCCGGCGGCGTCTTCGGCCGCCTGCGCACCAACGCCTACGCCATCATCCGGCAGTCGCCCTGCGCCGTGGCCAGCGTATAAGGCCGCCCGAAAACATCGTTAAAGCCGCTTCCGCCCGGGCCGATAAGATTTTCGAGGATGCCCGAAACCGCAGACGTACTATACCCGTTGGGAGGTCCTGTCCCGTGCTGATCGCCATCGGCCTGATCTGTGTTTTCGCGGCCGTGCTGGGCGGCTATGTGCTGGAGCGCGGCAACCTGCTCGTGCTCATGCAGCCGGCCGAGCTGCTCATCATCTGCGGCGCCGCCCTGGGGATCGTTCTCATCTCCAATCCTCCCCGCAACATCCGCCAGATGCTGCGCGGGGTGCGCAGCGTCTTCCGCCCGCAGCGCTACACTCCGGAGTTCTATGCCGCCATGCTGCGCATGCTCTACCAGCTCTTCAATTTCGCGCGCCGCACCGGCGGGCCGGAACTGGAGCGCCAGATCGAGCGGCCCGAAACCAGCCACCTGTTCGGCGCCTGCCCCGAGTTCCTGCGGGATAGCGAAGCCTGCGCCTTCCTGTGCGACTCGCTGCGCATGGCGGTGGCGGCGGGCATCGGCGCGCCCGACATGGAGCGGCTGATGGGGCTGGATATCGAGGCGCAGCGCCGCGAGAGCCACCGGCCGGTCAACGCGCTTTCCACCCTGGCCGACGCGCTCCCCGGCCTGGGCATTGTGGCTGCGGTGCTGGGGGTGGTGGTCACCATGCAGTCGCTCGGCGGGCCGGCCAGCGAGATCGGGCAGAAGGTAGCCGCCGCCCTGGTGGGCACCTTCCTCGGGATTCTTCTCTGCTACGGCGTGGTGGGGCCGCTGGCCTACCACCTGGAGTGCCGCAACGAGAGCCGCAGCGATTTTCTCCACGCCCTGCGGGTAGGCACCGTGACGTTCATGACCGGCGCCTCGCCCCTGGTGGCGGTCGAGTTCACCCGGCGCTCTCTGCCGCCCGCCGTGCGCCCCGGTTTCGAAGAGATGGAGCAGGCCGTGCGCCGCGCCGGCTACCAACCCGACCCCGCACCCGCGGTGACCCATGCTTGAGGGATCCGGCCCCGCGCCCGTACGCCGCCGCGGCGGCGCCTGGAAGGTGGCCTACGCGGACTTTGTCACCGCCCTCATGGCGCTGTTCATCGTCCTCTGGCTCATCACCGCTGGACAGGACGTACGCCAGGCCGTCAGCGCCTATTTCCAGGATCCGCGCGGTCACGCGCGCCTGACGGGCAGCGCGCAGGCCGGCGCCGGCCAGGCCATCCCGGTGGATAGCAGCAACGTCGAGCAGCTCCGCGAGCGCCTGGCCCTGGCCATGGCCTCCGTGCTGGGCATCGAGCAGTTCAGCAAGTACGTGCACTTCACCGTTACCGGCGAGGGCTTGCGCATCGAGTTGATGGAGAGCGAGGGCGGCATGTTCTTCGAGAGCGGCAGCCCGCGCCCTTCCGGCCTGGGCGTCCGGCTGTTGGAGATGCTGGCCCGCGAACTCCAGAACCTCCCCAACAGCGTAGTCATCGAGGGCCACACCGACGCGCGCCCCTACCGCTCCAGCGCGCTCGAAGCCTACGGCAACTGGGATCTCTCGGTGGACCGCGCCAACACGGCTCGGCGTACCCTGGTGGCCTCGGGTTTGGAACCCGAGCGCATCGCCGAGGTGCGGGGTTATGCCGACCGCCGCCCCGCCGTCCCCGACGACCCGCACGACAGCCGCAACCGCCGCGTCTCCCTCATCATCAAGTTCGCCGATCCGCCGGAAAAGCCCCTCCCGGCGCCCGCCGCCGCCCGTTGACCGCCGCCGCACCACTTGGCGCCCGCTGCCGCCCGCGCGCCGCCCCGCGCCCCCGACATCACTCCACAGTCCCGGTGTATAGTGAAGAGCACCGGAGGCTATCGATGGTCATCGCATCGCAACTGCGAGCCGGCATGGCGATCCGTTACGAGGGCCAGGCGTACCGCGTCGTGGCCTGCGACTACCACCCCGGGCAGGGCAAGATGGGCGGCACCGCGCACGTCCGCCTGCAGAACCTCTCTACCGGCACCCTCTGGGAGACCAGCTTCCGTCCGGAACTGCGCCTGGAAGATCTCCCCGTCGAGCGCCGCACCCTCTCGTTCCTCTACACCGACGCCGGCCAGAGCTGGTTCATGGATCCCAACACCTACGAGCAGACCGCCATCCCCAACCAGATGCTCGGCGATCGCTCCCGCTTCCTCGAGGGCGAGATGGCGCTGCAGGTCGAATTCGTCGAAGAGCGGCCGGTGAACGTTCTGTTCCCGGATATTCTCGAAGTGCGCATTGCCGAAACCGCCCCGCCCGTGCACCAGCAGGCGGACAGCACCTGGAAGTCCGCCACCCTGGAGAACGGCGTCGAGGTGATGGTGCCGCAATTCATCAAGCCGGGCGACATGATCCGGCTGGACGTGACCGCCATGCGTTACATGGATCGCGTGAAATCGGCCGGGCGGTAGCCCGCCTCAGGAGGGCGCGCCGGAGCGGAACACCTCTTCGAAGAAGACCCGCTCCACGGGCCAGTGCCCGAGCATGCGCGCGCCTTCGCTGCGGAAGGTTCCACCGGCCAGCACGCCGCTCAGGTCGCGCGGGTTGGGGGTGTGGCGCTCGCGCTCGATCATGCTGCGCAGCGTGGCCGTGGCGCGGCTCATGGTGGAGGCCAGTTGGGCAGCCTCTTCCGCCGTGCGGCAGCGCACCTCCATGCGCACCGCCCAGCGCTGGCCGTCGGGTCCCAGGGAGAGCATGATGCGCTCGGCATTCTCCAGCCCGCGGGCGAACATGCGGGTGCCCGCCGGCAGTTCCTGGCCGCCGCGCAGCGCCTCGCCCGCCAGGGTCAGCCAGACCGGGTCGCGGGGAAACTCGGGCACGGGCGTCTCCCGGCCCGGCCGCGTCAGCAGGTCGGCCGCCAGGTCGTCGCGGCTCACCGCCAGCGCCATCAGGTTGTCGCGCAGCGGCAGGAACGAGATATTGCGTTCGGGCGTGCTGCCGGGCAGGGTGCAGAACTGGTTGCGGCAGCGCCCCCCGGAGCCGGCCGCGTGGGCCCGCAGCCGCGCCCAGTCGAAACGCCCGCGCACCAGGAAATAACGGCCCGACGGCGCGAACGCCACCATGGCGGAGTCCAGATCCGTGGTGTAATCGAAGCCCGTGCGTTCGACGAACTCGCGGTACTCGGGCTCGGCCGCGGTGGCCGAAGCGGCCGCCATCTCCAGCAGCCCGCTTTGCCGCAGCGCGGCAAAATCCACGTAGAGCACCGCGGCCTCTCGCGCCGGAAGCCGCCGCCACAGCGCCTCGGGCGTCGCCTGCGCCCGCGAACGCTGCCAGAGAATGGCCCCAATCAGCAGGCCCGCCAGGGCTGCCACGGAGGTCCACAGCAGCCACCCGCGGTATTTGTTCACGTTTCGAGTATCACACAGCCGCCGCGCACTCGGCCATGCGCGACTCCTTCCACAGCTCGATGTAGCCCTTCAACTGCTGCATCATGGCGCTGAACTGCGGGAAGGTGAGGGACTGCGCCCCGTCGCTGACGGCCTTCTCCGGGCAGGGGTGCACCTCCACGATGATGCCGTCCGCTCCCACCGCCACCGCCGCCCGCGCCAGTGCCGGAATCAGGGCGCGCTTGCCCGCCGCGTGGCTCGGGTCCACGATCACCGGCAGGTGCGTCAACTGGTTCAGCACCGGCACCGCCGAGATGTCGCAGGTGTTGCGGGTCTCGGTTTCGAAGGTGCGGATGCCGCGCTCGCACAGGATCACGTTCGGGTTGCCGTGCGCCACGATGTACTCGGCCGACATTAAGAGTTCCTTGATGGTGGAACTCATGCCGCGCTTCAGCAGCACCGGCCTGCGGCAGGCTCCCAGCGATTTCAGCAGCGCGAAGTTCTGCATGTTGCG
>JAWLGN010000268.1:0-7666 GCA_041685075.1 Bryobacteraceae bacterium
CCCGGATTACGCCTGGGCCGCGCATGGCGCCTCCTCGGTCAGGGCATGGAAGGCATCGTCCAGCGTGGCGTGGTTGCCGCGCATCTCCGCGGGCGTGCCGTCGAACACAATGCGGCCGCCGTTGATCAGGATCACCCGGTCGGCCATGGCTTCCACCTCCTGCAGAATGTGGGTGGAGAGCAGGATGGTCTTGCTGGCTCCCAGGTCCCGGATGGTGCGGCGCACGTCGCGGGTCTGGTTGGGGTCCAGGCCGCTGGTGGGCTCGTCCATAATCAGCACGTCCGGTTCGTGCAGCAGCACCTGCGCCATGCCCACGCGCTGCCGGTAGCCCTTGCTTAACTTGCGAATGCCTTTCTCGATCACGGTCTCCAGCGAGCACCGCTCCACGACCGCGTCGATGCGCTCGCGCAAGCGGCCGCCCTCGAGGCCCCGCGCGCGGCCGAAGAACTTCAGCAGCGCCAGCGGCGTCATCTCCGGATAGAGCGGCCCGTTCTCGGGCAGATACCCGACGCGGCCGGCCGCCCGGATCCGTTCGGTGGCCACGTCCAGCCCGGCAATGCGCGCCGTGCCCGCGCTGGGCGCGAGATAACCCGTGAGGATCCGCATGGTCGTGGATTTACCCGCCCCGTTGGGACCCAGAAAGGCAGCCACCTGCCCGCGCGGTACTGTAAAGGATACGTCCCGGATGGCGGCAAAGGAGCCGTAGAATTTACTGAGGCCGGCGGCCTCGATCATGACCGTAGGTTCGGGACCCGTCATAGCAGTGCATACGCGTCCTGAAGGTATCTTTAGCCACCAATTTACTACGGAACGCGTTTCTTGCGCACCCTGCGGCGCCCCTTCCGCCACGGTGTCTTGGGCGGCACATCCCATCGGACGTCCGGCACCGAAATCGGGTTCACGATTGGCAACGCCGATGCTAGGATGAATGCAGGGAAGGGTTCCGATGGGCGACGAGGAGCTGAATTTCACCGAGGAAGAGGCTCGGTGCTGGGCCGACGACCCTCGTAACCAGGGGCAGGAAGCTGAACCGTTCATGCACGCCTTCGTCATCTGCTGTCTGCTGGTGATCACCATCCTGCTGTGCGTTTGGCTGTCGAGTATCGCTGCCTCGCACGACGCAACGGCCTTGCAGTTGTTCCTTGGCGCAGGGCCCGCTATGCCCTGACGGCGTGCGCGGCGTCCCGCCCGGCGGGGCGCGGGTGCGGGTCGCGTTGGAGGAGGAGCGGCAGTATGGTTGCATACGGTCGAGTTCCAAAGCCGATACACCGTGCCGCTCTGCGCGATTTCTGGCGCCTTTTCGCGCCGCAATTCCCCCCGATGTGCAAACACCAAAGGAGAACACCATGCCGATGAAGGAAGATGTCCTGGTCGAAGAGACCTTGCCGGAAGATCGCGAGGTTCCCGAGGTCGAGGTCTTCGGGGATGAAGCTGTGATTCGTCTCGATAGCCCGGAAGAGCCAAAGGAACGCAGGGTCCGTTTGCCGAAAACCACGTGGGCCTGAGCGACAGCGGCCGCCTGGGGGAGTGCCATGCTGACCGATTTGCGATGGCAGAAGGAGCAGGAATTGATGCACAGCGTCTTTCCGCAGTTCCAGCCCTTCTTCAGGCGGCCCGCTTTCGGTTTCGAGGGCTGGTTGAAGGGTAGCAGATCGGGCCGGATCTACCATGTCGTCCTCGAAAGCGACGAGGCCACCTACCCCCAGTCCCCGCCCGATGTGCGTATCGAACCGAATGTGGGCCATCACTGGCTGGGGCAGGAGCGGCGGCGGCTGTGCGTGTACGGCAAGTGGCGCGCCGCCACCTCCACTTTTGCGAACATGCTGCTGGCCGCGGTGAAGTACCTGGAGGAGCACGACGGCCAGCCAAGCCTGGTCCGTTAAGTCATGTTCTACGCCAGGAATCCGATCGAACGAGAAGTACTCAAAGACCGGCACGTCTCCATCGTGGGGTGCGGCAGTTTCGGATCGGCGCTCGCCGATATGCTGGTACGCGCCGGTCTGGGGCGTCTGACCCTGATCGATCCGGAGACGCTGGCGGTCGAAAATCTCGGCCGCCACGTTCTGACTGCGCGGGACGTGGGCCGGCCCAAAGCGGAAGCGCTCGCCGCCAGGCTGCTGGAGATCAATCCGCAACTGGAAGTGGAGGCCCGGCGGGAAGCTTTCCGCGACGCCGACGGCGTGATCCTCTCGGCCGTCGATTCGCGCCGCTGCGAGTCCCTGGTCAACGCGGTGGCGTTGGCCAAGGGGCTGCCGGCGCTCTACGTGGGGGCTTACGGCGCCGTGCGCGCCGGCGAAGTGCAGTTCTATCTGCCGGGCCGCACGCCCTGCCGGGAATGCTTCGCGCAATTTCGCGAACCCGGAGAAGAGGAAGAGCAGGCCGCCCTCGCCCCCGAACGCTACACCGACCCGGATTTCGATGAAACGCGCGTGCCCGGCCGGACCGGCCTGTGGGGAAGCGTGCTGGCCGTCGCCGGCATCGCCTTCCACGTGGCGCTGGCTCTGGTTGGCGCGCGCGGCAAGCTGGACGCCGGTTATCCCGTCTGGATCGTCAACCTGGATTACGACGGCTTCCGCCCCTATGCCGTCACGCGCTGTAAACTGGCGCGCGGATGCGCCGTCTGCGATGAGAGCAAGATTGCCGCCCTCAGCGTGGAAGGCTTCGGAGGATAACGGTGGCGCAGGTGCTCTTCGAATGGGTGGTTCTGAGCATCGTCGTCTGGAGCATCTCCACCACTCTTTCGCGTGCGCGAGTGCTGCGGCCCCTGCGGAACTGGATCCGGCGGCGCAACGATTTTCTGGGTGAGGGGATCACCTGCCAGTACTGCGTGAGCCACTGGGTGGCCTTCGCCGTCACCCTGATTCACCGGCCGCAGGTTCTCCCGCCGGCCGAGTGGCCCCAGACCGCCTGGCTGCTGCCGGTGCTGGATTACTTCACCTCGGCCTTCGCGGTCATCGGGCTGGGCGCGTTGATCGCCCGCACCATCGCCCAGACACCCCCGAACGGCATCCACCCGGACCTGGCGGCCGAACGCGCCCTCCGGGGGCCGGTTCGCAAACCGGCCTCTACTGCAGCGGCAGATCCGACTGCCCGTTCGGCTTCGCCCCGCCGTTCTCGACCGAATCGGGGATCACGCTTGCGGCGGCGACCCGGTCGCCTTCCTCCATTCGAACCAGCCGTACTCCCTGGGTGGAGCGCCCAGCCTGCCGAATCTCGCCGGACTCCAGCCGGATGATCTTCCCCTCCTTGGTGATGATCATGATATCGGTGTCTTCGCGCACCGAGAGAATGCCCACCACCTTGCCGTTGCGCTGCGTGGTCTTCATGTTGATCACGCCCTTACCGCCGCGCGCCGTCAGGCGGTAGTCCTTCAGCGGGGTGCGCTTTCCGTAGCCGTTTTCGGAGATGGAGAGAATCAGGTCTTCCTCATTCACCACCTCCATGCCCACCAGGTAGTCGCCTTCGGCCAGCTTGATGGCCCGCACGCCGCGCGCCGGGCGGCCCATGGGCCGCACGTTGGACTCCTTGAAGCGAATGGCCTGCCCGTTGTACGACCCCAGGAAGATGTAGTTGTTCCCGTTGGTCATGCGCGCCGCGATGAGTTCGTCGTCTTCGTCCAGCTTCAAGGCGATAATGCCGCGCGACATGGGATTGCTGAACTGCGTCAGTTCGGTCTTCTTGATCACCCCGCTCCGCGTCACCATCACGATGTACTTGCCGGCTTCGAACTCCCGCACCGCCATGAACGCCTTCACGTTCTCTCCCGGCTGCAGGTTGATGAGGTTGGAGATGTGCTTGCCCTTCCCGACGGTGCTGGCATCCGGGATCTCGTAGATCTTGAGCCAGTAGACCCGCCCCTTATCGGTGAAGATCAGCATGTAGGCGTGGGTGGAGGCGATGATGAGGTGCTCCAGGAAGTCCTCCGTGCGGGTGCCCATGCCGATGCGGCCCTTGCCGCCGCGCGCCTGCCGGCGGTAGGTGTCCACCGCGGTGCGCTTCAGATACCCTTCGTGGGTCACGGTGACGGCCACGTCTTCCTCGGCCACCAGGTCTTCCAGGCGGATCTCGCCGGTGTCCTCGATAATCTGGGTGCGCCGCTCGTCGCCGTATTCCTTCTGCACCGCGCGCAGTTCCTTGACAATCACACCGCGCAGCACCTTCTCCGAACCCAGAATCTCCAGGTACTCGGCGATGCGCCGCTGGATATCGGCCAGTTCGTCGAGGATCTTCTGCTGCTCCATCCCGGTGAGCCGCTGCAACTGCAGCTCGATGATCGCCTGAGCCTGCCTCTCGGTGAACTCGAAGCGCGCGATCAGGGTATCGCGAGCTTCCCTGGGGGAACCCGCCGCGCGAATCAGCCGGATCACCTCATCCAGGTTCTGGAGCGCCTTCTGAAAGCCCAGCAAGAGGTGTTCGCGCTCGCGGGCCTTGCGCAGTTCGTAGTTCGTGCGCCGCCGCACGACATCGGCGCGGTGGTCGATGAAGTGGTTGAGATAGCCCAGGAGGCCCATCTCGCGCGGCTGCCCGCTCACGATCGAGAGCATGATCACCCCGAAGCCCACCTGGAGTTGCGTGTGCTTGTAGAGGTTGTTCAGCACGACCTCGGCGTGCTCCCCGCGCTTCAACTCGAAGACTACGCGGGTGCCGTCGCGGTCGCTCTCGTCGCGAATGTCCGAGATGCCTTCGATCTTCTTCTCGTTCACCAGTGCGGAGGCCTGCTCGATGAGCCGCGCTTTGTTCACCTGGTAGGGAATCTCGGTTACCACGATCTGCTCGCGGTCTTTCCCGAAGGGCTCGATGGCGGCGCGCGCCCGGATCTTCAACTGGCCGCGTCCGGTGGTGAAGTAGTCCAGAATGCCCTGGCGGCCCAGAATGAAGCCGCCGGTCGGGAAGTCCGGCCCCTGCACCATTTCCATGATCTTCGATAGCGGCGTGTCCGGGTGCTGAATCAACCGTATGGCGGCGTCGATAATCTCCGTCAGGTTGTGCGGCGGGATGTTGGTCGCCATCCCCACCGCGATACCGGCCGAACCGTTCACCAGCAGGTTGGGAACCCGCGTCGGCAGCACCTCCGGTTCCTGCTCGCTTTCATCGTAGTTGGGACGGAAATCGACCGTCTCCTTGTCGATGTCGACCAGCAGAGAGGTGGCAATACGCGCCAGCCGCGCCTCCGTATAGCGCATGGCCGCGGGCGGATCGCCGTCAATCGAACCGAAGTTCCCCTGGCCTTCCACCAGGGGATAGCGCATGGCGAACGGCTGCGCCATCCGCACCAGCGCGTCGTAGATGGCGCTGTCGCCGTGCGGGTGGTATTTGCCCATCACCTCGCCGGTGATCTTGGCGGATTTGCGCGTGGGCCGGTTGGGCGCCAGCCCCATCTCGTGCATGCCGAAAAGAATGCGGCGGTGCACCGGCTTCAACCCGTCGCGAATGTCGGGCAGCGCGCGCCCCACGATCACGCTCATGGCGTAATCGAGGTACGATCGCCGCATCTCCTCCTCGATGTTGATGGGAAGGAGATTGCCGTCTCCGCCGAGCGGTATCTGCGGCCCCACGGGCGGAGTGGGAGGGCCTTGTGGTGGGTTGTCCTGTTCTGGCAATGCTGCTCCTCGGAAGGTTTAACTTCTATTTTAGCAAGAATTTAGGCACGACCGACAGAGGCGGTCAGGAATCCTTTTGCGGCGCTCCGGCAAGCGCTCGGCGGTAGAACCGGTGCCCGCAGACCCGGCAGCGGTAGGGGTGCCGCGAAAACAAGCGCGCGATGGTGTCGCCGATGCCCGCCGGCCAAGAGGGCCGCACGTCGCTGCGACGGCAGTGCGGGCAGCGTAGTGGATTCTGGCCTTTATTTTTCAACGGCTTCGAAACCCTGATTTTAGCACGTCGCACCCCTGCTTCGAGACCCGGCCCGCGCATGGACAGAAATGCTGTGGATATGTGCAGCCGAATGGGATATCATGGTTACGTTCCGTACACTTGAAGCGCCCAGCCTGTGCGGGTGAGCTTCAGGACCGTGCTCCCCCTCTCCGGCACCCGTTGACGATCCGGCTCCAACCCGAAACCGGCAAGAAACAGCGTTTTGACCCATGAACCCGGAAGAGAAAAACCAATTCGCCCGCTGGAGTAATGAAGAACTCCAGAAGGCCGAGGCAACCGCCAGCCGCTTCCTGGAGGACAACGGCGCGCCCATCGCCGAAACCCTTCAGGCCAAGGTCCGTTTTATCGAAATCCTCATCGAGCGGCTCAGCTCGAAGCAGACCACCCTGGAGCACCGGCTGGACTGTTTCGCCCGCATCTCGGAGATCTGCGACCTGCTGAAGGAGGACGTGGACGGCTTCTTTGAACTGGCCTCCCGCCCCATGGTCGCCCGCATCCTGACCACCGTCAGGACGAAGCGGTAGCAGGCACTCCGCAGAACCCGGAAGCACGCCTTCGCCCACGGCCCGCGGGCCGGTCGGGCCTTTCTATAGCGCCGGCGCCGCCACCCCCACCAGCGCCGCGGTCCGTGCCAGTTCCTCCCAAGTCCCCCGGCCCATGGGAATACCGCTGCGCTTGCGCTCGGCTTCCATGCGCCACTCGGGATCGCCGGCCACCAGCACCTCGTCGTACCCCGGCGCCGGGGCGGAGGTCTTCACGTACGCCACCAGGTGCTCCAGCCGCGCCCGGAACTCCTCCACCGGCATGAACCGTGCGACGTCCAGGGCCATAAAGAACTGGCTGGCGCGCGACTTCCGGCCCTTCACGTGGATGCCCGCCACGTCTTCCCGGTGCGCCCCGCCGCTCAGTACCGAGCAGAGAATCTCGACCATCATCCCCAGCCCGCTGCCCTTGTACCCGCCCAGCGGCATGGGCATGCCCTTGACGGCCGCCGCCGTATCGGTGGTGGGGACACCCGCGGCGTCCAGCGCCCAGCCCACCGGTATCGTCGCCTGCCCATCCATGCGGGCCTTGTAGATACGGTTCATCGCCACCGTGGCGGTGGCCATGTCCAGCAGCCAGGGGCCCGGCGCCGCCATGCAAATGGGGTTGGTCCCCAGCCGCGGCTCGCTCCCCTGCCACGGCGGCACGATGGTGGAGGCGTTGCAGAACACCAGTCCGATCTGCCCCGCATCGGCCATCTTCTGCGCCCAGTAGGCCGCCGCGCCGAAATGGTTGGACTCGCGCGCGCTCACCGCGGCCACGCCGTACTCCCGGGCGATCCGCACGGCATGACAGCAGCAGATCTCCGAAACCCGCTGCCCCATGCCGTTTTCGCCGTCGTAGATCAGGGTGCAGCCGTTCTCGGAAACCACGTGCCCCTCGGCGCGGGGATCCATGTCGCCGGAGAGGATGCGGGCAATATAGAAAACCGCCAGTTGCGCCCCGTGGGAGTCCACGCCGCGCAGGTTGGCCGCTACCAGCGAATCGGCGGTGAGGCAGGCGGTCGCCTGGGGTACGCCGGCCGCCGCCAGCATGCGCTCGAGCCACTCCCGCAGAACCGGCGCGGGGACCATGAGGGAATCGGCAGCCATATTCGCCTCCCCGCTACCGGCCCGCGCCCATCAGCCGGTCCCATTCGGCGGCCGCGAGATCCACCGTGGCGGCTACGTCGCGGTCCAGCAGGTAGCCCCGCTCTGCCAGGCGGCGCGCCGCCGCCCCCACCTTCTCGAGGTACTCCGCCCGGGTGGCG
>JAWLGN010000269.1:0-7657 GCA_041685075.1 Bryobacteraceae bacterium
CAGGTGGACGCGATTCAGGAGTTTAAGGTCTTCACCAGCCCGTACGCGGCGGAGTTCGGACGCACGGGGGGCGGGGTGGTGAGCTTCGCCATCAAGTCCGGCACCAACACGCCGCACGGCACGGTGCACGAGTTCCTGCGCAACAGCGTGCTGGACGCCAACGGCTGGAACGCCAACCGCGCGGGACAGGAGCGGCAGAGCTTCAAGCGCAACCAGTACGGCTACACGCTGGGGGCGCCGGTGTACATCCCCAAGCTGTACGACGGGCGCAACCGCACCTTCTTCTTCGCCGCCTACGAGGCGCTGCGGGAGCGCAGCGCGGCGCGGTTCACCGGCACGGTGCCGACGGAGCTGGAGCGCCGCGGGGACTTTTCGCAATCGCTGCAAAGCAACGGGGCGCCGATCCGGATTTTCGACCCGTTCAGCACGCGGCCGGATCCGAACCGTCCCGCGGGAACCACGCGCTACATCCGCGACCAGTTCCCCGGCAACGTGGTTCCGGCCCACCTGATCCACCCCATCGCCCAGAACATCGTCCAGTACTACCCCGCGCCGAACCAGCCGGGCGTGGGACTGAGCAATACGAGCAATTTCTTCGCGCAGGGCGCCAAGCGGCTGGACATGGATCGCCAGGACTACCGGGTGGATCACCTGCTGAGTTCCCGGCACAGCGTGTTCGGGCGCTACAACCGCTTCGAGAACACGGCCGCGGACCCCAACTACTACGGGAACATCGCCACGCCGGTGCAGACGCCCAACTCCATTCCGGGCATCAACTGGGCCGGCAGCCACACCTGGACCATCACCCCCACCGCCATCCTGGAGCACCAGTTCTCCTTCAACCGCACGGCTTCCATCCGGCAGCCGAAGACCCTGGGGTTCGACTACACCACCCTGGGATTCCCGCAGAACTTCGGAGAGGGGCAGCGCATACGCTTCTTCCCGCTGATTACCATGTCGTCGTTGAGCGGCGTGGGGCCGACCGGGTCGGGCTACAACGCCTCGATCGCGCGGAGCTGGCAGTACAAGGCCAGCGTCACGCTGCTGCGCGGGCGGCACACCATCAAGACCGGCGTCGATTGGCGGCGCTATCACACCCGGCTGGACATCCACCGGCCGCTTTCGATTTCCGCCGGCGGTTCCACCAGCGGGCCCAACCCGGATGCGGCGGCATCCGGCACCGGCCACGGCCTGGCCGACATGATGAGCGGCATCGCCTCCATCACTTACAACTACCGTCCGGACGAGCGGCACTACCACGACTACTACGCCGGCTTCATCCAGGACGAGATTCGCATCACCCCGTCCCTGACCATTACGCCGGGGCTGCGCTATAGCGTGGAGACTCCCTCCATCGAGGAGAACGATCAGTACGTCTACCTGGATTTGACCAGCCCATCGCCGCTGGCGGGCGTGGTGCCGGGATACCCGAACCTGCGCGGCGGCATCGCCTTCGTGGGGGGAAGCCAGGGCCGCCGCACGCAGCTCACCGATACGAATAACTTCGACCCGCGTATCGGGCTGGCCTACCGGGTGAGCGAGAAGACGGTGGTGCGCAGCGGTCTGGGCCTCTTCCATCATCCCTCCGTGCCATGGACCGACGTGGCGCAGGGATTCCAGCGGGAGACCCGTTCGCTCACCCGCGAAGCGGACGGCTACACGCCCATCCGCAACCTGGACAACCCGTTCCCGGACGGCATCCAGCCGCCCACGGGGAACACCCTGGGGCTGGCGACCAACCTGGGACAGAAGATCGTGGGGCCGCTGCGGCAGCAGCACGTGCCGTACCAGGTGCAGTGGTCCTTCGACGTGCAGCGCCAGTTGCCGTGGTCGGTGGTGGTGGATCTCGGTTACATCGGGACCAGCGGCGTGGGGCTGCCGAGCGGCTATAACGACCAGAGCAGCGGAGAGAATCTCAACCAGTTGCCGTTGGACCAGATGGCGCTGGGCAGCAAGCTGAACCAGCAGGTTGCCAACCCGTTTTACGGTCACATCACCGACCCGACCTCCACGTTGAGCCGGGAGACGGTGACGCTGGGACAGCTTCTGCGGCCCTACCCGCAGTTCCTGGACGTGATCGCGCAGCAGACCCCCATCGGGCACTCCAGCTATCACGCCATGCAGGTGAAGGTGGAGCGGCGCTTCAGCGACGGTCTGGCTGTGCTGTTCTCCTGGACGCACAGCAAGAGCATCGACAACGTAGGAGAGATCGGGAATTTCCTGAGCCGCACCCCGGGGTTGATGAACAACTACTGCTACGCCTGCGACCGGTCGCTTTCCTACCAGCACATCCCGGACATCGTGCGGTTGAGCTACCGCTACGAGCTGCCGCTGGGCGTGGGGAAGAGGTGGGCCAGCCGCGGGGTTCTGGCGCGGGTGATCGGCGGGTGGGCGATCGCCGGGCTGCTGTCGTGGGACAACGGCCAGGTTGCCTACGTGACCTCCAACAACGACAGCGCCTCCTACGGGGGCGGGCGGGGCATGCGTCCCATGGCCACCGGCCAGCCGGCGGCGCTGCCGGACGGCCCCACCTTCGAGGACGGCGCCCCGTACTTCAACAAGGACGCCTTCTATCGCACGCCGCAGTTCCAGTTCGGCAACGTGAGCCGCACGCTGCCGGACGTGCGCAACCCGGGCAAGATGAACTGGGACGCCCTGATCGAGAAGCGCTTCGCGGTGACCGAGCGGGTGGGCCTGGATTTCCGCGCCGAGATGTTTAACGCGGTGAACCAGGTGAACTGGGCGGGTCCCACCATCGGCGTGACCTCGGCCGACTTCGGGCTGATCCGGCTGCGGCAGAGTAATACGCCGCGGCAGATGCAGTTCGGGCTGCGGCTCAGCTTCTGACCGGGGATCGCATCAAGCGGGGTTGAAGCTCGCTCCGGCGTTATGGAGCAGCCTTGAAGGCTGCCCGGCGATCGCAACCCCGCTTCGCCACCCGTGGTCAGGACCAGTAGCCCGGGAGATCGACCTTGACGACCTTCTCGATGCGAACGGCCGGGTTGCTGGCCTCGGTCTTGAAGTCGATACCGCCCTGGCCGGCGAGGAGGGCGCCGCGCTGCTCGAGGTTTTTGAGGAAGCCTTCGAGAATGCCGACCGAGGCGGCGCTGCCCAGGATGTGGGCGAGGGTGGCGCGGGGGTGCAGCCATTCGAAGCCGCGCACGATGATGAGGTGGCCGTCGTTGGAATCCTGGCCGTAGTGGATGCGCTCGATGCGCACCCGGGCCAGGTGACGGCTCCAGGGGATGCCGCGGACGGCGCGCTCGGGAAAGGGGCTGCCGGCGGGGCCGACGTCCTGCATGCGGCGCGTGTTGAAGGCGAAATAGGTCTTCACCACGTAGATGTTCGTGCGCGAGGCCTTCAGGATCTTCTGTGCGGGCGCGCCGGGCCGCGCGGCCGAGGGCACGGCTCCGCCGAAGACGGCGGCCAGGCGGCGCACGTCCTCGCCGCCGGTGTAACCGTGCGCGGTGACCACCGCGGTGCCGAACTGCCAGGATTCCATGTCGCACATCAGGGGAAACTTGGTGGCGGTGGCGAAATCCTCGGCGATGCTGACGACGGTGTACAGGCAGTTGTCGGCGTTCCAGCGGCGGAAGTAGAGCTTCTTCCGGATCTGGAGGTCGGAGAAGGGGTGCCAGGGCCGCGACATGTTCATGGAGGAGCGCAGCGCGGGCAGCGACGCCTTGGCATAGGTGCCCTGGTGCATGCGGACCTCGCTGGGGTTGCGGAAGTCGCCGCGGAAGGCCACGTGGACGCGGTTGGGGCCGGATCGCACGCCGGGGAGGGTGAGATCGTCCCTCTCCAGGTAGCCGGCGGGGAACTCGGCGAAGCCGCTGCGCAGCATGCGGGTGAGAAGGTCCCGCTTCTGCGGGTTGGAGAGGTTGGGATTCTTGGGCGTGCCGTCGGGGTTCAGCATTTCGATGTAGAAGGCCCGGCGGTCGCGGTCGGGACACTCGCGCCAGAACTGGTTAAACCACCATTCGAAGCTGTACTTCACCGCATCGGGAAAGGGCGCAACGTTGTTGCCGAAGCGAACCCGCATGTAAGGGTCGGCCTGGGCCCACTGGCCCCGCGGCACTCTTGCGGGGCCCCCCGCGGGAGGTGGAGGCGGTGCGGGTGGTGCTGGAGGAATGCTCATGCGTAGCTCCGCTTCTGAGCATCTCGCACTCGACGGCGCCGGTCAATGGGTGCACGGACGGGGCGCGGCGGTCCGGCCCGCGCGTCGAGTTCAGAAGCTCAGGCGCAGGCCGAAGCGGAACTGGCGTTCGCCCCAGGCGCTGAGGACTTCACCAAAGCCATTTAGATCCTGGACCGAGCCGTCCGGGGCCAGCCGCAGGTTATTCACGTTGGCGCCGGGATTGTTGAAGTGCGGGGTGTTGGTGAAGTTGAAGCTGTCGGCGCGGAACTGCAGGGTCATGCCTTCCTTCACGGTGAAGCTGCGGAAGATGCCGAAGTCCCAGTTGGCGACCCCGGGGCCGCGGAGGGAGCGAAAGCCGGCGTTGCCGAAGCGGGCGTCGTTGACGGGAGCGAAGGCCAGGGGATCGAAGAAGGCCTGGCCGCGGCCGATGCCGCCGAGCTTTTCCACCTTGGGCTTGATCTGGTCGGCGCGCTGGGTGTTGCCGGGGGCGTTCAGCGAAGTGCCGCCGGCGGTGACCGAGAAGGGCGCGCCGGTGTAAAAGCTGAGCATGCTGTTGAGCTGCCAGCCGCCCAGCACGGCGCTCGCGATGCCGCCCTGGTTGAGGTAGCGCTTGCCCCTGCCGAAGGGCAGCTCGGCGACCTTGGTGATCTGGAGGTTGTGGGTGCGGTCGAAGTCGTTCACCTGCCGGTTCAAACCGTAGTACTCGGGGATGGCGATGGGGAGAGTGCCGCTGCTGTCGGCGGATCCGTTGGTGGTGATGGACTTGCTCCAGGTATAGGCCGCGTGCAGGAGGAAGCCGTTGGCGAAACGGCGCTGGAGGCGGGCCTGGAGCGAGTCGTAGTGGGAGTTGCCAATGGGGCTGACCATGCGGGTGTTGGCGGTGCGGCCGAAGGCCCTGTTCAACTGCCGCCCGGCCTGCCCGCCGCCGATGGGCGCCCAGTTCAGTTCCAGGAAGCCGAGCTGCCGGACCTGCCGGTTGGCCACGTAACCCGCCTCGGCGTTGAAGCCGCCGGGGAGTTCCTTCCCCACCGTGAAGTTCCAGGACTGCACGTAGCCGCGCACGTGCTTGTCGGGCAGGGTGTTGGCGAAGACGTCGAGCGGGATATCGATTAAGCCGTTGCCAAGATCGGGCACAGGGATTTCGGGGATGCCGTCGGCGAGAGGGCCGGCGGGGGTCCAGGAGTTGGGGCCCTGGCGATCCAGCTCGATGATGACGGGATAGTTGGTGCGCATGGCGCGGGCCATGGAGTAGGGGTCGATGCTGAGGCCGTAGCCGGCGCGGATCACCCAGGTATCGGCGGCGCGGTAGGCGATGCCGAAGCGCGGCGCAAAGAGCTTACGGCTCACCTGGACGCCCATGTGCTTGGGGACCGCGCCGAGGCCGCCGATCATGATCTGGTTGGTGACGGGGTTGTAGCGCTCGAGACCGCGGTCGGCGCGGGTGGGAATGGGGTAGTACTCCCAGCGGGTGCCGAAGGAGAGGGTGAGCTTGCGGTTCACCTGCCACTTGTCCCGGATGTAGAAGGTGTGGGCCCATTGGCGGGTGGTGAAGGGGTCGATGGTCATGAGGTTCTTGCCCAGGCGGGTGGGGAGGCCCAGCAGGAAGCTGGAGAAGCCGTGGGCGATGCTGTCGGGGCTGAGGGTGCGGCAGCCGCCGTTGCCGTCGGGGTTGGTGCAGAGACGCACGGGGCCGGAGCCGAAGACGAAGGTGCCGCGGGCGCCGTGTCCCGCTCCGCCGGCTACCTCGGGCTGGGTGTGGTTCATGGCCTGGTAGTAGAGGTCCATGCCCCAGCGGATTTCGTGCGGCCCCTTGGTGAGGTTGAAGTTGGCCACGTACTGGGCCTGGTCGTCCCAGCGCCAGTAGGGCATGTAGCCGTTCACCTCGCCGTAGTTATCGAAGCTGGAGACGTTGAAGCGCGGCCAGCCGCCCTGGAAGCGCTCGGGTCCGTTGGTGCCGGGAATGCCCAGAAACTCGAGGCCGACGTTCTCGTCCACGCGCGGGTGCTCGACGCCGGTGTTGTGCGCGACGATGCCGATGTTGCCGTCGATGATGAAGTTGGGGGAGACGAGGAAGGTTCCGCCGGCGGAGAAGCTGTAGACGTTGGAGCCGCCGCTGCCGGGGTTGCCGGGGGAGCGGATCTGCGCGCCACCCAGAGCATCGCCGAAGGTCGTGCCGTTCAGATAGCTCATGTCCAGCAGGCTGAAGCGCGTGAACAGGGTGAGGCGGTCGCTCGCGTTCCAGTTGACCTTGGTGTCGAGGCTGGTGCGGTCGGTCTTGGTGGCGGCGGAGGCGAAGTAGTTGCGGGTTTCGCCGGGCAGGTTGGGCAGGGGGATGAGCGGCACGATCTTCTGCACGATGGGGTCTTTGCGCGCCTCGGGGATGCGGTTGCCGGGAAAGGGCAGGCGGCCGGAGGCGTCGGGGTTGCCGGTGAGGGGGTCGTAGATGGTGGCGTAGCCGCTCATGTCTCCGGAACGAACGGCCTCGCCGGGCACCGAGGCGATGCGGTCGGCGTTGCGGCGGTCCGGGAAGGCATCCACGCTGGCGAAGAAGAACAGCTTGTTGCGCACGATGGGGCCGCCCAGGGTGCCGCCGAACTGGTTCATGATGAACTTGCCGAGCTGGACGCCTTCGGGCAGGAAGAAACCGCGCGCGCGCAGGTGCTGGTTGTGGTGGTAGTGGAACAGCGAGCCGTGGAAGTCGTTGGTGCCGCTCTTCAGCTCGACGTTGATGGCGGCGCCGCCGGCCAGGCCCTGCTCGGCGTCGTAGCTGTTGGTCACCACGTTCACGTTGCTGATGGCTTCGAGCGCGGGGGTGTAGGCGGTGTACTGGGGCTGCCAGATGTTCGTGGTGCTGGCGCCGTCGATGCGGGTGTTATTGATCATGTTACTGGCGCCGTTCACATTGAAAATCGAGGAGCCGGTGGCGTTGGAGGGATTGGCTTCCCGGATATCGAACGGCGCCACTCCCGGCAGGGTGTTTAGCAGGTATTGATAGTTGCGCACCAGCGAGCCGGGCAGGTCCGTCAGTTCCTTGCTGCCGATTTCGGCGCGCACTTCGGCGCGGTCGGTCTGCATGGGAGTGGAGGAAGCGGCGATCGTGATGGACTCGGTGACGGCGCCGACCTCGAGGGCGAAATCCGCGCGAGCCACGGTGTTGATGCTCACCTGGATGTTACTTCGGGTGACGCTGGTAAAACCTTCTCTCGAGACCGCCACCTGGTAGGGTCCCGCGGGGACGGTGGGGAAGCTGTAGATCCCCAGCTCGTTCGTGGCGGCGCGGCGGGACTGCCGGGTTTCCATGTTGACGACGGTGACGGAAGCGCCGGCGACGGCCGCGCCGGAGGCATCCCGTACGTTACCGACGATGGAGCCGTAAAGCACCTGCGCTTCGAGCGGCTCCAGCGACAGGACGGCGGCAAGGGCGCACGCCAGGAAACAAAAGTAACGCATCTCAACCCCCCTCTTCGTGCCGCGACGATATCACGGCCGGCGGCGAGCCGTCAAAAGCGGCCGGCGAGG
>JAWLGN010000270.1:0-7588 GCA_041685075.1 Bryobacteraceae bacterium
CGCCCCGATGGAGTCGATGTGGGGGGTGCGGATGTCCGGCGCGCCGTAGGAAGACAGGTCGCCATAGCCCATATCGTCGGCAACGATGAGCACCACGTTGAGACGCGGCGGGCGGGCGGCGAAGACCGCGGGCGCCGCGGCGAGCGTTGTCAGGAACCTTCTACGATCCATCAGCCCATGATAACAGCGGTGCACGGGCTCCTAAGGCGCAGCCGTCAGGCCATGGCTTCGCCGGCCGGCCGGCGCAACCGGAAGTACTCCTCGAGGGATTGCCGCAGGGGCGGCATGGGGGCCAGACCCTCGCGTTCCATCTTGGCGTTCGAGAGGGCGGAGTACTTCGGCCGGCGCGCCGCGCTGCGGTACTCGCGTTCGTTGGTGGGGCGCAGTTGCGGACTGATGCCGGCCACTTCGAAGATGAGCTTCGCGTAATCGAACCACGAAATGGGCATGCCGCCGCCCACGTGGTAGAGGCCGGACGCGTTGCGCTCCATCAGGTCGATGCTGCGGGCGGCCAGGGCGGGCGCGTAGGTAGGGGTGGCCACGTGGTCCTCGACCACCCGGATGGGGCTCGGGCGGGCACCCAGCCGGAGCATCAACTCCACGAAGTTGCCGCGCGCTGTGCGCAACCCGCCGGGGCCGAAGACGCCGGAGGTGCGGATGATCAGCGGCTTCTCCAGGTAGGCCCGGGCATAGAGTTCGCCGGCCAGCTTGGAAACCCCGTAGGCGCCCAGCGGATGCGGCTGGTCCTCTTCGGTGTAGGGGCGTCCGGCACGGCCGTCGAAGACGTAATCGGTGGAGTAGTGGATGAGCCGGGCGTCGAGCTGCCGGCAGGCGACCGCGACGTTGCGGACCGCCAGGGCGTTCACCTGGAAGGCGGCCAGCGGCTCGGCTTCGGCCACGTCCACCTGGTTGTAGGCCGCCGCGTTGATGACCACATCGGGATCGGCGGAGGCCAGGGAACGCTCGGTGGCCGCCGGGTCTGTAATGTCCACCTGGTTCTTATCCCAGCCCACCACGTCGTACCCGCGGGCGGCGAGTTGGGCCATCAGCTCCACGCCGAGCTGCCCCGCGTTGCCCAGAACTACAATCTTGCGCGCCATGTCCGCTCCCAGCATAGCTCAGGGATGTAGGCCAGTGCACACTGCAAGTGGAGGGACCGGAGGGATGCGGAGGGGTGCGGCGCGGCGGTCAGGATACCGGCCAGCCGAGCACCACCCAGAGGCTGAGCGCTGCCAGGAGAACGAGCAGAACCACGGCGGCGCGCCGCAGCGCGGCCGGAGCGGGCCGGCGAGGGGTCGGGCGGACGGCGGGTTTCACGGGGAGGCGCCGCACCGCCTTGGCGATCTCCTCGCGCCCCTTGCGGTCGGCGATCAGGATGGTGGCGGAATTGGCGCCGTTAGTGGTGGCCAGGAGCTGGGAGCGCAGCGGGGCCGGGACCTCTTCAATGGATCGATAGAAATCGCTGCGGGCGCCCCTGGAGATCAGGATGGTGGAGGTCTTCAGGAACGCCGGGCGCGGCCGCGGACGCGGCGTTCCGCAAAAAGGGCAGGTCCGGTACAGGCGCCCGTCGTACACCTCGCGGCATTTTCGGCAGGTCATCGTTTCACCGCCGCGGTTTCGGAAGCCTGGGCCGCGCCCCCGAAGGTATCGAGCACCACCTGGATGAGTCCGAGGGCGGCTTTCGAGAGAGCCTTGTCTTTGCGGTAGATCAGGCCGAGGCGCCGCATCATGGCTTCGGGCGCCAGAGATATCGTGACGATACGCCCCTGGGCGGCTTCCTCCCGGCAGTTGGATTCGGCGAGGAAGGTTGCCCCCAACCCCGTCATGGCGAAGCGCTTCATCATTTCCGTGGAATCCAGTTCCATCGAGACCTGGATCTCGTCCTCCACCTCTTCCAACCACGCGTTGAGACGCGAGCGTGTCAGGCCCGAGCGGGGCAGCAGCAACGGGTGCCCCACCAGGTCCTCCGGCGCCGCCCGCTCCAGCCGCGCCAGCGGGTGCTCCGGAGGAACTACCAGTTTAATTTCATCGCGGTAAATCGGCACTACCTGGAGGCGTCTTTCTTCTACAGGCAGTTGTGTGAGTCCGAAATCGGCGGTGTTGTCGAGCACCGCCTCGACGACGCGCGCGCCGTAGGAGCGATCCACCTGGAGCTGCACCGCGGGGAAGAGCGCGCGGTAGGCGGAGAAGACGCCCGGCAGGACGTAGATGCAGGTGGCCTCGTTGGCGGCGATGACGAGTTCGCCCCGGGGATTGCGCTCCAGTTCCGCGATGGCGTCCTGCGCGCGCCGGCGCAGGTCGAGCATCTGTTCGGCGTACTGGGCGAAGAGCTTGCCGGCGGTGGTCAGGGAGATGCGGCTGCCGAAGCGCTCGAACAGCTCGGTGCGCAGTTCGTTTTCGAGTTGCCGTACCTGGGCGCTGATGGCAGGTTGTGTGCGAAAGCAGGTTTGGGCGGCTTTCGAGAAGCTTTTCAGCCTCACGATCTCCAGGAAGGTGTGCAACTGGTCAAAATCCATAGCCCTCCCCCACCGCGGCGGTGTTTGTTGATGGAGGCGATAAAAATAATGTATTTCCCCCGCCCTCGAAATCCTTGGTACGTATTGTAACAAAGGCCCGGGTGGTGCGGCTGGAAGCAGTGGGACGCCGTAGCCGCAAGCCGCCTCCCGAAGAGGCGGGAACCGCCGCACTTCCGCCCCGGCCAGGTGTTGGGAAATGCCCGCCAATGGGCGTTTTTCGACTTTGGCGCCGCACCGCTCCTGCTATACTAGCCTTGCATTTGGTCCGAGTCGATAGCCTGGCCAGAGAGCCCGCCTTTCTGCCCCCGTTTCGCTCGACAAATAGCAAGGAGAGTGCTTTGAAAAACATATTCGTTGGCAACCTGGACTTCGGTGCCACTGAGGACGCCGTACGCGCCCTGTTCGAGCCATTCGGGACGGTGGAGCGTGTAAACATTATGACGGACCGCGAAACCGGCCGCTCTCGCGGCTTCGCTTTCGTGGAGATGACCAATGCGGCGGATGCGGACCGCGCCATTGCCGCCCTGAACGGCAAGACGCTGAACGGCCGCGCCCTGAACATCAACGAAGCCCGGCCGCGGCCGGAACGCACCGGCGGCGGGCGCAGCGCCGGAGCCGGTGGCGGATTCGGCCGGCGCCGCGAACCGCGCTGGTAGGAACAGGCAACGGCAAAGAAAGCGGGGGACAGGGTCGGGCGGTTCCTGGGCCCCCGCATCACTACACCCACCCCCCGCCTCACCGTGGCACAATGGGACAAATGATTGAACAGCTTCGGCCCGGCGTGTCGGCCCGCAACGCACGGGTGTGCCTCTTCGATTTCGACGGAACCGTCTCGCTCATCCGATCGGGTTGGATGGACGTCATGGTCCCCATGATGGTGGAGATTCTGGCGGACCTCAAAACAGGAGAATCCGAGGAAGAACTGCGCGCCATCGTGGTGGATTACGTCTGGCGGCTCACCGGCAAGCAGACCATGTACCAGATGATCGCGCTGGCCGACGAGGTCACCAAGCGCGGCGGCACACCGCTCGATCCGCTGGTTTACAAGCGCATCTACCTGGAACGGCTGAACCAGCGGATCGCACACCGGCTGGAGGAGCTGCGCGGCGGGCACGTCCCTCCGGAGAAGTACCTGGTCCCCGGCGCGAAACCGTTGCTCGAGGCGCTGCGCGACCGCGGCCTGAAGATGTACCTGGCGAGCGGCACCGACCAGGTATACATGCGGGAAGAAGCCCGGCTGCTGGGAGTGGATGTGTATTTCGAAGGCGGGGTCTTCGGCGCCTTGGACGATTACAAGAGCTTCTCGAAACGCATTCTGATTCAGCGGCTGATTGCCTCGGCCGAGGTGCGGGGCACGGAGTTTCTGGGTTTCGGCGACGGTTACGTGGAGATCGAGAATATCAAGGAAGTCGACGGCGTGGCGGTAGGGGTGGCGACCAAAGAACCCGAGTGCCTGGAAGTGGACCCCTGGAAGCGCACCCGCCTGGCCGGCGTGGGGGCGGACTTCATCGTCCCCAATTTCCTGAAGCATGAAGAGCTGATGTGCCTGCTGTTCTCCAATGGCCAGTAGATACCGGGAGTTCGATCGCACTCGCCTGCGGGTGAAGCCGCTGGCCGAACGGGCCAACGATCTTTCCGTGGAGCACTGGCTGGGGCTGGAGGAGGCCCCGCTGCCCTACGAGCACCCGCACCTGGCGGCATTGGCCGCCGGCGTGAGATCGGCCGCGGAGAGCGGCGCCGCCCGCATCCTCATGATGGGCGCGCACGTGCTGCGGGCCGGGGTGAATCGCCAGATCATCGACCTGGTGGAGCGCGGGTTCGTCGACCACATCGCGCTGAACGGCGCGGGCGTGATCCACGACTACGAACTGGCGCGCATCGGGGCCACCACCGAGAGCGTGGCGCGCTACATCCGCAGCGGCGAATTCGGATTGTGGCGGGAGACCGGCGAGCTGAACGAGTGGATCCGGGAGGCGGCGGCCTGCGGGATGGGGTTGGGCGAAAACGCCGGCCGGCGCATTGCCGAAAGCGATTACCCGCACCGCGGCCTGAGCGTGCTGGCGGCTGCCTGGCGCCTGGGCGTGCCGGTGACGGTGCACGTGGGGATCGGCTACGACATCATCCATGAGCACCCCAACTGCGACGGCGCCGCGCTGGGGGCGGCGAGCTATCGCGATTTCCTGATCTTCGCCGCGGCGGTGGAGCGGCTGGAAGGCGGGGTGCTGCTGGCCTTCGGCAGCGCCGTGATGGCGCCGGAGGTGTATCTGAAGGCGCTGGCCATGGCGCGCAACGTGGCCGAGCAGCAGGGGCGCGAGATCCGGCGTTTCGCCACCGCGGTCTTCGACATGCTGCCGGTGCGGCTGGAGGCCGGAAAGGTGCCCCCCAAGTCCGATCCGGCCTACTATTTCCGGCCCTGGAAGACCATCCTGGTGCGCACGGTGGCCGACGGCGGCCGGAGTTTCTACTTCTGCGGCGACCACCGCGCCACCTTCCCGGCGCTGCGCCGCGCTATCCTCGAAGTGGGATGAATGTTGCGGAAATCCTGGCCGCCGTGCCGAAATTGCGGGCGCTGGTGGTGGGAGACGTCTGTCTCGACCGCTGGTGCACTTACGATCCCGCGGTAGCCGAGCCCTCCCGGGAGACCGGCATTCCGCGCATTGGGGTAGTGCGGGTGGAGTCGACGCCCGGAGCGGCCGGCACCGTAGCCAACAACCTGGCGGCGCTCGGAACCGGCGCGGTGGCGGTGCTGAGCGTCCTCGGAGACGACGGGTTCGGGATGGAACTCACGCGCGCGCTGGACGGGCGCGGCATCTCCACGGAGTTCTGCGTGCGGGCCGCCTCGTTCCAGACCTTCACCTACACCAAGCTGATCAACCGGGAGACGGGCGTGGAGGACCAGCCGCGCGTGGACTTCATCAACAAGGTAGCGCTGGCCTGGGACGTGGAGAACCGTGTGCTGGAAGCGCTGCGGAGAGCCGCGCCGCAGTACGACATTATCGTGGTGGCGGACCAGGCGGAGACCGAGGAGGGGGGCGTCATCACCCCGGCGGTGCGGAACGCGCTGGAGGAGGTGGCGGCGGCGCATCCGGAAAAGATCATGCTGGCCGATTCCCGCCGGCGCATCGGCCTGTTTCGCAAGCTGATCGTCAAGCCCAACCAGCAGGAGGCCGAGGCCGCCTGCCGCACGCTCTTCCGCCGCACGGACTTCGAAGCCCTGCGGCGCGCCGCCTCCGCGCCGCTGCTGGTCATCACCCACGGCAAGGAGGGTGTGCTGGTGGTGAGCGAAGCGGGCGAACAGTGGGTGGCGACGCGGCCCGTGGAGAACCCGGTGGATATCTGCGGCGCGGGCGACAGCTTCACCGCCGGCTTCGTGACGGCGCTGGCGGCGACCGGCTCGCCCATCGAGGCGGCGGAATTCGGTAACCTGGTGGCCTCTATCACCATCATGAAACGCGGAACCGGCACGGCTACCCCGGAGGAACTGCTGGCCGCGGAGGCAGCGGCGGGTGCTGGGGCATGAGAATCCTGGCTATCGACATCGGGGGCACGAAGTTCTCGATGGCGGCGTTCGAAAACGGGCACATGGTGCGGCGCGAAACGCGCGCTACGGATAAGGAGGGCGGGCGCGAGTGGATGTTGGAGCAGATTGGCGGTCTCGCGCGCGCCTGGCACCGCGAGGCGCCCTTCGACCGCTGCGGCATCGGCTTCGGCGGTCCGGTGAACTTCGCCAGCCAGACGGTGGCGCTCTCCACGCATGTGGGCGGCTGGCAGAACACCCGGCTGGCGGCGCACATGCAGGCGCTGCTTGGCGTGCCCGCTATCATGGACAACGACGCCAACGCCGGGGCGGCCGGGGAGGCCGAATCGGGCGCCGGTAAGGGCTGCTCGCCGCTGTTCTATATGACGCTCTCGACGGGCATCGGCGGCGGCATCTGGGCCGACGGCCGGATCTGCCGCGGCGCGGATTCATGGGCCGGGGAGATCGGCCACCTCACCATCCGGCCGGACGGTCCCGAGTGCCTCTGCGGCGCGCGGGGCTGCTTCGAGCGCATGTGCTGCGGGCTGTGGCTGGAGCGCGACTACGGCAAGCCGGCCAAGGAACTGCTGGCGGACCCCGCCTTCGTGCGCCGCTACGTAGTGGACCTGGCGTTGGGGCTGAAGGCCGCCATCATGCTGCTGAACCCCTACCGGATCGTCATCGGCGGCGGCATGGCCAAGGCCGGCGACGCGCTGTTTACGCCGCTGCGGGAGGAACTCGGGCGGCAGATCACGGCATGGTCCGGCGCGCGCATCGACGTGATGCCCGCCGCCCTGGAGGACGACAGCGTGCTCTACGGCGCGCTGGCGCTGGCGAAGACACTATGACCTTCCCCGAACTCTACAAAACCGAGCTGGCCAAGGCTATCGATTCCATCGACCTGGCGAAGGTGAACCAGGCCATCGAGTGGTTCCGCGAGGCGCGCGACGCCGGGCGCCGCATTTTCGTTTGCGGCAACGGCGGCAGCGCCTCCACGGCGTCGCACTTTGCCTGCGACATCGTCAAGGGGGCAAGCTACGATCGCGAGGCGCGCTTCCGCATCATGGCGCTTACCGATTCGCTGCCCACCATCACGGCTTATGCGAACGACGTGGGCTACGAAGCGGTCTTCGCCGAGCAGCTCAAGAACTTCGCCCAGCCGGGCGATCTGTTCCTGGCCATCAGCGGGTCGGGAAATTCGCCCAACGTGCTGCGGGCCATGGAGTACGCCAACGCGGCGGGCTGCCGCACCATCGCGCTGACGGGCCGCGACGGCGGCGCCCTGGGACCCATGGCGCAGCTCAACATTCAGGCCGCGGTGCCGCACATGGGACGCATCGAGGACGCCCACATGATCGTCTGCCACATGATCGGGTACTACTTCATGGAGGCGGCGGACCGGGCAGCTGCGGCGTCGTAGCGGCGGGCGGGGTGAACCGTCCGGCGGCGGATCGGGCGGCCGTGGCGAAACGTCCGGCGGCGTACGGATCCTCTGCCTGCTTTGTGGCAGCAGCACGGAATTTGCTTGTGCTGTAATCTCCCTCCAGTCTATTCT
>JAWLGN010000271.1:0-7555 GCA_041685075.1 Bryobacteraceae bacterium
GGCCGGAGCGCCTACTCCCCGGCAGGCGGCCGGAGCGCCGTTCCCGGCGGGTGGCGGGGGACGGGGGCCGGAGCGCCTACTCCCCGGCGGGCGGCCGGAGCGCCGTTCCCGGCGGGTGGCGGGGGACGGGGGCCGGAGCGCCCTACTCCACGGCGGAGCGCTCATTCCCCGACGGCCGGGCTGCGCGGCGGACCGGAGCGCTCATCCCCGGCGGCGGGGGCCGGAGCTCCTACTCCCCGGCAGGTGGGCTGAGCAACCGGTGGTTCTTCTCGTCGTAGCGGCCTTCCAGTTCATCGATGACGGTTCCCGGCCAGATGTTGGCATCGACGAAGTACGCGGCCCGCGCGATGACGTGCGCCGCCACGGGGTTGGTCACGAAGTAGAACACCACGATGGCGGCGGCGCGCACCCCGGTGCCGGCATCGGCGAAGTGCACGGCGGCGCCCAGCGCCAGCAGCAGCACCCCCAGGGTACTGGCCTTACAGGTGGCCTGCATGCGAGTGAAGACGTCGGGCATGCGCACGGCGCCCAGGGCGGAGAGGAGCACGAAGGCCGCCCCGGCCAGCAGCAGGATGCCGGTAACGATTTCCTTCATTGCGCTCTGCCCTTTTGCAGGTAGCTGGCGAAAGCCACGGTCCCGAGGAACGTGATCAGCGCCACCACGATGGCGGCGTCCAGAATACTGCTTTCGCCGGCGATGACCGAATAAGCCGCCATGATCCCCACCGCAGTGGTGGTGATCAGGTCCAGCGCCACCACCCGGTCCGGGAGGGTGGGGCCGCGAATGAGCCGCACCAGCGCCAGCACTACCGAAAGGGTGAGTATCGCCAGCGCGATCCCGGCGGCAAGCATCAGAAAGCCGTCGTGGAATCGGGTCATGAGAATAGCTCCTTCACGCGCCGCTCGAAGCCGGTCTTGATGGACGTGCGCACCTGGTCCACCTCCCCGGCGCTGATGGCGTGGATGTAGATCACCCTGCGGTCCGAGGAGACATCCAGCGCCAGGGTGCCGGGCGTGAGGGTGATCAGAATGGAAAGCAGGGTGATCTGGGTGTCGGTTTCGACGTCCAGGGGAACGGCCACCACGCCCGGCTGCAAATAGCGCAGCGGCCGCACCACGTCGCGCGCCACCCGCAGGTTTGCGACCACCAGCTCCCGCAGGAAGTAGAGCAGAAACCAGACCGCCTGGAAGACCTTGAGCACCGCCCGGATCATTGCCGCGCCCCCATCACCGCGTCGATGTAGGCGCGCGGGTCGATCAACTGTTGTGCCGCATCGTAGGCCAACGCGAAGGCAGGCTGCACGGCAACTCCCAGGGCGATCGTGATGGAGGCCAGCACCACCGCCGGCAGCCACATCGCCGCCGCGCTTCCGCGGGCCGCGGGTTCCGGTTTCGGCGCCGGCTTCCAGAACGCCTCCGTCCACACCTTGTTCATGGAGTAGAGGGTCAGCAGGCTTACCCCCATCGCGACCGCCACGATGCCGTACCCTTCCACCGCCAGCCCCGCCTGCACCAGCAGGAGCTTCCCGAAGAAGCCCGAAAGCGGCGGCACGCCGGCCAGCGATAGCCCCGAGATGAGGAACAGAATGCCCAGCCCGGGCCGGGCGGCGTACAGCCCGCCCAACCGCTGCAGGTCGTAGGTCCCGGCGGCGCGGTGCACCAGGCCGCTCACCAGGAACAGGTTGGTTTTGACGATGATGTGGTGCACGATGTAAAAGATCGAAGCGGCCAGCGCCAGCGGGGTAAAGAGCGCCAGCCCCATGATCATGTAGCCGATCTGGCTGATGATATGGAACGAGAGCAGGCGCCGGAAGTCGTTCTGCGCGATGGCCCCGAGCACGCCGGTCAACATCGTGAGACCCGCCAGCACGAGCAGCAGCGCGTGGGTGTACTGCGCGTCGCGCACGAAGATGAGGGTGAAGATCCGGATCAGGGCGTAGACCCCTACCTTGGTGAGCAGCGCCGCGAAGATCGCGGAGACGGCCACCGGCGGCGTGTGATAGGAAGCCGGCAGCCAGAAGAAGAGCGGGAAGATGGCGGCCTTGGTGCCGAAAGCGATCAGAAACAGCATGGCCAGCACCGTGATGAGCGAGGGGCCGGCCACGCCGCGCAGCCGCAGCGCCAGGTCCGCCATGTTGAGCGTTCCGGCGGCGCTGTAGAGCAGACCCACCGCCGCCAGAAACACCGCCGACGACATCAGGTTGAGCGTGACGTACTTCAGCCCGCCTTCGATCTGCCCCTGCTCGCCGCCCAGCGCCATGAGCACGAAAGAGGCGATCAGCATCACCTCGAACCACACGTAGAGGTTGAAGATGTCGCCCGTGAGGAAGGCGCCGCAGACCCCCATCAGCAGGATGTGATAGAGGGGGTAGTAGCCGAAGGCCTCGCGGCGCGCGTCGACCGTGGCCGTCGAGTAGACCGCCACCGCGGCGCCCATCAGGGAGGCCACCGCCACCATGATGGCGGAGAACAGGTCCGCCACCAGGGTGATGCCGTAAGGCGCCGGCCAGCCACCCACCTGCACTACCCGGATGCCGCTCACCCGCACCTCCCACAGCAGCGCGATTCCGATGCCCAGCAGCATCAGCGCGCCGGCCACGCCGAGCGCGCGCTGCATCCTCCTGCGCCGCCACAGCGCGAGGCATGCCGCCGCGGTGAGGAAAGGAACGATGATGGGCAGCACCAGCAGCATGGGTTACCGGTCCGCGCCGCCGCGAATCTGGTCCAGGTCGTCGGTGCCGGAGAGCGCGTAGGTGCGCTGCACCAGGGTGAGGGCGAAGGCCAGCACGCCGAAGTTGATGACGATGGCGGTCAGAATCACCGCCTGCGGCAGCGGGTCGGCGATCTCGCCGGCCGGCACGGCCCCGCCTTCTCCCAGCAGCGGCGGACGGCCGCCCGGCCCGGCAACCGTGAAGATCAGCAGGTTGGCCGCATGGCTCAGCAGCGCCAGCCCGATGATGAGCTTCACCAGGCTGCGCCGCAGCATCATGTAAATGCCGCCGGCGTACAGCGCGCCGACGGCCAAGGCCAGCAGTACCGTCATGGATTGTGCTCCATCAGTTCGAATACGACCAGCAGCACCGTGCCGATCACAACCAGGTAGACCCCGATATCGAACAGCAGCACGGTGCTCAACGGGCCTGCCCACTGCGCGGAAAGAAACGGCTCTCCGCGGAACACTCCCACCAGGCCGCTCGATCCGGCAGCCAGCAGGCCCGCGGTCACCAACTGGTGCGGCCCGGCGCGCAGCGAACGCCGGGCCGCCGGCGTGCCCGCGGCGATGGCCTGCAAGGCAAAGCCCGCGGCCGCCACCAGCCCGCCTACGAAGCCTCCGCCCGGATCGTTGTGGCCGCGCAGCAGCACCAGGATCGAAAAGACCAGCAGCAGGGGTTTCAAAAACTGCGCCGCCTTTGCCAGGATCAGGGACTTCATTCCCGCTCCCTCTTGTCCGGCCGCAGCCGCAGCAGCGCGTAGACGCCGCCGCCGGCTACCGCCAGAACCGTAATCTCGCCCAGGGTGTCGAAAGATCGAAAGTCCGTGAGAATCACGTTCACCACGTTGCGTCCGTGCGCCTGGGGATAGCTGGCTTCGATGAAGAACCGGGAGATGGCGGCCGCCTCCCGCGCCGCCGGCGCCACCAGCACCAGCGCTCCCATCACGGCCCCGATCGAGAGCGCCACTACGGCATCGCGGAATCGCTCCCTGGGCAGGCTGAGGTCTGAAAACGTCGGCAGGTGGTAGAGCACCAGCAGCAGCAGAATCACCGTGAGGGTCTCGGCGGCGATCAGGGTGATGGCCACGTCCGGCGCGCCGATCAGGGCGAAGATCAACGCCACACCCAACCCCACCACGCCCAGAGACGCCACCGCGGCCAGCCGCGAATCGGACCGCACGGCGGCCATCGTGGACATCAGGATCACCACCACCAGCGCGGCCTCGTGCAGGTGGAGTCCGGTGTACTCCGCCCGCCGCGGCCAGGCGCCCGTGCGCGCCAGCGTCGCCCCGACCAGCGCCAGGAGCGCCACCACGGTGGTCAGCAGGTAGTAGCGCAGTCGGCCGCTCTGGATGGTGCGGGTATGCTCGCCGGCCAACGTGTGCAGGGTTTCCATGGCGAGGTCGTAGAGGCGCGCGGGGCCCCATCGGCCGACCCGAGGGCGGCGCGTGGCCAGGGTGTCCCGCATGGCGTAGAGCGCCGCGCCGGCGGCTACCGAGATAGCGCTCAGGCCCAGCACCGGCGTCCAGCCGTGAAACAGGTGAAGGGTCAGGGGGACCACATCTCCGGGCCTGCCGGCGAGCGCCGCCGAGCCTACCATGGGCGCCAGGGCTCCGGGCAGCAGGCCGAACAGCAGGCCGCCGGCGGCCAGCAGAGCGGCCGGTATCCACATCGCCGCGGGCGCTTCGTGCGCCTGCCTGGGGGCGCACTGCCGGCCGCCGAAGAAGGGCCGCAGCGCCACGGTTGCGGCCGAGGTGAACAGCAGCGCACCCGCGAACACCGCCACCCCGCCGTACAGCGAGTTGCCTCCGGCGCTCTCGATGCCCGCCGCTTCGTAGAACAGTTCCTTGGCGATGAATCCGAACGTCGGGGGCAGCCCGGCCATGGATGCCGCCGCGATGGCCGCCGCGGCCGCCGTCGCCGGCATGGCGCGCGCCAGACCTCCCAGCTCATTGAGATCGCGCGACCCCGCCTCGTGCTGCACCGATCCCGCGGCCAAAAACAGCGCGCCTTTGTACAGTGCATGGGACACCAGGAAGCCCATCATGGCCTCGAAGGCCAACTTGGTGTTCATCCCGATAAGAAACGTCAGCACTCCCAGCACGCTCACCGTGGTGTAGGCCAGGATCTGCTTCAAGTCGGTCTTGAACAGCGCCAGCCAGGCGCCCAGCACCATCGTGATAGCGCCGACCGTGGCCACCGGGGCGGACCACTCCGGCGTTCCGCCCAGGATGGGATTCATGCGCGCCAGCAGGAACACCCCAGCCTTCACCATGGTGGCGGAGTGCAGGTACGCGCTTACGGGCGTGGGCGCTTCCATGGCGTTGGGCAGCCAGAAGTGAAACGGAAACTGTGCGGATTTGGTGAACGCGGCTGCCAGCACCAGCCCCACCGCCCAGCCGTAGTGCGGGTGCGCGCGAATGGCGCCGGCCTGCGCTCTCAGCGCGGTGATCTCCACCGTCCCGGCGATCTGCTGCAAGAGGACCGCGCCGGCCAGCAGCCCCAGCCCCCCGAGAAACGTGGCCACCAGCGCCTGGGTGGCCGCCTTGCGCGCCTCCGGGCGATCGTGATCGAAGCCGATCAACAGGTAGGAACTGATGGTGGTGAACTCCCAGAATACGTACAGCAGGAACAGGTTTTCCGCCAGCACCAGGCCCAGCATGGAGGCCATGAACGCCAGCGTCAGGGCATAGAAGCGCCCCAGTTGCGGGTGATGCGCCAGGTAGCCGCCGCCATAGACCAGCACCAGGGCACCGATGGCGCTAACCAGCAGCGCAAGCAGCAGGCTCAGCCCGTCGGCGCGGAACGCCAGGCTGATGCCGATGGCGGGCGCCCATTCGTAGCGCTCCACCACGGCCTCGCCGGGCGCCACCGTCCCTGCCGCGTACGCGAACCACGCCGCCAGCGCGGCGGGCACGGCCGCGAGCAGCCATCCCGCCGCGCGCCCAGCCCGCCGCTCGATCATCGGCGCGGCAGCCGCCATGACGAATCCCACCGCGACGGCAATCAGCATCATGGGCACGTTTCGCAGAGTCCCTGCTGCACACTTCGATCCGACGCCACCGGCACGGGCTACAAACGGCAATCGCCGTGCCAGAGGTGTGCTGCGGGCTGGGGTATGTAGACCGCCGCACAGCGTGGCGCCCACTCCACCCGCGCGTCATTGGGCTATGATGAACAGAAATCGCCATGCAACGACGCACACTACTGAGATCGGCGGCCGGCGCGACCGGGCTGACCATCCTCCGCAGCGGCACCCTGCGGGGGCAGAACGCCCCCAGTAACCGGCTCAATATCGCCCTGATCGGCGTCTGGGGCCGCGGCACCGCCCACTACAACATGCTCCGCCGGGAGAACTGCGTAGCCCTGTGCGACGTCAACGAGCTGCGCACCCGGGAAGCGCTGCGCATCTTCCCCCGCGCCAAGACCTACTCCGACTGGCGGCGCTGTCTCGACCAGAAGGACATCGAAGCCGTGGTCATCTGCACCGCCGACCACCACCATGCCTTCATCGCCAACTGGGCGCTCAACCGCAACCTGCACGTCTTCTGCGAGAAGCCCCTGGGCATCTCGGTGGAAGAAGTCCGCACGGTGCGCGCCAACTATCTCAAGCGCAAAGCTCGGGTCGCCACGCAGCACGGCACCCAGCGCCATGCAATGCCGAATTTCGAGCGCCTGCGCGAACTCATCCTGGACGGCGCCATCGGGGAACTCAAAACCGTGCATAGCTGGGACAGCCGCCAGCTTCCCCGCCCCGGTTATCCCAAGGGCGAGGGCATGCCGCCCGCTACCCTGCACTACGAGCAGTGGATCGGCCCATCGCCCTACCATCCCTACAGCCCGCAGTACTTCGGCGGATCCTCGGGCCTCAACTGCCTGTTCTGGAACATGTACCGCGACTTCGGCGTGGGCCAGATGGGCGACATGGGCGCCCACACCATGGACCTGGTTTGGAACGCCGTCGACGCCGGCGCGCCGCTCTCTATAGAAGTGGACCGGCAAGCCAGCGATTCCTACGACCCCAACATCTGCCCGGTGAAACTGAAGGTGAGCTTCGAGCACCCTGCCAACTCCTGGCGCGGGCCCGTCACGCTGGTGTGGTACCAGGGCGGGTTGAAGCCGGAAACGCCCCGCAACTACATCGATGTATCGCGCATCGGCAACGGAGCGCTCTTCGAGGGCACCAAGGGGAGCATCCTGGCGGATTTCCGCGGCCGCATCATCATCCCCAACGACGTTGATGGCGATTTCACCTACTACAAGCGCCGCGGCAAGGACGAACTGCTGCCGCTGGTCGGCGGCACCGGGGAGCGTCCTCCGGCGCCCGCCGTGCGCAGCCGTCCTCCCGTACAACGGGCCGCGCGGCCCGCGCAACCCGCGCTCCCACGCGGTATGACCGCCATGCCCAGCGCGCAGCCGGGGCCCGACGGCTTTCCCGCCGTTCAGTTCCTGGAAGGCAACATCCCCGCCGCCCTGGGGATGCCCAACACCTCCGTGGACGGCATCCTGGAAGCGGAAAAGCGCGGCGCCGAACCGCGCCTGGATCCCTTCCAGATCGACTGGCTGGATGCCTGCAAGGGACGCAGCGACAACGTGACCCACGGCACCAGCAGCAAGACCCACTGCGACT
Source organism: Bryobacteraceae bacterium (assembly GCA_041685075.1). Lineage (GTDB taxonomy): Bacteria > Acidobacteriota > Terriglobia > Bryobacterales > Bryobacteraceae > JAMCRM01. The sequence continues at coordinate 7,344 of JAWLGN010000271.1, forward strand.
TCGACTACTCCGGCAGCATGATGGAACAGATGCTGCTGGGGCTGGTGGCGCACCGTGCCGGAAAGAAGCTTACCTACGACCCGGCCACCGGGCGCGTCACCAACGACTCGGAGGCCAACGCCTGGCTCAAGCGCGAGTACCGCGCCAACTGGAGGCTCGACGGCTGACGGTTAGGCGGCCGGAGGCAGCGGGCGGTATTCGATTTTCCGCAA
>JAWLGN010000272.1:0-7543 GCA_041685075.1 Bryobacteraceae bacterium
GCCTGTGCTGGCAGGAGGCGCCCGCGGCGGTAACGGCAAACTCGTGGTACCTGATGCTGGGGCGCATCGACGCCGCGCTGTTCGGCATGGGCCGGGACGACTTTCAGCGCGCCCTGGTGGCGGCGGGCGTCCCCTGCACCCCCTTCTACCCCCACCCGCTCTACGGCAACCCGGTCTACCAACAGGAGAGCTGCCGGGTGGAACCCTGCCCCGTCGCCGAAGCCATGTGCCGGGACGCCTTATGGCTGCCGCATCGTGTATTGCTGGCCTCGGAAGAGGACGTGCGCGAGGTGGCGGCGCTGATGCGGAAGCTGGCGGCCAGGGGATCCGCGCAGGCTGCCGGCTGATCGCGGCGCTGCTCTACTTCCTCCAGAACGCCGGCGTACAGAGCACCAGCACCGTGTAGAACTCCAGGCGGCCGGCGAACATGCAGAAGGCAAGCACCCACTTGGCAAACAACGGCAGGTGGCCGTAGTGCGCAAACGGCCCTACCGCCCCCAGCCCCGGCCCGATGTTGAACATGCAGGCGGCCACGGCCGAGATGGCGGTGAGCAGGTCCAAACCGGTGGCGGCCAGCAGCAAGGCGGCTGTGAAATTCACCAGGAACGCCAGGTAGACGATGTTGAGCGCGTTCTGGATAGCGGTTTCGGGCACCACCTGCGCTCCCAGCCGGATGGCGAAGACGCCGCGCCGCTCGACGAGCCGCTTCAACTCGCGTCCCACCACTTTGAACAACACGACGATGCGGGCCACCTTCAGCCCGCCGGCCGTGGAACCGGTGGAGCCGCCCACAAACATCAACGCCAGCAGCAGCAGTTGGGCGAAGGGAGCCCAAAGCGCGAAATCCTCCGTCACGAAACCGGTGGTGGTCATGACGGCGGTAACTTGGAATGCCGCGGAGCGGAGTGCCCGCACCGGCTCGTATTCGCTGCCGGCCATCAGCCATACAGCCGCGAGAACCGTTCCTGCGGCAAGGAACAGCAGGTAGGCGCGCACCTCGGCATCGCGAAAGAAGCCGCGCGGGCGGTGCTCCACCCACACACGGTACTGGCGCGTGAAGTTGAGACCCCCCAGGATCATGAAGACGATCACGATGCCCTCGATGAGGGGGCTGCCGAAGGCGCCTATGCTGGCGGTGCGGGTCGAAAAGCCGCCCGTCGCAACCGTCGAGAACGAGTGGCAGATAGCGTCGAAGGCCCCCATGCCGGCCAGCCGCAGCGCCAGGTATTCGACCAGGGTGAGGGCCACGTAGATGCGCCACAGGGAGAGCGCGGTTTCGGTAACACGCGGCTTGAGCTTCTCGGAGGTGGCGCCGGAAAATTCGGCGCGGTAGAGATGCACCCCGCCGGCGCCCAGCAGAGGAAGGACCGCGATGACCAGCAGCAGGATACCCATGCCGCCGACCCAGTGCATGCCGCAGCGCCAGAGCTGGATGGAGGGTCCGAGCGCCTCGACGTTGGCCAGGACGGTCGCTCCAGTGGTGGTGAATCCGGAGGTGGATTCGAAGAAAGCGTCGGTGAAGGTGGGAAACTGCGGCGAGAGCCAGAAGGGCAGGGCGCCGAAGATGAAAGCGCCGATCCACACCGATGCGGCCAGGACAAAGCCTTCGCGCGGCGAGAGTTCCCCGCGGGCGGGTCCGGCGGTGAACAGCACCACCGCCCCCGCTCCCGCGGTGACGACGAAGGAATAGACCAGGGGCCTGGGATCGTCGCCTCCGGCCAGCAGCCCGTAGGCGAGGGGGATGAGCATGAACGCCGCCAGCCCCAGCAGGAACTTTCCCAGGGCATTGGCCACCAGCGCCGGACGAATCACGCGCGGCGCTCCCGTCGCTCGACGAGAAAGGCCGACTCCAGCTTCGGCACCACGCTCTCCAGGGCGAAGAAGATGACGCGGTCGCCGGGTTCGATCACGGAGTCGCCGCGCGGCACCATCACCTCGCCGCCCGGCCGCGCGATAGCGCCCACGATCGATCCCTCGGGAAAGCGCACGTCCCGGAGCCTCTTTCCAGCGTAACGGGAGCCGGGCGGGGCCACCAGTTCAATGGCCTCGGCCTCTTCCTCCCGAAAGGTAGTGACCGAGACCACCCCGCCCTTGCGCACGAAGCGCAGGATGCGGTCCACGGCCGCCAGGTGCGGGCTCACGATAGTGTTGATGCCCAGCCGCTGCGCCATGGTCAGGTAGTTCAGGCGGTTCACCGCCGCCACCACCTTCCTGGCGCCCAGCTTGCGGGCCAGCAGGCAGGAGATGATGTTGTCCTCGTCATCGCTGGTCATGGCCAGAAAGGCGTCCACGCCGGCGATGTTCTCCTCCTCCAGGGTGCGCTCGTCGGTGCCGTCGGCGTTGATCACCACGGTGCGGTTCACCAGGGCGGCGATCTTCTCGCAGCGCTCGAGGTCGCGCTCGAAGAGCTTGACCTTCTTGCCCTGGCCCTCCAGTTCCTGGGCCAGGCGGATGCCAAGCTGCTTGCCTCCGACGATGAAGACGCGATCGACGGACTGCCGGGCGTGCACCCCCATGAAGCGCAGGCTTCCCTCCAGCTCGTGGGCGGAGGTGATGACGTAGATGTGATCGCCCGGCCGCAGGTCGGCGCTGCCGCGCGGGATGATCACCTGGGAGCCGCGGAAGATCATGGCGATCAACGAGTTGGCCGGGGGACCCGCCTTCTGCAGCTCCTCCAGGGTCTTGCCGGCGGCCCAGTTATCCTCCTCGACGTTCATGCCGAAGACCTTGATGCGGCCCTCGGCGAACTCGAGAATATCGGAGACCCCGGGGAGGCGCAGCACTGGCAGAACGCGGCCGGCCATCTCGGATTCGGGATGGATGATCAGGTCGATGTGCATGCCGGTGCGCTGGCAGACCTGTTTCCACTCCTCCACCTCGTGGGTGCGGATGCGCGCCACTTTGTAGCGCACCCGGGAATGGGCGTGGGCGATGAGACAGGCCAGGATGTTGATCTCGTCCACGCTGGTGACCGCCATGAGCATCTCGGCGTCGGCCAGGCCGGCGTCTTCCAGGGTCTGGATGCTGGCCGCGCTGCCGTAAACGATGCGCGCATCGAGGCTCCCTTCCAGACGCTCGGCCCGGCGCCGGTCGGATTCCACGATGGTAATCTCGTTGCCCTCCCGAATGAGCCGCTGGGCGGTGAGCTGCCCCACTTCGCCGCCCCCGGCGATGAGAATTCGCATGTGCTTCCGCTACGAGCCTAACACGGCGTCAGAGTCGCTTGAGCCGTTTGCGCGCCGTTCTGCGCGTTAGAAACAGGGGTGATTCGATGCAGATCACAGCTTTGGCGATGGAGCCGCGCGAGCGCGAGATGTTCGTTGTCGCGGGGATGAGTTGCCGGCGCATCGTGCGCGGCGAGGAGACCGGGGGCGCCTGGTCCATGGTGGAATTCACGGCCGAGCCGGCCAAGGGTACGCCCTATCACGTGGCACAGCGGCAGGACCGCGTGCTCTACGTGGTGGAAAGCGCCTTCCGGGTGCGCATTGCGGGCCGCAACGTGACGCTGGGCCCCGGCGGCTCCGTGCGGATCCCCCGCGGCGTGCCCCACAGCTTCACCTGCGTGGGCTACGAAGCGGGACGAGTGTTGGTCACCTGCACCCCCGCCGGCGAGGAGCGGATGTTGGAAGAGCTGAGCCGCATCGCCTGGCAGCCCGATTCGCCGGAGATGGCCGAGCTGCTCGCGCAGCACGGGCTGGAGCCGGCCGCCTGAGCCGCCCTACTCCTTGGGCGCAATGCCGAGCGTCCGCATCTTGCGGTAGAGATTGCTGCGCTCCAGACCCAGGAGTTCGGCCGTGCGGGTGACGTTGCCGGAGGTCTCCTCCAGCTTCTGCAGGATGTACTCGCGCTCGGCGGCCTCCCGCACTTCCTGGAGGCTGCCGAAGCGGTCCATGGAGCGGACCACCACGGTACGGCGCACCACGTTCAGCGGGATGTGGCGGGCGTCGATGCGCACCTGCGGATTGAGAATCACAATGCGTTCGATCAGGTTGCGCAGCTCCCGGACATTGCCCGGCCAGTGATGCTCCTGGAGCGCGGCGTAGGCCGCCGCCGTCAACTCCTTGGGCTTGCGGCCATAGGCCCGGGTGAACTCGCCCAGGAAGTGATCGGCCAGCAGCGGGATATCTTCCTTGCGGTCGCGTAAGGGCGGCACGTGGAAGGGGATCACGTTGAGGCGGTAGAAGAGGTCCTCCCGGAAGTTGCCGCGCTCGATCTCCTCCTCCAGGTTCTTGTTGGTGGCCGCCACCACCCGCACGTCCACCTGGATGGAAGCCGCCGCGCCCACCGGCTCGAAGCGCTGCTCCTCGAGCGCGCGCAGCACCTTGGCCTGGGTGCGCAGGCTCATGTCCCCCACCTCGTCCAGGAACAGGGTGCCGCCGTCGGCCTTCTGAAACTTGCCGATCTTGGTTTCGTGCGCGCTGGTGAAGCTGCCCTTGCTGTGGCCGAACAGCTCGCTCTCGATGAGTTCCTCCGGGATGGCGGCGCAGTTCACTTCCACGAAGGCTTCCGAAGCCCGCGGGCTGAGCGCGTGGATGGCGTGGGCCACCAACTCCTTGCCCGTTCCGCTCTCGCCGTAGATGAGGACCCGCCCGTTGGTGCCGGCCATCAGGGTCATCTGCTGGCGCAGCGCCTTCATCGATACCGATTCCCCGATGATGCGGTAGCGGTCGGTGGAGGCTTCCTTCAGGCGGCTGTTCTCCAGTTGCAGCCGCCGGTGCCCCAGCGCGTTCTTGGCGGTGATGGAGACCTTTTCGATCGAGAGGGGTTTTTCGAGGAAGTCGAAGGCCCCCAGCTTGGTGGCCTTCACGGCCGTTTCGATGTTGCCGTGGCCGGAGATCATGACCACCACGGGCCTGATGGTGAAGGGGATCTCCTGAATGCGCGCCAGCACTTCCATCCCGTCCATGCCGGGCAGCCAGATATCCAGGAAGACCAGTTCGATGCCGCTGCCGGAGCTGAGGGTCTCCAGGCATTTCTCACCGCTTTCGACGGCGGCGACGGTGTGGCCCTCGTCTTCGAGCACGCCGGCCAGCGACTGCCGGATGCCCGGCTCGTCGTCGACAATCAATATGCGCGCCCGCTTCATTGCCGAACCAGCGCCGGCGCAGGTTGTGAAATGGCCGGGATCTCCACGGTAAACCGGGCCCCGGCGGGCTCGTTGTCCTCCACCCGGATCTGTGCCCCGTGGTCGGAGACAATATGGTTGACGATGGCCAGGCCCAGGCCCGTACCCCGTCCCTTGGTCGAGAAGTACGGCAGGAAGAGCTTCTCCTTTTCCTCGGCGGTGACGCCGCAGCCGGTATCGGCGATCACCAGCTCCACCAGGTCGGGCGACGGGGCATGGGTAGCGATGTAGAGTTTTTTCACTAAGGCATCCTGCATGGCTTCGGCGGCATTGTCCACCAGGTTGACCACCACGCGCTTAAACTGTTCCCGGTCGATGTTGACGGGCGGGAGGCCGGGTTCCAGGCAGGTCTGGATTTCGATATCCTCCAGGCGGCCGTTGAAGACCTCCAGCGCGCTCTCGACCACCTCGTTCAAATCGCCGCGCTGGGGCTGCGCCGCGGGGAAGCGCGCGAACTGCGAGAACTCATCCACCAGGGTCTTGACGCTCTCCACGGACTGGCCGATCGTGCCGGTGCACTCCCGCAGGATGCGGCGCGACTCCGGCGGGATGTTTTCCAGCCGCTCGAGTTGGCGGCCGATGCGCTCGGCGGAGAGAGCGATAGGGGTGAGGGGATTCTTGATCTCGTGTGCCACGCGGCGGGCCACCTCGTTCCAGGCCGCGGCCTTCTGAGCCCGCAGCACGTCGCTGGTGTCCTCCACCACCACCACGAAACCGGAGGTCAGCTTCTCCTCGAGCGCCGAAACCGTGATCGCCAGGTGCAGCGTCTGGCGGCCCAGTTTCAATTCCAGTTGCCGGGAGGCCGGGCCGCTGCGGCGGGCGCGCTTCATGAGGTACTTGATCTCGGCGGTGTCTTCGCGGCTGAACAGGTCCTCCAGGCGCGCCGCCCGGGCCACGGCGGACTCCGGGAAGATACGGCTCAGCGCGCGGTTGACGCGCTTGATGGAGCCATCGGCGGAGATGGAGATGACGCCGGTGGGGATGCTTTCGAGAATCGCCTCGGTGAAGCGCCGGCGGGTCTCCAGCTCGCGGCTGTTGGCCTCCAGGTCGTGGGTCATGTCGTTGAAGGCGCGCACCAGCACGGCCAGCTCGTCCCAGGCGCGCGTCTCCACCCGGTAGCTGAGGTTGCCCTTCCGCACTTCGCCGGCGGCGCGCAGCAGCGCGGAGATGGGTCCGCTGATCTGCATGGCCAGGAAACGCGCGATCCAGGTGGCCAGGAAGATCACAAAAAGCGTGATCAGCGAAATCAGCATGAGGTAGAACTTGCGGAAACCCTTGCGGTTGGCGGCCAACTGCCCGTAGCCATGGATGAAGCGCTCGATTGCGGCCTGCCGGCGGGCGATATCCACGGGCACCAGGGTGGCCGTCTCGGCGTAGGCGCCGATGCCGTCGGCCAGGGTCACGGGCGCGCGCGCCGTGACAATTTCGCCTTCCGTTGAGTGCGGCACCGGATAAGGCCCCGCGGAATCCAGCACCTCGCCGCCGGGAGAAAGCACCGCTACCGAAACCAGGTCGTGCTTGCGCCGGAAGCTTTCGAGGTATCCCGGGCTGCGCCGCCCCTGCGCCGCCAGCACCCAGATCTCCGGCTGCGAGGCCAGCAGGAAGGCGCGCAGTTCGGCGGCCTCGCGGGTCTCGGCCCGCAGCGCCACCGCCATCTCCCGGAAGGTCTCCACCTGCACCTCCACGGGCTTGCTGAACCACTTATCCAGGTTGTAGTTCAGCACGTAGATGCTGAAGAGCACCAGGAAGAAGACCGGCATGGAGCTGAGGGCCACCGCGCCCAGCATGAGCTTGGTGCGGATGCGGGATCCCTCGCGGTTGCTGCGCCGCTCGATGTAGAGCTTCAGCGCCGTGCGCGCCAGAATGAACGCCAGGGTCACCATCAGGACGAACACCAGGCTCGAAACCGCCCAGTAGATGAACGTCTGGGTGACGCCGGAGGGGCCGAAGTCGCCGAAGTTGAAGGATCCCTGCCAGATCACGAGCACAACCGAGATCGCCAGGACCACGATGGCCAGCCCGTTCGCGAGACGCTTCTTCATTCCGCTTCTCCCGATTGTAGCGCGCCGCGGGAATCGTTCTACCATGGAGACATGCGGAACCTGGCGGTGCTGGCGTGCCTGGCGGGTACGCTTGCGGCCGGCGATCTGCACGAGGCCGCCAAGGCGGGCGACGCGGCGCGCCTGGCAGCGCTGCTGGACGCCGGGGCCGACGTGAACGAACCGGGGCCGCTGGGATCCACCGCGCTGCACGATGCCGCTTGGGGCGGGCACAAGGAGGCGGTGGCCCTGCTTTTGGCACGCGGCGCGGACGTCAACGCGCGCCATCCCGAGGGCGGCTCCACCCCCCTGCACTACGCGGCCGTGAAGAACCAGCGAGAGGTGGGGGTCCTGCTGCTCCGCCGCGGCGCCGACGTGA
>JAWLGN010000273.1:0-7521 GCA_041685075.1 Bryobacteraceae bacterium
GGCGCCCGGCCTGATGGTGCTGGTTTCGGCCTGTGCGTCGCTTACCGTGCTGGTGACCGGCGCGCTGTACTTCCGGCGCATGGAGAAGACCTTCGCCGATACGGTGTAAACCATGAAAGCTATCACGGGTGATTCCCGTTGCCTGGTGATCGCGGAAGTGGCCCAGGCGCACGATGGCAGCCTCGGAGCGGCCCACGCCTATATCGACGCGGCCGCCCGCGCCGGCGCCGGAGCGGTGAAGTTCCAGACCCACATCGCCGCGGCCGAAAGCTCTCCGGCCGAACCCTGGCGGGTGAAGTTCAGCCCGCAGGACTCGACGCGCTACGGCTACTGGCAGCGCATGGAGTTCACCGAGGAACAGTGGGCCGCGCTGCGCGCCCACGCCGAGCAGCGCGGTCTCATCTTCCTCAGCTCGCCTTTTTCGCTGGAAGCCGCCGAGCTGCTGCGGCGCGTGGGCGTGCGCGCCTGGAAGATCGCCTCCGGAGAGGTGAACAACACGCAACTGTTCGACTTCATTGCCGCCACCCGCATGCCCGTGCTGCTCTCCACGGGGATGAGCCGCCTGGCCGAGATCGATCGCGCGGTGGAGCGCGTCCGCGCCGCCGGCTGCCCGCTGGCGGTGTTGCAATGCACTACCGCGTACCCATGTCCGGAGGAAAAAATCGGCCTCAACCTGCTGCCGTTCTTCCGCCGTCGCTACGGCTGCGAGACGGGGCTCTCGGACCACTCCGGCAAGATCTACCCGGGGCTGGCCGCCGTGGTTCTGGGAGCCGCGGTCGTTGAGGTGCACGTCACCTTCAGCCGTGAATGCTTCGGCCCGGATGTTCCGGCATCCCTCACCATCGCGGAACTCGGCACCCTGGTCGAGGGCGTCCGCTTTCTGGAAAAATCGCTCGCCAGCCCGGTGGACAAGGACGCCGCCGCAGCCGAAATGGAAACGCTGCGTGGCATCTTCACCAAGAGCGTGGTGGCGCGCGTCGATCTCCCCGCGGGCGCGGTGCTCGCCGCCGCACACCTGGGACTCAGAAAACCCGGCAACGGCATCCCCGGCGACCGCCTGCCGGAACTCATCGGGCGCCGGTTGCGCCGTCCCCTGCGCGCCGGCGAGTTTCTCTCCGAATCCGACCTTTACGAATCGGTCATTTCGCCCGCTGTGGCTTGAGAATCACCATGCCAGTCGCCGCAGTTCCGCTGCCGCGCGACTTCGCCGAAATTCAGGTCGGCGACACCGCGCGCCTCGTCAAGACCATCGCCCCCAAGGACGTGGAGGAGTTCTCCTCGCTTTCCGGCGACAGCAATCCGCTGCACCTGGACCCCGAATTCGCACGCCGCACCAGTTTTCAGAAACCCGTAGTGCAGGGCATGCTGGTGGCTTCCTACGTATCCAGCCTGATCGGCACCCAACTGCCCGGTCCCGGCGCGTTGTGGACGCGCCAGAGCTTCCGCTGGCCGGCGCCGGTGTTCGCCGGCGACACCATCGAAGTGACTTTGCGCGTGACCCACAAATCCACCGGGACCGGAACTCTCACATTCGAGGTGATCGCCATGAACCAGGACGGTAGAAAGGTGCTGGAAGGAGAAGGCACCGTGATGCTTCTTGAGCAGCGGCGCCGGCCCGGCAGCCGCCCGTTCTCCGGCCGCGTGGCGCTGGTTACGGGAGCGTCGCGGGGCATCGGGGCGGCTATCGCGGTGGCGCTGGGGCAGGCCGGAGCGCGGGTGGCGGTGAACTATCGCACGCGCGGCGATGCGGCCGCCGTGGTGGTCGGCGCCGTCCAGGAATGCGGCGGCTCCGCCATCGCGGTGTGCGCCGACGTGGCCGACCCCGACGCCGTCGCCGACGCGGTGGACAAGGTGCGCGCCGCCTTCGGCGCCCCCGTGGACGTGCTGGTGAACAACGCCTCCATAGCCTTCGTTCCGCGCCCCTTCGTGGAGACCGGATGGTCGGAGGCGCAGCACCTCATCGACGTACAGGTGCGCGGCGCCTGGCAATGCTGCCGGGCGGTGATTCCCGGCATGCTGGAGCAGAAGTTCGGGCGCATCGTGAACATCGGCTCCACCATGGCCCACCACGTTCCGCCCGCCCAATGGACCGTGGCGGTGCTCGCCAAGGCGGCATTGAAGGCCCTCACCCGGTCGCTCGCCGTCGAGTTCGGCCCGCACGGCATTCTGGTCAACATGGTCTCGCCCGGAATGACCGAGACCGAGTCCATCGCCACGGTCCCGGAGCGCCTGCGCAAGGTGCATGCCATGCAAACGCCCCTGCGGCGGTTGGGCACTCCCGAAGACATCGCCCAGGCGGTGCTGTTCCTCTGCTCCGATGGGGCCCAGTACGTAACCGGTGCGGACGTGCCGGTCTGCGGCGGCATCAGCATGTGAACGAAGATGACTCCGGATCTTCAACTCTCCCGCGAAAGCATCGAACGAGCGCTCGAGGCCGGCGACTGGGGCCGGGCGCAGGCCGATTTGCGCGAGCTGGGGCATGGCCATCCCACCGCCGCCACGGCCGGCTTCGTGATCTCCGCCTGGAGCCGCCTGCGCCCGCACGTCGCGTTGGTGCCCTGCCGGCTGTACGTGCTGCGGTCGTTCACCGTGGAGCCTGTGGTTCCGCTGCTGCGCGCGGCGGCTTTTGCCGGCGGCATCGATCTCACCGTGAAGGTGGGGGGGTTCAACGCCTGGGTGCAGGAGATTCTGGATACCGGCGGGCCGCTCGGCGCCTTCGCGCCGGACGTCGCCATCCTGGCCGTGCAGACGCGCGATGCGGCGCCCGAACTCTGGGAGAGATTTCCGGACCTCCCGGCCGCGCGCCGGGAGGCTGCCGCCGCCGAAGTTGCGGCCGCGTTTCGCGCATGGATGGCCGCCTTCCGCCGGCACTCGCGCGCCGCCCTGGTGGTGCACTCGCTGGAGCTGCCGGAGTGGGCCGGCGCCGGCGTGCTGGACGCCCAGGATGCCGCCGGGCAGACGCAGCTCATCGCCCGCATCAACCAGGAGATACGCACTGCCGCCGCCTCTATTCCCGGGGTCTGGGTGCTGGACTACGACGCCCTCGTGGCCCGCGCCGGCCGCAGCCGCTGGGCCGATGAACGGAAGTGGCTCACGGTGCGGCTGCCCATCCGCGCCGAGCATCTGCACGCGCTGGCCGCCGAGTGGATGCGCTATCTCCATCCCATCACCGGCCGCATCGCCAAGGTGCTGGTGACGGATCTCGACAACACCCTGTGGGGCGGCGTCGTTGGGGAGGACGGTATCGAGGGCATCCGGGTGGGCCGCGAATACCCCGGCGCGGCGTACTGGGAACTCCAGCGCGTCATGCTCGACCTGCACCGCCGCGGCGTCCTGCTGGCCATCGCCAGCAAGAACAATCCCGAAGACGCCATGCGCGCCCTGGAGGCGCACCCCGAAATGCTGCTGCGCCCGCACCACTTCTCCGCGGTGCGGGTGAACTGGAACGACAAGGCCGCCAGCCTCCGGGAGATCGCCGCCGAACTCAACGTGGGGATCGATGCTTTGGTTTTCCTCGACGACAATCCCGCGGAGCGCCGGCGCATCCGCATGGAGTTGCCCGAGGTGACCGTGCTGGAACTGCCGGCCGACCCGCTCGGCTATGCCCGCGCGCTGCGCGAGTGCCCGCTCTTCGAGCGCCTGGCCGTCTCCGGCGAAGACGGCGAGCGGGCGCGCTACTACGCCGAGCAGCGCGGGCGCGGCGAGTTGCAGCGCGCCGCCGCTTCGCTCGAGGAGTTCTACCGGTCGCTGGCCCAACGGGCCGAGATGGCGCCGCTCGAGAACGCCACCCTGGCGCGCGCCGCCGAACTCACCCGGAAGACCAACCAGTTCAACCTCACCACGCGCCGCCGCGGCGAAGCGCAACTGGCCGCGCTGGCCGCCGAACCCGACTGCGAGGTGTGGACCGCGCGCGTGGCCGACCGGTTTGGCGACAACGGCCTGGTGGCGCTGCTCATCCTGCGCCGCGCCGGAGAGGCCTGCGAGATCGAATCGCTGTTGATGAGCTGCCGGGTGATCGGCCGCACGGTGGAGACGGCGGTGCTGGCCTTCGCCGCCTCCCGCGCCCGCGCCATGGGGGCGAAGCGCCTCGAAGGGTGGTTCATCCCCACCGCAAAGAACGCCCCCGCCGCCGAGTTCTACCCCGGCCACGGCTTCCAGCCCGCCGCCCAACGCGAAGACGGCACGTTCTGGACTTTGCCGCTCGAGGGCGCCGCCCTCGCCTGCCCGCCGTGGATCGAATTGCGTGGCCCGAAAGAGCCCACCCGGAGTGTACACGTTCATGCTTGACCGCGTTCGCAGTCTCGTGGCAGACCTGTTCGGTTTGCCGCTCGAGGAGATCCGCCCGGACTCGTCTCCGGACAACATCCCCGCCTGGGATTCCTTGCAGCATCTCAACCTCGTGCTGGCCCTCGAGCAGGAGTTCGGCATCCAGTTCGCTCCCGAGGAGATCGAGCAGTTGCTCTCGGTCGAACTGGTGGCCGCGCTGCTGGAGGAGAAAGCCGCGCCCCGTGGAGCCGCACATGCCCGTTGATTTTCGATACGCCGAAGACCGGGACTACCCGGTTATCAGCCGCTTCCTCGACGAACACTGGGGGAGGAACCACGTCTACTGCCGCGAGCCCCGCCTGTTCGACTGGACCTTCCGCCGCCCCGGCTACTGGGCCGAAGACCGGTACAGCTTCGCCCTCGCCGAAGATCGCGGCGAACTGGTAGGCATTCTGGGCGGCATTCCCTTCCATTTCAACTGCCTCGGCCGGCGCTCGAAGGGCGCGTGGATCGCCAACTATGCCGTGCGCCCGGACTACCGCCGCGGCCCCGTCGCTCTGCAACTGTTGGGGCAGTTTCGCCGGCCGGAGTTCGCGGCCTGCGTGGCTTTCGGGATTACGCAGGCGAGCGCGGTGATTTACAAGGTGATGCGCGGCGAGGTGCTGGAGCCGATTCCGCGCTTGTTTGCCGTGCTGCCCGGCAACCGCGAACGGATGCAGCGGCTGCTCGCCATCGACCACCCGGATTGGACGGAGGAACGGGCCGAGGGCCTGGCGCGGCATTTTCTACTCGATACCTTGCCCGCGGCCGGCGCCTTCGAAAACGCCATCCCCGAAGACTGGGACCTGGTGGACTGGCCGGCGATCGCCTCCACCACCATCGGGGCCGCGCGCGATCTCGATTACCTCCGCTGGCGCTATCTCGGCCACCCGCTCTTCCGCTATCGCGTGGTCGCGGTGCGCGAAGGGCGGCGCACGGGGCTGGCCGTCTGGCGGTTGGAGACCATCCGCCGCCAGACGCCCGGGGGCCGGGAGGACGTGGACCGCATCGGGCGCGTGGTGGAGTTCCTTCCGGCCTCCCGGGTCAACGCGGGGAACCTCGCCGCCGCGCTGTTCCAGGAGATCTGTGCCGCCGGCGCCTTTGCCGCGGATGTTTACAGCTACCACGGCCCGGCCCGTGCCCGGCTCGCCGAAGCGGGTTTCCGCTCCACCGCGGACCATCCCGACGGCGCCCTCGTCCCTTCGCGGTTTCAGCCGCTCGACGGGAAGGGCGGCGCCATTCTGAGCGCCATGTTCGTGGATCGATCGCTGCCGGCTTGCTCCGCGGCGGCCGACTGCCCGTGGTATTGGACCAAGTCGGACTCCGACCAGGACCGCCCCAACTGAGGCCCAACCATGTATCCCGCACCCGCCCTCCACGTCGTCATGTATCACTACGTCCGGGACCTGGCGAGGACGCCGTACCCGCGGCTCAAGGCCATGCCGCTCGACGACTTCCGCCGCCAGATCGACGACCTCCCCAGCCGCTACGAAATGGCCACGCTGGATTCCGCGCTGGAGTATCTCGCCGGCGCCTACCAACCCCGCCGCGCCCTCTGCCTGCTGACCTTCGATGATGGATTGAAGGAACACTGGCGGGACGTCGTGCCGCTGCTCGCCGACCGCGGTATCCAGGGGCTGTTCTTCCTGGTCACTGGCTGCGTGGAGGAGGGCGCCGTGGCCTCCGTGCACATGAACCACTTCCTGATGGCCGCACTAGACTTCCACGCCTACCAGCGGGAGTTTCTGCGCCGCGTGGCCGTGCGCCGGCCGGAAATGGCCCGCAGCATCGAGGGGATCGACGCCGCTGCCGCCTGCGCCAGCTACCGCTGGGACACGCCCGAAGTGGCCCGCTTCAAGTACTTCTTCAACTTCGTGTTGGTCCCGGACTTGCGCGATACCGTGGTGCGGGAGCTGTTCGCCGCCATCATCGGTCCCGAAGCGGAATTCTCCCGCGAGTTGTACCTGAGTTGGGAGGAGGCGCGTGCCATGCAGTCCGGCGGGATGATTCTGGGAGGCCATTCGCATCGCCATCGGCCGCTGGCCACGCTCGATCCCGAGGAGCTGCGCGCCGACCTGGCCACCTGCCGCGAACTGCTGCGCGGCCGTCTCTGCCCGCAGCGCCGCTGGCCTTTCTGTTACCCCTATGGCAAGCATCGGTCCTTCCACCGCCGCGCCGTAAACGAACTGGCCCGCCAGGGCTTTGCCTGCGCCTTCACCACCGAAACCGGAATCAACGCGCCTGGAACCGGCCGCTACGTGATCCGCCGGGTGGACTGCAAGGACGCCCTGCCCGCCAGGCCGGCCTTCATGGCCGCAAGCTGAGTCGAAAGACAAGGAGAGCGCTTTGCATATCGAGCAACGCCGCAAGGTCTGTGTGGTCCTGGTGGACCGGGCCAACTACGGCCGCCTGAAACCGGTGATGTGCACCATCGCCGCGCACCCCGGCCTGGAGCTGCAAACCATCGCCGCCGGCACCATGGTGCTGGAGCGCTTCGGCAAGCCGGTGAACATCGTCAAGGCCGACGGGCTGCCGGTGGACGGGGAGATCTACACGGAGCTGGAAGGTTCCACCCCCAGCTCCATGGCCAAGTCCGTGGGCTTCGCCGTGGTGGAGTTCGCGAGCGAGTTCCAGCGGCTGAAGCCGGACCTGGTACTGCTCATCGGCGACCGTTACGAGGCGCTTGCCGCCGCCGTGGCCGCCGCCTATATGAACCTGTGCATCGTGCACGTGCAGGGGGGCGAGGTCTCCGGCTCCATCGACGAGAGCGCCCGGCATGCCATCACCAAACTGGCGCACTTCCATTTCCCCAGCACCCGGCGCTCGCGCGACTACCTCATCCGCATGGGCGAGGACCCCGCCACGATCCTTGGCACCGGCTGCCCTTCGAGCGACATTGCGCGGCATCTCGACCGCACGCTCGATCCGGCGGTGGTGAACCGCCCCGGAAGCGGCGCCGAAATCGACCTCACGCGGCCGTTCCTGCTGGTGATCTACCATCCCGTCACCACGGCGTACGGCGGCGAGCAGCGGCAGATCCGGGCGGTGCTGGACGCGCTCGACGAGCTGCGCATCCAGACCATCCTGCTCTGGCCCAACATCGATGCCGGCAGCGATCACATCAGCAAGGCCATCCGCATCTTCCGCGACCGCCGCGCGCCGCGGTGGCTCCGCACCCTTACCAATCTCACTCCCGAAAGCTACTTGAAGGTGCTG
>JAWLGN010000274.1:0-7512 GCA_041685075.1 Bryobacteraceae bacterium
CGCCCCCGGGGTTCGTAGGATGTGCTGTGGGACGGAGCGTGGTGGGGTGGGCCAGTGCTCTAATCGTTTCCCATTCTTAGTTTAGGGTCCGTTTTTTTTATGCCGCAATAACCTGTCGGACGCGACTGTGCGATTCCGTGCCCCGTCCGCAGAGCCGATATTAAGCTGCCGACCACCACCCAAAAGTGCGTCGATTCTGAGTGCAGGAAGGTTTGCGAGCGCCCTGTACAACCGCACACTCCGCCCTACGCTTCTCCCCTGAGCGGGGGAAGGTCACCGCGGCGGGCGGCTGCCGTTCTGCTCGTTATAATCGGGCCTGAAACTCTCTAATTCAGCCGGCAGTTTCTTCATGTCCCGATCCAACTCGCGCGAAAGCGCCGTCCGCTGCCTGCGGCGGGAGATCAGGTAACGCAGCAGGTCGATGGCTGCCGCCAGCACCCCCGCCAGCACCAGCGCCCCGAGCGCCAGGTTCGCCGCCGTGACCCAACACGTTTCGGAATCGCCCATTGGCACAAACGATGGCATCATTTCCGCCCGGCAGCCTCCACTTCGAACAGCCGCGCCACGCTTCCGTACAGCCCGGCCGCTCTCTCTTCGGAACGCGCCTCCGCGGCCACCCGCAGAATCGGTTCGGTATTGGACGCCCGCACGTGTACCCATCCGTCCGGCAGCAGCGCTTTGAGCCCGTCGGAACGGTCCAGTTCCGCCGCGGGAAACAGTTCCTCGATCGCCTGCATCAGGGGTCCCAATTGCCCGTGCCGGTAGCCGAACCGGCCGGCAACGCGATAGAAGCGCGGCAGCGCCCCGGCCAGCTCCCCAATCGTCTTCCCCGTCTCGGCCATGCGGTCGAGCATCCAGGCCATCCCGGTGTAGCTGTCCCGGCAGAGATGCACGGCTGGAAAGATGATACCGCCGTTGGATCCCTCTCCGCCGATGGCGGCATTCACGGCCTGCATCATTTCGACCACATTGGCCTCCCCCACCGCCGTCCGGTAGACCCGCCGCCCGTGGCGCGCCGCCACCACGTCGATCACCGACGAAGTGGTCAGGTTCACCACCACGTCGCCGGGGAGCCTGCGCAGCGCCGCATCCACCGCCAGCGCCAGCACGTCGTCGTTGTCCAGCACCCGGCCCGTCTCGTCCACCACGGCCAGGCGGTCGCCGTCGGGGTCCTGCGCGAAGCCGATCTCCGCGCCGGACCTGCGCACCAGTTCCGCCAGCTCCCCCAGGGTATCGGGCCGCGGCTCGGCCTCCCGCGGAAACGGCTTCCCGGGATCCACCGCGATGGCCTCCAGCTCACATCCCAGCATCTTGGTCAAAAACCCGGGCGTCATCACCGCACCCGCGCCGTTGACCGCGTCCAGCGCCACCCGGAAGCGCCGTCCCCGGATGCGCTCCACGTCCACGTGTTCGAGCACGCGCTCCACGTGCAGTCGCGGCGCCGTGGCGTAGTCGCGCGTGATGCCCCGCACCTGGGCGTTCCCCACCCGCCGGAAATCGCTCTGGTGGTAGAGGTCCAGCAACTCCCCGCGCTCGTAGTGGTTGAAGAACAGGCCCTGCGCGTTGAACAGCTTCAGCGCGTTGTACTCCGGCGGATTGTGCGAAGCCGTGATGGCGATCCCCCCGCGCGCGCCCGTCGCCCCGGCGTACATCTGGATGGTCGGGGTGGGCAGCACCCCCACGTCCACCACCTCGCAGCCGGCCGAGAGCAATCCGCACGACACCGCGTGTTGCAGCATGGCGCCGCTCGCGCGCGTGTCGCGCCCCACCACCACCCGGCCCTCCCCTACATACGTCCCGAATGCCTGCGCAAACGAGCAGGCCAGGCTGGGAGTCAGGAACGCCCCCACCACCCCGCGAATGCCCGATACCCCGACCTTCAGCAGATGCTCCCGCGCCATTACGCGAAACTCCTCACCTGTTCCATCACGGCGTCGAACAGCTCCCGCGGCGGCCGGCCGCGCTGCTCCGCGATCACCCGCACCACCGGCTCCGTCTGGCTCACCCGCACGTGGAACCAGCGGTCCTCCCAGTCCACCCGCAACCCGTCCTGCACGTTGGCGCGGCCGTCCGAGTACCGCTCCCGCAGCAACATGAGCAGCGCCGGGATGCGCTGCGTCACCAGCGGCACCTGTCCTTTCAGAATTTCGTAGCGCGGGTAGCCCGCCAGGATCTCGCTCAGCTTCCGTCCGCTCGCCCGCATGTAGGACAGCACCGTGAACATGGAGGCGATGCCGTCGTAGATGAAGCGGAACTGCGGCATCATCACCGCCCCGGTGCCCTCGCCCGCCACCGCGATCTGCTCGGGCCGGTAACCGGCCAGCGCGTCCATGGCCGCCTGCCTCCCCACCGGCACCCGCACCACGCGCCCGCCGTGCCGCGCCGCCACCTCTTCGAGCAGCGCCGTGGTCGAGAGATTCGTGATAATCAGCTTCCCCGGACCCCGCGGCAACAGGTAATCGGCCACCAGCGGCAGCGCCATCTCCTCCGATACCGGGCAGCCGTCGTCGGAGGCCAGCGCCACGCGGTCCGAATCCACGTCGAACAGGAAACCCGCATCGGCCCCGAGCGGCCGCATCAGCGGCGCCAGTTGCAGCGCCACCGCGTCGCGCGTGGTGGAAGGCTCGTGCGCGAACGCCACCCCTTCCATCTTTCCGTTGATCAGGATGAACGACGTGCCGAAGCGCTCATTCACGCGCCGCAGGATCAACGCCGACGTTCCGTTGCAGCAGTCCACCACCACCCGCATCTCTCGAAATGCGGCGATGTCGTAGACCGCGGCCAGCTCGTCGAGATAGGCGTCGATCGCGCCGCCCTCCTCCCGCAGCGTACCCAGCCGGTCCCACGGCCTGTAATCGAACTTCTTCAGGTGATAGAT
Organism: Bryobacteraceae bacterium; assembly: GCA_041685075.1. Classification (GTDB taxonomy): domain Bacteria; phylum Acidobacteriota; class Terriglobia; order Bryobacterales; family Bryobacteraceae; genus JAMCRM01. The sequence goes on from JAWLGN010000274.1 coordinate 2,879, forward strand.
GTCCAGCAGCTCGCCGGCTTCGGCGGTGGAAAGGTACCGCCCCTCGCGCCCGAAGAACTTCAGCGCGTTCCAGTCCGCCGTGTTGTGGCTGGCCCCGATCGAGATGCCCCCGGCCGCGCCCAGCCGCCGGATGCTCTGCTGGATCACCGGCGTCGAGCACAGTCCCAGGTCGATGACGTCGCGCCCGCAGGCCAGCAACCCGGCCACCACGCCTTCCCGCAGCATGGCCCCGCTGGCGCGCGGGTCCCGCCCGATCGCCACCGCCCCGGACTCCACAAACGTGCCGAACGCCGCGGCGAAGTCCAGCACGTGCGAGGCGGTCAACCCCGGCCCTACCACCCCCCGCAGGCCCACGTGGGAGATGCGCAGCGACCTCGCCCCGGAGATCACTACTTGCCTTCCAGCACCAGGCGCCCGAAAGCCTCCGGCGTGTGGAACGTACGGGTATGCGTCGGCTGCCAGGCGATCATCGCGCGGTTCGGCTTGGGCCCCTGGCAGCGGTAGAAGTTGATCCGCATCTGGTTCCCGTTGGCCGGCGTGCGGCTGTCGATGCTGGCCAGCGGAATCTTCATAATTCCGTACCACACCTTGGCCTGCTCATCGACGCGCGCCGCCACCTGGAAACCGGAGTTCCACTTCCACCCTCCCTCCGGCAGCGGGTTCACGCGGTCGATGTCCAGGTCCACCCATTCGCCCCGCGGCGACACCTGGAACTCCTTGTAGCGCGTGATGGTCTTGAAATCCGACCCTACGAACACCTCGGCCACGTCCCATTCCCACAGCTTGTTGGTCTCTACATCAGTCCGCGGGTCGGGCTTCAGAAACAGCGCTTCGTACGGGCAGACGAACAGGAAATAGATATGGCGGTCGGTCCAGCGGGAGCGGATCTCGGTGCGGTGCCCCGGAACGGGCTTGCCCATGGCGTCGTTCTCGGCGAACACTCCGGGAACGCCCTTCCACTGCGGCGCGTGGGGATCCGGCGCGAGGGATATCTCTGTCTTGGAGTACCGGCTGGAGATCACACCGGGTCCGTCAGCCAGTCCCAGGGAGGCGATGGCGAGCAGCAGCACAAATGGTCTCATCAACCTCTACTATACTGTCGTTGATGCGCGTGCATGCGACCCTCCTTACGCTGCTGTGGCTGGCCCCCCTGCCGGCCGCGCAGCCAGACCAAGCCGCCTCCGGGCGCTGGACCATCGAATCCGACGTCTCCTACGGCCCTTACCAGCAGAACGTACTGGACATCATGATGCCCAAGGAAACCTCGCGGGAAAAGCGCCCGGGGGTCATCGTGATCCACGGCGGCGGATGGGTGAACGGCAACAAGGAGTCCCAGTTGCCCCTCTGCGAACGATACCTGGAGCGCGGATTTGTCTGCGCCAGCGTGGGCTACCGGTTGGCGGGGGTGGCCACGGCGCCGGCGGCGATCACCGACGTGCTCGAAGCCACGCGCTGGTTCTTCAACAACGCCCGCCGCTACCGCGTGGACAAGAAGCGCATCGTGGTGACCGGCAGTTCCGCCGGCGGTCACCTGGCGCTCATGACCGGGCTGGTGAACAAGAAAGCCAAGCTCGGTCCCCGCTCCAGGGTGCGGGCCGTGATCAATTTCTGCGGCATCACCGACGTGGGCGACCAGGTCGACGGCCCCAACATGCGCAAGTACGCCGCCGCCTGGGTTCCCGAGCAGGACGGCCGCTACGAACTCTCCCGCCGCGTCTCCCCCATGACCTACGTGCGCAGGAACGTGCCCCCCATCCTGACCATTCACGGCGACGCCGACCAGACCGTGCCCTACGAGCAGGGCGTCCGGCTAACCCGCGCCATCCGCGACGCCGGCGGCGCCGCCGAACTCATCGCCATCCCCAACGGCGGCCACGGCTTCCCCAGGGAAGTCCTCGACGGCGTCTACGAGCGCGAGATCTGGCCGTTTCTGAAAAAGCACGGCGTGCTGAAGTAGCCGCCCCCGGCGCACCCGGCATGGCCGTTCCATACCATGCCGCCGAAGGCCCCTGCCGGGCCGGCTGCTATCATCGGATCAGGCCCTATGAGCGAGCGTTACCCGCACTACATCGAGTTCCGGCACGTACATAAGGCTTTCGACCACCCCGTCCTCATCGATACCAGCTTCCATGTCGATCCCGGCGAAACCGTCGCCATCATCGGCCGCAGCGGCGTGGGCAAATCCGTGACCCTGGCCCACATCATGGGGTTCCTCAAACCCGACAGCGGCCGCGTCATCGTGGCCCACGAGGACATCACCGACTACGAGGAAAGCGAACTGCGCCGCATCCGCCGCAAAGTCACCATGGTGTTCCAGTCCGGGGCGCTGTTTGACTCCCTCACGGTGGCTGAAAACGTGCTCTTCTCGCTCGAACTGCGCGAAGACTACGACGAGCGCAACAAGGAGCAGGTAGTGGACGGGCTGCTCAAGATGGTGGATATCGCGGAGGCCCGCGACGCCTATCCCGCCGACCTCTCTACCGGCTACAAGCGCGCCGTGGCCATCGCCCGCGCGCTGGCCGCACAGCCCCAGTGCATCCTCTACGACGAGCCCACCACCATGGTCGACCCCATCATGTCCGACCACCTCGCCGAGCTGATGCTACGGCTCAAGCGCCAACTCAGCCTCACCTCCGTGGTGGTGACCCACGATCTCGACCTGATGCACCGGGTGGCCGACCGCGTGGTCTTCCTTTACGAGGGCCGCGTCATCTACTTCGGCCCGGTAAGCGAGCTCGAGCAGGCGGAGCACCCCCACATCCGCGAGTTTCTGGAAATGGACCGCGTGCGGCCGCGCTAGCGGCTGCCCAGCCCCACAAAGAAAACCCCCAGGACGATCAGCGCCAGTCCCAGGAACTTGCCCCGCGTGAACGGTTCGCCGAAAAATAGCCGCGACCACAGCAGCGTCCAGATGTATCCCAGCGACACCATCGGGTAGAGCACCGACAGCTCCCCTTCCCGGATGCCCTCCACGAAGAACAGCGACGAGAGGACGAACAGCAGCACCCCCGTCGCCAGTTTCCAGTTGAAGAGATTCCAGAAGCCATTCCGCAGCCGCTCCGAACCGGACTTCAGAAAAACCGCCCCGAACGAGCCGATGAACGACGCGGCCAGCACCAGCGCAATCGAGCGCCAGGGAGTGGTCACTTCATCCCGCTTCTGCCCAGAACCATCACCCCAATCATAATCGTCGTGATGCCCGTGAGCTTGAAGATGTTGATGGTTTCATGAAATAGCGCCACCGAAAGCACCGTCACCCACACGTAGGTGAGGGCGATCACCGGGTAGAGCAGTGACAGCTCGCCGTCCCGCAACGCCAGAATCAGCAGCAGCGCGCTCAATCCGTAGAGACAGTATCCAACCAGCAGCGTCAGGTTGGTGAACAGCCCCAACAGCACCCCGACGACCCCGGGGTGCGCCACCGTCTCGGCGCCGCTCTTCATGAGCACCTGCGCCGCCGCGCCCAGCAGCGTGCAGCAGAACACCAGCGCGATCGACTGCCGGGGGGTGAACGGCTTCTTGGTGGCTGGAACCGGTTTTGGTACCGTTGCGCTCGTCAAATCCGCCTTTGTCCTTACGCGCCAAGGCGGCCCTGCCCCTTGGCCGGGTCTGCCCGCGACGCGCCCGATTTTTCAACCCCAACAGAATACCAGGGATTCCGGTAAAATAGTTATCTGTGGACCAGAAGAAGACCCTAACCGTCCCCGAAGAACGTCCGGAGACGGCCCGGCAGCGCAAAGGCGAAACGCAGCGCGGATTCATCGCGGAGTGGACCGTCACCATCATCCTGCTGCTGTTCGGCACCACCACCCTGGTGCAGGCGTTCGTGATCCCCACCGGATCGATGGAAGATACCCTCCTCATCGGCGACCACCTGCTGGTGGATAAGCTGGCCTACGCGCCCGCCGGACCACTGACCCGCCACCTGCTGCCCTACTCCGACGTGAAGCGCGGCGACATCATCGTCTTCCGTTACCCTGTCGACATCGGACAGACCTTCGTCAAGCGCGTCATCGGCGTCCCCGGCGATCGTATCCGGCTGGTCAATAAGGAGTTATACCTCAACGGCGAAAAGATCGAGGAACCCTACGTCTATCACAAGACCGAGTACATCGACTCCTACCGGGACAACTTCCCCGGCGAGCCCAACAGCCACCTCGCCGAATCCGGGCAGGAGATGCTCGAAAAGCACGTTCAGGGCGGCGAGGTCGTCGTGCCGCCCGGCATGTACTTCGCCCTGGGCGATAACCGGGACTCCTCCCTCGACAGCCGCTACTGGGGCTTTGTGCCGCGGGAGAATATCATTGGCAAGCCGCTGATTATCTACTGGTCCTACGACGCCACCACCGAGGCGCTGGCCAGCACCGGCCTGGGCCTGGACCATCTCAAGGACGTAGTAGTGAACTTCTTCGGCAAGACCCGCTGGCTCCGGACCTTCAAACTCATCCACGCCCACGCCATCTAGCCGCCCCCGGGTCCGCGGACGACGCCCTGGCCCGCAAGAAGGGCCGGACAGGCGCCCGGCTCCAGACAGTCGCCCGCCCCGAGCGAAGGCGCCCGCCCCGAGTGAAGGCGCCCGCCCCGAGTGAAGGCGCCCGCCCCAAGCGAGTCCCCGCCCCCCGAGCGAGGACGCC
>JAWLGN010000275.1:0-7496 GCA_041685075.1 Bryobacteraceae bacterium
TGGTGCAGCTCGGCGGTGCCCATCTCCTTCTGAAACTCCGGCTGGATGAGGATGTCGCGCAGGATTTCGTCGGTGGCCATCAGGCAGTCGCTGTAGCCCACCAGGACGTCGTAGATGCGCACGATATCGTTCTTGCGCAACTCGGCGTCGTCGATGCTGAAGTGGCCGGTGTGCAGCGGGTAGTTGAGGGCGAAGTGGAGATCGTGGTAAAGGTTTGCGCCGGTGGCCACGATCCAGTCCACGAAGCCCGCCTTGATGAGCGGCACGACGGCCGCGCAGCCCAGGCCCGCGGGCGTGAGGGCGCCCGAGAGCGTCATCCCGATAGTGACGTCGTCGGCCAGCATCTTGCCGGTGAATAGCTGGCAGCCCTCGCGCAGCCGCGCCGAGTTGTAAGCCAGAAAGGTCTCCTCCATCAGGGCGCTGAGCTTTTCCCTGCCGGTGATCGCCTTGGGCAGGATGCGCCTGCCGGAAAGGTAGCGGTGCCGGTTGGGGAGTTTTTTCTTTCTGAGCCAGTCGGGAACGGCCGAAAGGTCTTCGCGGCGGCGTTTCGTCTTCGCGGTGTCAGCCATGATGGTAGGAATCGGTGGTCCCACGTTAGACTAACATGTGTCACGTTCGAGCAAGAACACACCCGTGCCGGCGGAACTGGGTTTCGCGATGCCCGCCGAGTGGGAGCCGCACAAGGCCACCTGGCTGGCCTGGCCCCATAACCCCACCGACTGGCCCGACAAGCTGGACACCATCCGCTGGGTCTACACCGAGATGGTGCGGCGCATCGCCGCCGGGGAGACCGTGCGGATGCTGGTCCACTCCGCGGCCATGGAGCAGCAGGCGCGGCGGTATCTCGAGCGCGCGGGAGCCGGCACCCGCCGGGTGGATTTCGTCATCCACCCGACCAACCGCGGCTGGACGCGCGACAGCGGCCCGCTTTTCGTGAAGCGCCGGGTGGGGCGCCGCTCCGAGACCGCCATCGCGCACCTGCACTTCAACGCCTGGGCCAAGTACCCCGACTGGCGCAAGGACCGCCGCGTTCCTGAAGCCGCCGCGCGCCACCTCGGCAAGCGCCTCTTCAAAGCGCAGTACGGGGGACGCGACTTCGTGCTGGAGGGCGGCGGCATCGACGTGAACGGCCGCGGCACCCTCATCACCACCGAAGAATGCTACCTGGACCCCAAGTGCCAGGTACGCAACCCGGGCCTCGGCCGCGCCGAAATCGAGACCGTCATGAGGCAGTACCTCGGGGTGACCAACATCTTCTGGCTCCCCGGGGGGGTGGCGGGCGACGACACCCACGGGCACGTCGACGATGTCTGCCGCTTCGTCAATCCCCGCACCGTGGTGCTGGTGAAAGAGAGCAATCGCCGGGACGCGAACTACAGGCCGCTGGCGAAGAACTGGGAGCGCATCGGCGACCTGCGGCTGGAGGACGGATCGAAACCCGAAGTGGTGCCGCTGCCCATGCCCGGGCCCCTCACCTTCGACGGCTACCGCCTGCCGGCCAGCTACGCCAACTTCTATATTGCAAACGCGGCGGTGCTGGTCCCGACCTTCAACGATCCGCGCGACCGCGAGGCGCTGGGCATTCTGGCCGAACTCATCACGGATCGCCCGGTGATCGGCATTCACGCGGTGGACCTGGTGCTCGGTTTCGGCACCCTGCACTGCCTCACCCAGCAGGAGCCGGCATAGCAGGCGCCGGGGCTAGCGTGCCTTTTCCAGGTTCGGGCGGATGCCGAAGTGGTAGACCGCCGCGCCCAGCCCGATGGTCAGGGCAGCCGCCAGCGAGGGGACAGGCTGCCAGACGATGCCGTAGACCATCATGGCGGTGCCCACCAGGATGTAGGCTGCAGGGATCAGGGGGAAGGCGAAGCTCACCGGGCGCAGCATCTGCCAGTCCGGCCGGCGGCGGAACTTGAACAGCGATGCCACCGACATCACGGTGAAGAACGTCAGGGTCAGCCCGATGTAGATGATCAACTGCGGGAAGGGCGTCAGGGTCAGGATCATCGAGCAGAGCCCCTGCGCCAGAATGGCCATGATGGGGGTATGGAAGCGCGGATGCACCTCCGCGGCCCGCCGGAAGAAGGCCTTATTCTGCGCCATGGCGTAATAGACGCGCGGGCCGATGGTCACCATGGCGTTCACCGTGGACATGATCGACACCGCCATGAGCGCCGAAAAGGTTCCCGCCACCTGCGGGCCGAACAGGTTGGAAGCCGCCAGAGACCCTATCGCCAGCACACCCTTCATTTCTTCGAGCGGGGTGGAGTAGATGTAGACGATGTTGAGGCCGAAGTAGAGGGTGGCCACCAGCGCGGTGCCCACGGCCAGCGCCGCCGGCAGCGTGCGCTCGGGGCGCCGCAACTCCTCGGCCACGTAGGTGGCTGCGTTCCATCCGCTGTAGCCCACCATCACCCATACCAGGCTGATGACGAACTGCGCGGGAATCGAGGAGGTGGAGGTGCGCACCGCGGGCTCGTAGAAATGCTCCCACCGGCCCGTGCCAGCCAGAAAAGCCAGGGCAATAAAGCCGGCCAGCACCAGCACCTTGGTGACGGTGAGGACGTTCTGCACCTTGGCCACGCGCGAGACCCCCAGGCAGTTCAGGAGGGTGAAGCCGGCGATCAGGGCGCAGGCCATCAACTGCCCGCCGCCCAGCGTCAGGGAGAGAGCTCCCGAGCCGATGGTGAAGTCCGCGTTGGCCTGCTTGAGCGAGGGGAAGAAGTAGCCCAAGTAGTCGGAGAAGGCCAATGCCGCGGCCGCGATGGGCGCGGAAAAGCCGGCGAAGAAGGAAACCCAGCCGGTCATGAAGCCCCAGGTAGGGCCGTAGGCGCGGGTCAGGTAGACGTATTCACCGCCGGAGGCCGGGAAGTTGATCCCCAGTTCGGAGTAGCTCAAGGCGCCGGCCAGCGCGAAGAACGCGCCCACTACCCAGCAGGCCAGAATGAGGCGCGCGTCTCCGAGGTCTCCCGCCATGAAGCCCGTGCTGCTGAAAATGCCGGTGCCGATCATGTTGGAGACCACCAGGGCAGTGGCGCTGAAGAAACCGAGTTGCCGGAGCAGTCCCGTTCCGGAAGCCTTCATCTGCTTAGGCATTTCGTTGCCGACTATTGTAACAGCCGCGTACTCATGGCCATCGCCCGGGCAGCGCGGTGGCCGGTTCCGCGATGGATTGGAAACGCAGCAGGCGGATGCGGTCGCTGTCCTTGATGGAGAGCCAGGTCATGAGTCCTCGATCGGTGATGGCCCGGGCGGCGCGCTCGGTGAGCAGCGCTTCGGCGCAGGGTTGCAGGACGGCTTCGCCGTTCTCGCGCCGCAGGTGCGCGGGCAGGCCCTCTACTTCGTGGAAGGCGTCCGGCCGCAGTTCCCATCCGTAGTGGCTGAAGCCGCGGGCGAGCAGCTCCAGGCAGGCGAAGACGGGATTGCCCCACAGGTAATCCTCGTGCGCGGGCGCGGCGGGCATCTCCTCGAAATCGAAGGCTTCGGTTTCGGCGTTGCCGCGTCCGTAGGGCAGGCGCAGCAGAAAGCGTGGGAGCGCCAGCCCTACCCATTCGGCCTCCGGCATGCTGCGCAGCGCCCGCCAGGCAGCGGCCGTTTCGGGCAGCACCTGCCAGTCGCGCGGGTCGGGCGATCGGGCGAGCGTGGGACAGCCCAGGATGCGGGGACTCGCCGCCGCGAGAAATGGTGCGCCGGCGGCGCGGGCGATGCGCCCCAAGGCGCGTACCAGTGCCAAATCCAGCGGACCGTTGGCGAAGGTGTAAGCGCCCGCCAGCACGGCCCACGGCTCGGCACCCGGGGTCCCCACGGAGCGCTCCACGATGATGTCGTAGAGCGGCGTGGAGGCCAGGTTCTCGGTGTTGGCCAGCGGTTCCAGTTCGGCCTGGGTGACGTCCAGGATGTACAGTTTCAGTCCGGCGCCGCTCTCCATGCGGCGCACCAGAAAGAACAGCGCGCGCCAGGCGGCTTCCACGGCCTGAAAGTCGGGGTGATGCATGATGGCGCGCATCTGCGCGGAGACGGTTGCGTCGAGTTCGGCCAGCAGCTCCGGCAGCCGGGGGTCGGGTTTGGCTTCGATGTGCGGCGCAACGATTTCGCGCAGCAGCAGCGAGAAGGCGTCGGTGCGAGGCGGGGAGGCCGCCGGAGCAGCGTCCGGAGCGGCTTCGTCGAGCATCCGGGAGAAGAGCTGGTCCGGCGTGAGGCGCGCCAGTTCTTCGGCGGGCGCGGGCGGCGCTGCAGGCGCCGCCTTCCACGAGCGCATCGTGTCGGCGGCGGCTTCGAATGTCGAGCGGTCTTCCAGCCGGGCGCGCGTCTCCCGCAGCGTGCGGAAGACCGGCAGGCGGCGATAGAGTTCGTCCGGGTGAAAGTCGTCCAGGCCGGCGAATCGGAGGCACGGCAATTCTACGCGCAACCCGTCCATCACCTGGTCGAAGTTATCGCGGTCCACGAGAAGGGGGCGGCGGCCCTCAAGCGAAGGGTCGCAGATGTTCCGGCCGGCGCGGCCGCTGAAATCGCCCATCAGGAGCATGCGGAAGGGAGTATCGGAGTCGCGCAGCGGGCTGGCCTCGGGCTCTTCGCCGGTATCGAGTCCCACCCTGGCATATTCGGATCGCGCCATTCTGCAACTGTAACCCACCCTGGGACCGAAATCGAGGGAGCAAAAACCGCTCTGCTAGAATTTCAATTTCATGGAAGCTGCGATGTTGAAGCCGCGCGGGTTGCGCGCGCGAATCGAAGGCTGGTTGCACGTCAGTAGCCGCGCCAAGCCGCAGGTCTATGCACAGGTCTTCGACGCCTCCGATATGGCGTCGCTGAACTACTGGCTGGAACTGTTCATCTCGGCCGGCATCGCCACTTTCGGGCTGGTGCTGAACAGCCCGGCGGTGATCATCGGAGCGATGTTGATCTCGCCGCTCATGGGCCCTCTGATGGGCACCGGCCTCGCGCTGGCGGTCGGCGATGTCTACCTGGGGACCAAGGCGGTTCTCAACCTGGCGGTCAGCACGGCCGCGGCCATCGGGTTTTCGGCCGCGGTGGCGTGGGCCCTGCCCTTTCACACTACTACGACCGAGATCCTGGCGCGCACCAACCCGAACCTGCTGGACCTGGGGGTGGCGCTGCTTTCGGGCCTGGCCGGTTCGGTGGTGGTGTGCCGCGGCGGCGGCGGCGGCGGCGTGACCGCGTTGCCGGGCGTGGCCATCGCGGTGGCCCTGATGCCGCCGCTCTGTACCGTGGGATACGGTGTGGGCAGCGGCGGGAACTGGAACATCATCGTCGGCGCGGGGCTGCTGTTCGTCACCAACCTGGCGGCCATCGTGGCCGCCGCCTTCGCGGTCTTCTTCCTGGTGCAGATGGATGCCGCCGACGTGCGGCACGATATCGACCGCTATATCCAGCAGCGCGCCGCCGGCGATCGTTTCTACCGGCTGATCCAGCCGACCGCGCTCTCTGGCCTGGTGGGCAACATCGGCAAGCTGCGCTGGCGCATCGCCATGGTGGCGGTGGCGCTGGCGGCGATCTTCATCCCGCTGCGCAATGCGCTGATGCAGGTGGCGCGGGAGGCCCGCGCGCGCAATGCCATCCAGGAGACCGTCCGGCAGCTTGCTCCCAGCGACATCCTGGTCTCCCAGCAGGTGCGGCTGGGCCGCGATCGCATCGACATCCGTTTGATCACCACCGAGCGCGTGGAGACCGCCCGGGTGGTGGAGGCGCGCCGCGCGCTGGCCGAACGCGCCGGCCTGCCGGTGGAGCTGGCGGTGCGCGAAGTGGCCAGTAAGACCGAACTGGCCGAACTGCGCGACCGCATGCCCGTGCCGGAACCCCCACAGCCGCCCGAGGTCCGGTTTGCCGAGATGCGCAGCGAGTTGCTGGCGCGCGTGCGCGGGCCGCTCGAGGAGATGTGGCCGGAAGGCGCCATCATGCTGGGCTACGAGGTGGCCTTCAGTCCCGGGGGCACCGTGCTGCGGGTGCGTTACCAGGCCGATGAAGAAATCGGCCCGCTGGGGTTGGAACTGTTGCAGCGGGCGCTTAGTTCGCGTATCTATGCGCCCGAACTGACCGTCACGCTGGACCGCGTCATGCCGGAGCCCGAGGCCGTCCAGAAAAATCCCACCATCGGGAAGCCCTCTCCACGAGGCGCCGCGCGCGTTCCATAATGGAAAAGATGCCCTGCTTTCTCCTGGCTTCCGCCGGGGAGCTGTCCCCCGTCCAGATTCCTCTTTCCATGCTGGTGGTGTTCGTTTCGGCCAAGCTGATGGCGGAACTGTTCGAGCGCTTCGGGCAGCCGGGCATCGTGGGGGAGATTCTGGCCGGTATCCTCATCGGTCCGCACGTGCTGGGGTGGATGTCGCCCAACATGATTCTGACGGTGCTGGCCGAACTGGGGGTGATGTTCCTGCTCTTTCGCGTGGGCCTGGAGGTGAAGGCCTCGGACCTGATGAAGGTGGGGGGCACGGCCATGCTGGTGGCTGTAAGCGGGGTGGTGCTGCCGTTCATCATGGGCTGGGCCATCATGACGGCCTGGGGATTTCGCGGCATCGAGGCCATCTTCACCGGCGCCGCCATGGTCGCCACCAGCGTGGGGATTACCGCGCAGGTGCTGAGTGCCAAGGGGTTGCTCAACGAGCGCGCCAGCCGCATCATTCTGGCCGCGGCGGTGATCGACGACGTGCTGGGGCTGCTGGTGCTGGCCCTGGTGAGCAGCATGGCCAAGGGCTCGGTCAACCTGCTGGACCTGGCGCTCACCGCCGCCCTCGCCTTGGGCTTCACCATCTTCGTAGCCAAGTGGGGCACCCGCACGATGGACCGCGTGGTGCCGCGGGTGAAGGCCCGGATGAGCTTGGTGGAAGGGCAGTTCGCCATCGCCATGGCCATGCTGTTCGGCCTGGCGCTGCTGGCCGTCTATGCCGGAGTGGCGGCCATCGTGGGCGCCTTCCTGGCCGGCATGGCGCTCTCGGAAAGCGTGGATCATCGCGTACACCAGCTCACCGACGGGGTGACCGAGTTACTGGTGCCGTTCTTCCTGGTGGGCATCGGGCTGCACTTCGACGTGACCGCCTTCGCCGATGCCAACACCATGCTGCTGGCGGGCGCCATTCTGGTTGCGGCGGTCTTCTCCAAGTTCGCCGGTTGCGGGCTGGGCGCCGCCGCGCTGGGCCGCACAGACGCCGTACGGGTAGGAGCGGGGATGGTGCCCCGGGGCGAAGTGGGGATGGTGGTGGCGCAGATCGGCCTGTCCCTGGGGGTGATGGCTGCCAGCGTCTACGGCGTCGTGGTCTTTATGGCGGTGGCCACCACGCTGGTGGCGCCGCCGCTGCTGAAGTGGGCATATCGCGGCGCCGCCCCGGGCGCCAAAGAAGACTACCAAGTGGCGCGGTTGGGATAGCGGATATGCCCCGCCGGCGCCCCTTGCGGCCCCCACCGGGCGTCGAGTACGACCCCTGGATCGAACACCTCGCCTGGCTGATGGACAGTTCCATCGGGATCGGCCGGTGGTCCAT
>JAWLGN010000276.1:0-7458 GCA_041685075.1 Bryobacteraceae bacterium
TCTACGAGTTCCGGCCGGCTGCCACAGGGCGGACGCTGGTGGAGGAATACCTGCGGAGACGTGCCGGGCGGCTGGCCGCCGCCGAGCGCGAGCTGCTCGAAGCCTGGCGCGACGCGCGGTTCGGAATCTGGGAAGTGCAGGGTATCGAAGAGGGCACGGGCGTCGAGTTGCGGGACCTGCTCGCCGGAGACCAATTCTTTGTTCACGACGTGAGCTGCTCGCGTTCCGTGGTTCGCTGGGACTGCCTGCTGGGCCGCATCTACCCCTCCCAGGGGCGCTGGCGTCTTGCCGGCATCCTGCTTACCGTGCCGCGCCCGTTGTTGCCGCAATTGAGAGAGCGAATCGAGCGGGAGAGCCGCGAGTCGGGACAAGACGCAGCGGCATATGTGCGAGCCAACAGCCACCGCTGGCCCAGGCTCGTCGAGGAACTGGCCGAGGAGCGATTGGCCGGGTTGCGAGTGGTGAACGCGGAAGGCGACGACCTCGAGTTCGGCACGGCGTACTACCGGATAGAACAGGAGGCGCCGGTGGTTGCCGCGCTGGAAGCCGCCGGGCCGTTCGAGCCAGAGGAAGAAGACACGGCCGGCGTGCGGTCGTTCGCCTGGCTGGAACAGGGGACCGAGGGACCGCGCCGGGCGTATGGCCACATCCAACTGCGGGACGGCAAGCTCCGGCTGGAATGCAACTCGCGGAAGCGGCTGGAGACCGGACGGCGGTTGATCGAGGAGCACTGCGGCGCCTGGCTGCGCCACCTGGGCGACTCGTTCAAATCTTTCGACGCTGTCAAGAAACGGGTACGGGACCGGAATGCGCCGCGCACGGAGGCGCCGGCGCCCGCACTGCCGCCGGAGGTCGAGCGCGAAATCCTGGGCAAAATGAAGCGCGAGCACTACGCGAAATGGGTGGATGAACGGTTGCCCGCCCTGGGTGGGCAAACGCCCCGTGAAGCCGCCCGCACCGAGGAGGGGCGGCGCGACTTGGAGGAACTGCTTCGCCAGATGGAGAACGGCGAAGAACGCGCCCGGCGCGAAGGCCGCGTCGCCTTCGACTTTTCGATAGTGCGGAAAGAACTGGGAATGTGACCGGGAGCGCTCCTTCCCGCAAGCCGCCGGCGCTTTGGTTTCAGTTCTTGCCCCAGCCCGGGATGGCCGCCGCCTGCTTCACCCACGCCGCCATTTGGGCCTCGTCGAATCCCTCTTCGTAGATGTCGATCCAGCGCGCCTCTTGGTCTTTGCCGCCGCCGGGCGGCACGGGGCGCAGCGACGCGCCTTTGAAGAACGTCACCTTCACGTAGCGGGTGAAGACGTGGAAGCTCACGAACCAGCCCTGGCCTGGAATGCCATAGAAGGGCGAGTTCCACTTCACGGCTTTCCGCACCTTCGGCACCTGCCGCACGATGATCGCATCGAGACGGCGCCCCAGGTCGCGTTTCCAGCCCGGCATGGCCGCGATGTAGGCCTCGACGGGAGCGTCGCCGTCGGCTTTCGCGATCTGCGGATTGCCTCCGCTGAGGAGAACCGGCTGGGCGGCCGCAGTATCCTTGCTCTTGCCTTTCAGGTTCAGCGCAACGGCCGCCCGGACGAGCTTCTTGAAAGCAGCTTCGTTGATCCGGTCGCCCTCGCGGATATCGATGGCCCGCCGGACCTTCCCTTCGAGGCTCGAGTTGAACAGGCGCGCAGGGTCCTCTAACGATGCCCCTTTGGCGAACGTGATCTTGACGGTGTTCTTGTAGGTCTCACCCGTACAGACAATGCCGTTGTGAGACCACACGGGGGTCTCCCACTTCCACTCCTCCAGCATCTCCGGGTCCGCTTTCTTGACGATCTCCCGTACTCTCTGGAGCGTTTTTCGCCGCCAGTCGCCCAGCTCCTGGATTCTGCCGTCGATCAGGCGCGATGCGGATGGCTCGTCTTTGCCGGCTCTCTTGTTGGCCATGGCGTTCACTCTCGATTGGTAATGCCACCCCGCCGCCGGATAGAATGGAGCCGCGAGGGGGCAACTCTGCCCTTTTTTCTTTCGATGAAGAACGTCATGAAAACGCTTCTGTGTTTCCTGTTTGCCGCGGCGGTTTTCGGGCAGCAGCCGCAAGCGCCGCTTTTTAACATCGTGGACCTCGACCAGGGCGAGGAGGTGGATGTCACGCTCTTGAATGGCGCCACCGCGCGCATCGCGCTGCTCGAGCGCAGCGAAACGGCCGATACCGTTCGGGGCGCCGTCCGGCGGGCGCGCGTTCGCGTCCGCGCGAATCGCGAAGAGCTGTGGCTCGAGTGCGGGAACTACCACCTGCCCGTAACCGCGGGCGGCGTGCAAATCGACTGTTCGGTCACGAAGGGATTCCTGGTGAACTCGCGCGACAACCGCTGGGGTATCGAGAAGGACGCCAGGCTGCGCGTCTGGCCGGCGGGTTCGCCTCTTCTCCGGCCGGGGACCTACGTCTATCCCGTGAAGCAGCGCTGGTTCGCCACCGATACCCAGATGGCCAACCAGCCCTCTTACGTGGACGGTTCCGAGGAGCCCTCCGCGAAGCGGATCTACTATCACCACGGTCTCGACGTGGGCGGCGCCGAAGGCCTCACCGAAGTGGTCTCCGCAACCGACGGGCGGGTGGTCGTGCGCGGCCGCAGCGCCCTTCCCGAATACGCGAACAGCCCGTACACGGAAGTGAACTACGACGGCGTTGTGGTTCTCGACGACCGCGGGTGGTTTCACTGGTACTTCCACCTGTTCTCGATCGACGGAGGTATCCGGTTGGGCGAGCGGGTCCGCATGGGCCAGCCGGTCGGCCGCATCGGCAAGGAAGGCTCCGCCGGCTGCTGGACGCACCTGCACTACGAAATCCGGGCCCCCATGCCGTCGGGGCGGCAGGGCATCGTCGAAGGCTATGCATTCCTGTGGGAGGCGTACCAACGCCAGTACGCGCCGCAGGTCATCGCCGTCGCGCGCCCGCATTCCTTCGTATGGGTGGGGGAGCCGGCCAGGCTGGATGGCAGCCGCTCGTGGGCGCGCAGCGGCGTGGCCCGCTACGAGTGGACTTTCACCGATGGTTCAACGGCCGCCGGGCCGACGGTCTCCCGAACCTATGACCGCCCCGGCACCTACAGTGAAATTCTGAAAGTGACGGACCGCGCCGGGCGAAACGCCTACGATTTCGCCGTGGTGCAGGTGGTGGAGCGGCAGGAAAACACCCGGCGCGGGCGCGACCGCGTGCCTCCCACCATCCACGCTTCGTACTGGCCGACCACGGGGCTGCGCGCCGGAGATCCCGTTACCTTCTTCGTGCGCACCTGCCGCACCACGTTCGGCGAAGAAACCTGGGACTTCGGCGACGGCAGCGCACCGGTGCGGGTGAAGTCCGACGGTTGCGCCGTGGAGAAGGCCATGGAAGGCTACGCGCGAGCCCGGCACGTCTTTCGTAAGCCCGGCGAGTACCTGGTGAAGGTCGAGCGGGCGAACGAGCGCGGCGAGCGGGCTACCGCTCGCCTCTGGGTTGCTATCGAAGAATAAGCGCTCGCGTGCCGGACGTCAGGTCGTCGGCGTGGCGTAGGAGACCACGATCATCCCGTACAGCCGCAAGGCCGGGACCGTGAAGTTCACCGCGCCGGCGGCTTCCTCGAACGGCAACGGCTTCGGGTCGTCCGCGTCCGGAGAGAAGTACGCGACGGACTTCACTTTGCCGGCGAACTGCTTTTTCAGGCTTACGGCGAAGTCGGGCGTCTTCCTGTTGCGCTCGAAGTTTACGAAATGCACCATGGTTTCCCGGCTCGCGGAGCGGTTCAGCAACTCCATGACGGTGGTGAGAGGAGCTTCGGTCCGGATGGAGAGGCCTCGCGGAAGGTGGTCGGAAACGGCGCGGTAGATCTCTTCGTGGTTCTGCGGCAGCACCCATTCTGAAGGCAACAGGCGGCGGTTGCCGGGACTTCCGGGCGCCTCGATCTCGGGGTTGTTGGCAAACTCGTCGGACGCGCCGCGGGTGCGCGCGGGAACGATCTCGGGGATGTACACCAGCCGGCCTTTGCCCTCCCGATGCACCGCGATCTTCGCCCTGGCCTCCGCCGGCATGAGGGAGCGCAGCGGATTGGAGGCGCGCCTTTCGCGCCACTGGTTGTAGTCCGCGGTATTGCCCGTGAAGACCAGGGTGCCGCCGCCGCGAACGTAGGCGAGCAGGCGGTTCACCGCATCGGCGGAGAGGCTCTCCTGTCCCGGCAGGATGATGGCGCCGTAGCGCTCGATGGTCCCGAGGTGATCGTCGGT
This sequence comes from Bryobacteraceae bacterium, assembly GCA_041685075.1. Taxonomy (GTDB): domain Bacteria; phylum Acidobacteriota; class Terriglobia; order Bryobacterales; family Bryobacteraceae; genus JAMCRM01. The sequence goes on from JAWLGN010000276.1 coordinate 4,252, forward strand.
GAGGATATCGAACGGCACCTTGTGCTGGATGAGGACCTGTTCCATCAGGATGGTCGGGACGAGCGTGCCGCCGAGGCTGTAGGCCATGGAGGGCCAGGACCGCAGCACCGCAACATCGGCTACGTTGTCTACATCGACGAAGTACCGGTCGTTGTAATGCCGGAAGAACTCGGTCAACGGGGTGATCACCCTGCTGCCCCCGAGTTGCGACGGTCCGCCCAGCAGGCCGTAGCCGGGGAAGCGCCGCTGGCCATCAAAGGCCATGTGAACGGCGCAGTGCAGATCGTCGTGCAAACGCTCCTCGCAGACGATGTTCCGGCGGCGCGCCATCTTGTAGGACCGGATTTCCGAGATGAGCGCGCCGGTTCTCTCGTCGATTCGCGAGTTCATGCCGCCCACGTCGAAGGGCATGAAGTCGCAGCGTTTGTCAAAGAACGGGTGGTAGACGCCGTTCAGCCACATGCGGTTCGAGCCGTACAGGCCCTTCAGGTTGAACCCCACGGTAACGTTCGGGTTCAGGCTCTTGATGTAGTCGTAGAAATCGCCGTTGTGCCTGGCGAGCGAGCGGCACCGGAACTCCACCCACTCCTGCAGCACGGGATCGTCCACCGTCTCGAGGTCCTGCGGCCGGTTGTAGACGTCCCACTCGGTCAACATGAGGTAGTCGACATCCGGATAGCCGAAACGCCGGAAGGCAGCCTCTTTCGTGGGATAGCGCTGGCGGAGGAACTCTTTGAACGCCGACATGCAGCGCGGGCACCTGCACGATTTGGGTTCCGGCTGAAGCTGCACGTTGTCGAAAAAGATCTGGTCGGCTTTGATGGTTTCGACGCCGATGCGCAGCACTTTCTTCAGGTACTCGCGATACTCCGGCTCGTTCGGGCAGGGGTAGTGGCGGTAGGTCTGGGTGGTGGTGTAGGGCACCGGCCTGCCGTTGGCGTCCCGCTGCTCCCAGTTGACGGATTCCGGAACCTCGCGGCGAAACGCCTCCACGAACATCGTGCCCGCCACGTACAGGCTGACTTTCATGCCGTGCCGGTGCATCCGTTCGGCCATCTGCCGGGTTTTTTCGATCTCCGGCCCCTCCATGTCGAGGCCGAAGCCTTTGTAGAAGTGCAGCCGGCCGTACCGCACGCCTGCTTCGGCCATGGCCCGGATGTTTTCGGGAGTATGCTGCCGTTCGTAGATCTCGGGCCAGTTTTCGGCTCGCCTGCCGCGGCGCAGGTAGAAGATCAACGGCTCGTGGTTCGGCCACGACACCCCCTTGGTGATTTCCAGCTTCCGCCGCGCGCTTCGCTCCCAGCGCGTCTCGGCGCCGCACGGCGCCGCCGCCAGCAGGATGAGCGCCGCGCCCACGCACCACCGCATCCCTCGGGTCCGGCGAGATGTCTTTTCCGGCATCGTCGCCTGCCGGTCCGGGGCGCGCCTCCCCTGGGCGGTCCTGGATTCTTTTCCGATCATCCGTTTATAGTAATCGGTTGACCCGGCGGGCCGCGGGCCGGCAGCGGGCAGGCCCGGGAAGTGAGATGCAGGCTGATATGACGAATAACGGTGTTTCCAGACGCTATTTCTTCTTCGGATCGCTCCTTGCGGGCGCCGTCCCGGTTGCCGGTTTCGGCAGCGTGCCGTCGCTCCGCGCGCTGGGTTATAAGCCCTATTACGACAAGCTGAACATCGCCGCCATCGGATGCGGCGGGCGTGCGGGCTCGATCCTGAATACCGCGGCGCAGACCGAAAACGTGGTGGCGCTCTGCGACGTGGACTGGCAGCGCGGCGCGTCGAACTTGAAGCGCTACGAGAAGGCGGCCAAGTACAAAGACTTCCGGGTCATGCTGGACAAGGAAGGGAAGAACATCGACGCCTGCACCATCGGGGTGCCCGACTTTATGCACGCCGCCGCGGCACTGGCGTGCATGCAGCGCGGCAAGCACGTGTACCTGGAAAAGCCGATGACCCGCACCCCCTGGGAAGCGCGGCTGCTGCGGGAAGCGGCGGCGAAGTACAAAGTAGCCACGCAGTTGGGCAACCAGGGCTTCTCGCACGAGGGCAACCGCGTGGCGGCCGAGATTGTCTGGTCCGGTGCCATCGGCGATGTGACCGAGGCGCATATCACCACCAGCCCCGGCACTTATCCCACCGATCTGAAGGCGCCGCCACCGGAAGCCTCCATACCGGAGACGCTCGCCTGGGATCTGTGGCTTGGCGGCGCGCGGTACCGCCCGTTCAGCCCGTACTACGTGCCCTACAACTGGCGGGGCTTTGTGGACTTCGGGACGGGGCAGGTGGGCAACTGGGCCACCCACACCGCCGGGCCCGTGCATACCGCCCTGCAACTGGACGCGCCGTTGACGGTGGAATGCCTGTACTCGAAAGGCTCTACGAAATTCACCTATCCGCAGAGCGCGGTAGTGCGGCTCGATTTTCCGGCGCGCGGGAAGATGCCGCCCGTGGCGGTCTACTACTACGAGGCCGTGCGATCGGACGATCCGCATGCCTTCCGCGTCCCGGGGATGGAGAACGAGGTGATCCTTCCGCCCATGGACAACCTGGCGGACAAGGGACGCCCGACGGCCGAGCCGCGCCCGCGGCGCGCGCGGCCCCGCCCTTCGGGAACCAGGAGGCCGCAGAGCGCCCCGCGCGAGCGGGTTGGCGCGGGTGGCCCCGGCGTGCCGGTCTTCGGCGATCCCCCTCCGGGGAGCCGGCGAGGCATCCTCAGCGGCAACGGGGCGGTGCTGATCGGCACCAAGGGCATTCTGGCGACCTGCGCCCGCGGCGAGGGCCTCTGGCTGCTGCCTTCCAGCCGGTGGGCCGAGTACGAGCTGCCGCCTCAGTTGCTGACCCGTTCTCCCGGACACATGATGGATTGGATTCGCGCCTGTAAAGGCGGCGATCCGTCGTGCTCGGACTTCAACATTACGGCCCCCTATGGCGAGTGGCTTGCGCTGGTCGCGCTGGCCATGCGGGTGCCCGGCAAGCTCCAGTGGGACAGCAAGAACGCCCGCATCACGAACAATCCGGAGGCCGACCGGCTGGCGCGTCCGGCGTTTCGCGAAGGCTGGGAGATGAAGCTCTAGCGCACTTCCGCTGTTCTCACCGGAACAGGCTCTCGTATCGTGAGTCGATCTGGTAGTGTGTCACTCCCAGACGCTTCAGCCTGGCTACATCTTCTTCCGCTCCTTTCTGCTCGTCACGGCCCGCTTCCGTATA
>JAWLGN010000277.1:0-7401 GCA_041685075.1 Bryobacteraceae bacterium
GCGCGGGAGATGCGTCGGAAGGTTTCGGCTCGCCGGTCGCCGGTTGCTTGAAAGCGGGCACCTGGAACGTGCGGGTCAATTCACCGGGATCGGGCTCCGTTGACGCAGCCGGGGGAGGCGGCGCGCCCGCCGGTTCGGCCGGCGCAGGCTCTCCTCCCTCGATCAACCATGCAAACTCGCCGGAGACGCCGGCCGGCGGTTGCTTCGCTTGCGCCTCGGTTTCTCTGTGCGGCTCGGTCGCGCCAAACGCCGGCACCTTCCACGCACCCGCGCGCGAATACAGCCGTTCGCCTCCCTGTGGCCGCGGCGATGGAGCCGCGGCGGGTGGCGGTGGTGGCGTCGCGGCGGGTGGCGGCGATGGAACTGCGGCCGACTGCGGTGGTGGAATTGCGGCAGGCGGCGGCGGTGGGACCGCCGCGGGCGGCTGCTGCGCCGCCACCGAGTTCAGCCATTCCTCCAGGGTGAGCCCGCCCGGCAGCGGATCGGTCACCGCATAGGGCGTGCCCTCGTGTTCTCCGATCTCGACAATCGCGGCCCGCGGGCCCGCTTCCAGCCTCTCCAGCGCCGCGAGCAGCGCCTGGTTGGCAGGCGTGCGGCCCGCCACCATCAAATGCGCCACCACGTTCCGGCCCGTGGCCACTTCGCGCCCCCGGAAGCGCTTGATTTCCCCGGAGGGCAGCGCATCCAGAAGCTCGTACTTTCGGTAGAAACTCATCCTCTCACTCGCCCCGCGTCAGTGACTATCATGTCACCCTGCTGTTTCTTGTTCAAATCCCTCCCACTGGGGCTAGAATAGCCTATGCTGCAAGTGCGCGCGGTGTTGCGCCGGCTCGGAATCGCCATATGAAGCTCTTGTCCAAGGTCGTCTGGTCGGAAGGCATGCATCTCGGGCCGCATCATTTCCAGGCCCAGGGGCGCTACGTCGAAGACTCCATCCAGTTTGCGGTGTCCAGCCTGTGGCACCGGCCCTATGGCCTGGCCGGCGTGGAACTGGATGCCGAGGCGCTGGCCAACGGCACCGTCTCTGTGCTGCACGCCCGCGGCGTCTTCCCCGACGGCCTGCCCTTCAACATGCCGGAAAGCGACGCCCTGCCACCGGCGCGCTCCATCGCCGAATTGTTCCCACCCACGCGCGACCACCTCACCGTCCTGCTGGCCATCCCCCCGCACCGGCCGGGAGGCGTCAACTGCGCGTTCAGCGGCGATGCGGCCGACGCCCGCTACGTGGCCGAATGCCGCACGCTGCACGACGAAACCACCGGCGCCGACGAGCGCCCCATCCACCTGGGCCGCAAGAACGTACGCCTGCTGCTCGATACTGAGACCACCGGCGAGACGGTAACGCTGCCCCTTGCCCGCATCATGCGCGACGGCGCCGGGCATTTCATCTTCGATCCGGCCTTCATCCCGCCCTGTCTTCAAATCGGCGCCAGCGAGCGCCTTATGCTGCTGTTGCGCCGCCTGGTGGAGATACTCGAAGAGAAAGCCGCGTCGCTCGGCGGCCGCGGCGGCTCCCCGGGCGAGTTCTCTTCTCGGGAAATTGCGAGCTTCTGGCTGCTGCACGCGGTCAACTCCGGGCTGGCGCCCCTGCGCCACCTGTGGACCACCAAGCGCGGCCACCCGGAGGAGCTCTTCCTCGAAATGTCCCGGCTGGGCGGCGCGCTGTGCACCTTCGCGCTCGATTCCCACCCCCGCGCCATGCCGGTCTACGATCACGAGCGCCTCACCGAGTGCTTCGGAGAACTCGACCGGCATATCCGCGCGCATCTCGAAACCATTGTCCCGACCAACTGCATCTCCATCCCGCTGAAGCCGGCGAAACCCTATTTCTGGGAGGGCGAAATCACCGACCAGCGCGTGCTGGGCACTTCCAGTTGGATCTTCGCCATCCGCTCCGCGCTCGGAGAGGCCGAACTGCTGTCCAGAACACCGCAACTGGTGAAAGTCTGCTCGGCGCTGTTCGTGCCGGAGTTGGTGAAGCGCGCCCTGCCGGGTCTTCCCATGCGGCACCTGCCGGTACCACCCCCCGCCGTCTCCCGCCGCATCGAAACCCAGTATTTCGGTATCAGTAGAAGCGGGCCGTGCTGGGATCACATGGTGCAGACCCGCAAGGTAGGGGTCTATGTGCCGGGCGATATTCCCGATCCTGAAATCGAGCTGTTAGTAGTGCTGGAGTCTCAATAGGGAGACATGCATGACGCAACCTGATACAGCCGCCGCCGCGCGGCGTCCGGAGAACCTGGCCCTGATTCTCCAGGAGGTCCTGACGGTGGTGGTGCGGTTCCGCGCCAATCGCCAGCCGGTCACCGACTCCGAGTCCTTCCGGCATCACGTGCGCGAAGCGCTGAAGTCCGCCGCCCACCAGGCGCGCAACGTCGCAGGCTACTCGAGCGACGACGTCAAGATGGCGGTCTTCGCCGCGGTGGCTTTCCTCGACGAATCCATTCTCAACTCCCGCAATCCCGTCTTCGCCGACTGGCCTCGCAAACCGCTGCAGGAAGAGATGTTCGGCCACCACATCGCCGGCGAGGTCTTCTTCCGCAACTTGGGCGAACTGCTGGCGCGCGACGACTCCCCCGCGCTGGCCGACGTGCTGGAGGTCTATTACCTTTGCATGCTGCTGGGTTTCGCCGGCCGCTACGTGGCTGGCAACCGCGGCGAGCTGAAGGTCATGATGGACCGCACCGGCGAAAAGATCCGGCGCATTCGCGGCCGGCTGCCGGAACTCTCACCCGCCTGGCAGCTTCCGCCGGAGCCGGCGCCCGTGCACAAGGATGCCTGGGTGCGGCGGCTGGCCATCGGGGCCGCGGCCTGTCTGCTGCTGGCGCTGCTGTTCTTCGCCGGTTACAAGCTCATGCTCGGTTCGGGAGCCTCCGAACTGCGGACCATCGCGGTCCAGGGGAGGTACTGAGGAGCCATGTGGATCGTCTACCTGATCGCCGGCGGCGGACTGGCCGTGTGGTACGGTTTGAACCTGCTCTTGACCAGCGTGCTGCGGCTCACCGGGAAAGAGGCGCTCTACTTCACCATCTTCTGGATGGTTTTCGGCGTGATCGCCGCGGTGGGGGTGGTGTGGTATTTCTGGCAGCGGCGCAAGGCGCAGCGTGCCGAAGCGGCAGCGGCCGCGGGCGCCGAGGGCGGTTCGGCCGATGAAGTGGACGCACTCCTCCGGGAGGCCGAGAACCGTCTCTCCGCCGCGGGCAAGCACGCCCGCATCAGCGGCCTTCCCGCCATCTTCGTCATCGGCGGCGCCGGCGCTACCAAGACCAGCACGGTGGTGAACTCGGGGCTGGAGCCGGAACTGCTCGCCGGGCAGATTTATCAGAACAGCACCGTGGCCTCGACGCGAATGGCCAACCTGTGGTTTGCGCGCCAGGTTGTGCTGGTGGAAGCCGGGGGCAAGCTGCTGGCAGACCCGGCGCGCTGGCGCCGGCTGGTAACTCGCCTGCGTCCCGGCAAGCTGGCCTCCGTGATGGGCAAGGGAGGGCAGGCTCCGCGCGCCGCGGTGGTGTGCTTCGACTGCGAAACCTTCACCCGCCCCGGCGCGGCCGAGGCGGTTGCCTCCGCGGCCCGCACCCTGCGCGCGCGCCTGGGCGAGATCTCCGAAAGCTTCGGCATCCACCTGCCGGTCTACGTGCTGTTCACCAAGGCGGACCGGCTGCCGTTTTTCGCCGACTACGTCCGCAACCTGACGAACGAAGAAGCCCGGCAGGTGGTGGGGGCCACGGTGCCGATGCGCCCCGCCGGCTCCGCGGGGGTCTACGCGGAAGAGGAGACCGCGCGGCTCACGGCCCGCTTCGAAGAGCTGTTCCGTTCGCTCTGCGATCACCGGCCGGAGTATCTCTCGCGCGAGAACGACGCTTCTCGGCTTCCCGGCATCTACGAGTTCCCCCGGGAGTTTCGCAAAGTGCGCCCCCTGGCGGTGGAGTTCCTCGTGGACCTCTGCCGTCCCAGCCAGTTGACCGTGGGGCCGTTCCTGCGAGGCTTCTACTTCTCGGGCGTGCGGCCCATTATCGTCACGGAAGCGCCCGCGGCGCCGCGCCTCGAGCGCCAATCGATGGAGGCCGCCAGCGCTGCCACCGGCATGTTCCGTGCCGCGGCCGCACAGCCGGCTCCGGCGCCCGTTCCCGGCGGGGTGGCCCGCAAGGTGCCCCAGTGGCTCTTCCTGGCGCACCTGTTCAACGACGTGGTGCTGGGAGACCGCGCCGCCATGGGGGCCAGCGGCGCCAGCACCAGAACCGGATTTCTCCAGCGCGTGCTGCTGGCGAGCGCCGCCCTGCTCGCGGTGGTCCTCATCATCGGGTTCACGGTTTCGTTCTTCAACAACCGGGCGCTCGAAAAGGATGTGATCGAGGCGGCGCGCGGCATTTCGGCCGCCGAATCGAGCGGCTTCGATCTGCCCTCGGCCGACGCGCTGAAACGGCTGGAGACGCTCCGGCAATCGCTCGAGCGGCTGGCAACCTACAACCGCGAAGGCGCGCCATGGCGCTACCGGTGGGGGCTGTACGTGGGCAACCGGCTCTATCCGGAGGTTCGCCGCGCCTACTTCGGTAAGTTCCACCAGTTGCTGTTCAGCCAGACCCAGGCGGCGCTCCTCGCCAACCTGCGCGGCCTCCCCCCTACCCCGGGCCCGGAATATAGCCCGACTTACGACACTTTGAAGGCCTACCTGATCGTCACGTCGCACCACGACCGCAGCACCCGCATCTTCCTCGGCCCCGTGCTGCTCGACCGCTGGAGCGCGGGCCGCGGCGTGGATGAGGAACGCCTCGACCTTGCCCGCCGGCAGTTCGATTACTACGCCTATGAACTCAAGCTGGCCAACCCGTTCAGCAGCGAGAACGACGCGGCGGCGATCGAAAAAGCGCGCCGGTACCTGGCGCAGTTCGCCGGCGTCGAGCGGGTCTACCAGTTCATGCTGGCCGAGGCCGGCAAGACCAACCCGCCGGTGAATTTCAACAAGCGCTTCCCCGGATCGGCCGCCGTGGTGGTGGGGAACTACGACGTGGCCGGCGCCTTCACCAAGGGCGGCTGGGAGTTCATGAAAACCGCGCTCGCCAACGCCGAGAAATACTTCGCCGGCGAGCGCTGGGTGCTGGGCGACCAGGCCCCCGCATCCATCGACCGCGCGCAGCTCGAGGCCGAGCTGCGCAGCCGCTACCACGCCGACTTCATCAACCAGTGGCGCAACTACTTCAAGGCCGCGCGCGTGGTGCGCTACGGCGGCCTGAAGGACGCCGCGTCCAAGCTGAACGTGCTCTCGGGCAACCAGACCCCTCTGCTGGCGCTCTTCTGGCTGGCATCGCAGAACACCAACGTGGACGACGAAAAGGTGCTGGCGGCGCTCCAGCCGGTACACGCCGTGGTGCCGCCCGCGAGCGTGGACCGCTACATCGCGGAACCCAACCAGGGCTACATGAATGCCTTGATCGCCCTGCAATCCTCGCTCGAACAGATGGCCGCGCAGCCGGCGCCCAACGAAGCCGCCGCCGGCCAGACCTTGAGCCAGGCGGCGGCCGCCAAGATGACCACCCGGCAGATGGCGCAGGCTTTCCGGATCGACCCGGACGCGCATCTCGAAGGCACCGTACAGGCGCTGCTCGAGCAGCCCATCACCTACGCGGAGGCGCTGCTCCGCACCCTCGGCCCCGCGGAGCTGAACGCCAAAGGACGCGCCTTGTGCGCGCAGTTCCGCGCCGTCATGGCCAAGTATCCGTTCAACCCCGCTGCGCAGACGCAGGCCACCATCCAGGAAGTGAATGCGCTGTTCCGCAAACCGGACGGCGCGCTGTGGGCCTTCTACGACGCGAACCTGCAAAAGGCACTGCCGAAACTGGGCGCGCGCTATACGCCGCAGCCGGCCGGCGGAGTGAACCTGAACCCCGCGTTCGTGAACTTCTTCAACCGCGCGGCGGCTTTCGCCGAGGCAGCCTACCCCGGCGGCGCGCAGGATCCCCGGATCGGCTACACGCTGCGGCCGGTACCCGCCGGGGGAACCAGCGGCACGACCCTCCGCATCGACGGCCAGACCATCGCCTTCACCGGCGGCACGCCCCAGCCCAAGCAGTTCGCCTGGCAGGGCGGCGGCACGCATGAAGCCGTGGCAACGGTGAAGTTCGGCGGCTCCGATCTTGGCTGGGCCAACTATTCCGGCCTGTGGGCCGCCTTCCAGTTCTTCGGCGATGCCGAGCGCTGGGTGCCCGCCGGCCAGGGCTTCAACGTGGAGTGGATCGTGCGGGTGGGCAAGAACCCCGTCACCCTGGAAGGCAAGCCCCTTACCGTGCAGTTTCACCTGGATATGAACGGAGCGCCGCCGGTCTTCCAGCGCGGGTACTTCGCCGGGCTGGGCTGCGTGGCGGAGGTCGCGAGGCCCTGATGGAACTTCCCGCAAGAATCGGCAAATACGAACTCCAGGAGTTTCTCGGCGGCGGAATGTCGCATGTCTACAGGGCTCGTGATACGGTCATTGGCCGCACCGTGGCGGTGAAGATTCTGACCGAGCAGGGCTGCGCCGACGCCGATGCCAAGAAGCGCTTTTTGGCCGAAGCGCGCATGGCCGGCGGCATGTCCCACGAGAACGTGATCGCCATCTACGACTTCGGCGAGGACGAGCGGCAGCGTCCCTTCATGGTGATGGAGTTCCTGCGCGGGGAAGACCTGCGCCAGGCCATCCGCGAAGGCCATACGGGCGACCTGGGCAACAAGCTGCGCATTGCGCTGGAGATCGGCCGCGCCATCGAGTACATCCACTCCCAGAAGATCATCCACCGCGACATCAAGCCGGAGAACATCCACCTCAGCACCACCGGTGCAGTGAAGCTGATGGACTTCGGAATCGCCAAGGCCGAGGGGCTGGCGCTCACCCGCGCCGGCTTCGTACTGGGCACCCCCTACTACATGGCTCCGGAGCAGGTGCTGGGCAAGGGCGTCACCGAACTGGTGGACGTCTACGCCTTCGGAGTCGTGCTCTACGAGTTGCTGACCGGCGGGGTGAAGCCGGTATCCGGCGAGACGCTGGAGCGGATCTTCCAGGCCATCATGCGGGAGCCGCTGAACTTGGAGCCGCTGCTCAAAGCCGGCGTTCCCCAACCCGTGGTGGACCTGGTGGTGCGCTGCACCGCCAAAGATCCCGCCGATCGGCCGCAGGGATTCGGCGCCGTATGCCAGGAGCTGGAGCGCCTCCGGGAATTGGTGGAGACCGGCGCGGCGGCACAGGCGGGCACGGCTTGGGCTGCCGCCGCCGCACCGGCTGCCACGCCCGCGGCATTGCCGGCCGCCGCGCAGAGGAAACGCTGGCTCATCCCGGCGATCGCCGCCGCTGTGGTCGTGGTGGCCGCCGCCGTTTGGTTCGCCCTGAGAACGTCGCCGCAGGCACCGGAACTGCCCCCGCGCATCTCCACC
>JAWLGN010000278.1:0-7362 GCA_041685075.1 Bryobacteraceae bacterium
CAGAATGTAACGGGCCTCCGCTCGGGCCGGCTCGCCCGGCTCACGTCGTCCGCGGAAGCCAATCCCATGGAACCGGTCGGGAACCGGTGAGCCACCAGTTCCTCCTGTTCCACGGCCAGCCTGTTCGGTACTGCCATCAACGAGTAATCACACATGTTTTTCGTATCCCCCCTCAATGGAGTGCGTTGCGTGGCGCCTCGAGTACGGGCCGCTCCAGCGGCGGCGATGTGGTTCCCCTCCCTCCATCGAATCTCCCCTGCAACCGGGCGTCCGCTTCCGAGCCAAACTGCCGCACGCCGCCTTCTTTGAGTTTGGGTTTGCGGCCCGCCAAAGACAATATGAAGGGGCTCGCCCTGAGTTCGATTGATAACCTCCGGGGAGGGCTTGATTGTGAATTTTCGGCCCTGCGGGCGCCGGAGGCCTCTTCCATCCCCCGGAGTGGAGATCTCCGCGGCTTGCTACACTGTGTTTTGTGAACCCGGAAACATCCCAGCCACAGGGAGCCGGTGGGGCGACGGCCGAAGCGCCTGCCAGCCATCCGGCATGGCAGCGCGTGCAATTGGCGCGGCACCCCAAGCGCCCGCATACCCTCGACTACATCGAGCGGCTGTTCACCGATTTCCATGAAATTCATGGCGACCGCGCTTTTGGAGACGATCCGGCCATCGTGGCAGGTTTCGCTTTCTTCCGCGGCGTCCCGGTCGTGGTGGTGGGGGAGCAGAAGGGCAGGGACACCAAGCAGAAGCTGCGCCGGAATTTCGGCATGCCCAAACCGGAGGGCTACCGTAAGGCGCTGCGCGTCATGCAGATGGCCGCCAAGTTCCGCCGCCCGGTGATTACCTTCATGGATACGCCCGGTGCGTATCCGGGGATCGACGCCGAGGAGCGCGGGCAGGCCGAGGCCATCGCGCGCAACCTCCGGGAGATGGCGCGCCTGGCGTGCCCGGTGGTGTGCGTGTGCATCGGAGAAGGCGGCAGCGGCGGCGCCCTGGCGCTGGGCGTGGGCAACCGCGTCCTCATGCTGGAGAACGCCATCTACAGCGTCATCTCGCCGGAAAGCTGCGCCGCCATTATCTACCGCGACGCGAAAAAGGCGGAGCAGGCCGCCGCGGCGCTCCGGCTGACCGCGCAGGACCTGCTCTCCTTCAAGATCATCGACGCGATTGTGCCGGAACCCCCGGGCGGCGCGCACGAAGATGCTGACGCCGCCGCGAGCCTGCTGTGCGAAAGTCTCGCCCGGACCCTCGAGGAACTCGGCGGAATCGGTCCGGAGGAGCTGGTCGAGCAGCGCTACAGGAAGTTCCGCCAGATGGGCGATTTTTTTGCCTGACTTCAAGCTCTATCCGCCCTCTTCTGATTGGTTTGCCTGCATCCGGCGCATGCGGCCGTCCAGATTGGGTGAACTCGCGGCTGACCGTTTGCGTCTGTAATGGTGTCAAATACAGAGCGATAGGAGTGCGTCCCCGTGAAGCGCAAGTGGAAGGTTCTCATAATTGTCCTGGGGGTGGTAACGCTCGGCGTGGGAATTTACGCCAGTACGGTGTACAGCCGTCGCGGCATCGTTTCGGTGCAGACTGGTCGGGTCATCCGCCAGGACCTGACGAGTGTGGTCACCGCCTCGGGAGAAATCAAGCCCCGGAACTATATCAACATCGGCGCCAACGCCCAGGGTCAGCTCACCGGCATCCTGGTGAAAGAGGGCGACCGCGTGAGGAAGGGACAACTGTTGGCACGCATCGAGAACGTGCAACCGGAAGCCGAAGTGGCCGCCCAGCGGGCGGCGCTGAGTTCCGCGGAAGCCGAATCGGCCGCCGCCGAGGCCGCCCTGCGCGCCGCCGACGAGAACCTGAACACTTTGCAAGCCGTGATCGAACGTGCCAAGGCCGACCGGGAACGCGCCGAAGTAGATTTCCAGCGTGCCCAGGAGTTGTTGAAGGACCAGCTCATCGCCCAACAGGACTACGACGCCCGTAAGGCCGCTTTCGAAGCGCAGCAGGCCGCCGTGCGCGAAGCCGAGGCGCGCATGATGCAGGCCCGGGCGCAGCGCGCGCAAGTGGCCGCGCAACTGGCGGCCACTCAGAAGCGAGTGGCGCAGGTGAGGGCCATGCTGGCCCGCGTGAGCGACGTGCTGCGCAAGCACGACGCCTACGCTCCGCTGGACGGCGTGGTGACCAATTTGCCCGTGCGGGTCGGCGAAACGGTGGTGCCCGGCATTCAGAACTCGCCCGCCGCCACCATCATGACCATTGCGGACATGTCCCTGATCACCGCGGAAGTGAAGGTGGACGAGACCGATATCGTCAACGTGAAACTGGACCAGCCGGCCGAAATCACGATTGACGCCATTCCTAACAAAACCTTCAAGGGGCACGTCATAGAGATCGGCAACACGGCCATCCTGCGGAGCACCGGGCTGGCGGCTTCGCAAAGCGCCATCTCCAGCCAGGAGGCCAAGGATTTCAAGGTGGTGGTCGCTCTGGACAACCCGCCCGAGGAGATCCGGCCGGGGCTTTCCTGCACCGCCAAGGTGACTACGGCCACGCGGCAGAACGTCCTGACCATTCCCATCCAGGCGCTCACCATACGGCAGCGGGGCGAACTCGAGCCCAAGCCCGCGAAAAAGGGCAAGTCCGGCAGCGCGCAGGCGGCAGGGCGGCCGGACCCCGCCGCCGAAAAGGCGCGCAAGGAGGAAATTCAGGGCGTTTTCGTGGTATCCAACGGGAAGGCGGTCTTTAAGAAGGTGGATACCGGCATCACCGGCGCAACCGACATCGAAGTGCTATCGGGGCTCAACGAGGGAGATGAAGTCGTGACCGGCACCTACCAGGTCATCCGCACGTTGCGCAACGAAGCCGCCGTGAAGGCGGACAACAGGGCGCAGGCGCAAACAACCTAGGCGCCGCGTTATTCTGGAGGAAACGGGAACAGGCCATGGCAACAGCAGTGCTGGACAAAGAACTACGGGAGCGCGGCGAGCAGCTCAAGCGTGAAGGCGTGGTCATCAAGACCTACGATCTCTGGAAGACCTACCTCATGGGCGACCAGGAGATCCACGCGGTCTCCGGGGTGGACCTGACCATCCGGAAGGGCGAATACGTGGCCATCATGGGTCCGTCCGGTTCCGGCAAATCGACCCTGATGAACCTGATCGGATGCCTGGACACGCCCAGCAAGGGGCTTTACTACATCAACGGAAGCCTGGTCAGCACCATGACCGACGACGAGCTGGCCCACATCCGCAACAAGGAAATCGGCTTCGTCTTCCAGACCTTCAACCTGCTGCCCCGCGCCTCCTCGCTGCACAACGTGGAGCTGCCCCTGATCTATGCCGGAGTGTCTGCCGAAGACCGCCTCGAACGGGCCAAGGCCGCGCTGCGGCAGGTGGACCTGGAAGCCCGCATGTATCACAAACCTACCGAACTCTCGGGCGGCCAGCGGCAGCGCGTGGCGGTTGCACGCGCCTTGGTGAACAACCCCTCGATTCTGCTGGCCGACGAGCCGACCGGCAACCTGGATACGGCCACGGGCAACGAGATCATGGCCCTGTTCGAGCGGCTGTACCAGCAGGGCAACACTATCGTGCTGGTCACTCACGAGCACGACATCGCCCTGCACGCCCACCGCATCGTCCATGTCCGCGACGGCAAAGTGGAACGGGACGAAGTCATCAAGTAATCCGCGGCGTTTTGTAAAGGCACTTACATTTTTCACGGCCGCGCCCGATAATTGGGCTATTCCGAACGCTTATTAGCTGGTACACTCTCTTCCGAACCGGAGGGGATAAGGGATGCCTGCATAAGATCTGTTTTCCCCGCCGGCAGGAGGGATAGTCATGCACAGTGGCGTGAGTCGCGCGGCTGCCTTGTGCGCGGCTTTCGTGGCCGTTTGCTTTCAGGCGGCTGCGCAATCGGACAGTTCCAGCATCTCCGGTTTCGTCCGGGACGCCAGCGCCGCCGCGGTATCTGGTGCCCGCGTAACCGTGCGCAATGAGAGCACCGCCTTCGAGCGGCAGGTAACTACCAATGAGGCCGGCTTCTACACCGTTACAAATCTTGCGCCGGGATATTACACGGTAACGGTGGAGGCGCCCGGTTTCCGGACCGCCACCACCACGCGCAACCGCCTCGAAACGGCCGTCCCCATCGCCGTGGACTTCGAGCTTTCGGTGGGCCAGGTAACCGAAGTCGTAGAGGTGGTGGCCAGCGTCGCCCAGTTGAATACCGAGACCGCGGCGCTCGGCAAGACCGTCGAACAGAGCCAGCTCCGCAACCTGACGCTGAACGGGCGCAATCCGCTGTTTCTGGCGTTGCTCAAGCCGGGGGTGCGCGGCTCGGCGCTCTCCGGCTTCAGTTTCGGCCTGACCAGCGGCGGCTTGTCCATCAACGGCGGGCGCTCGAACGAATCCGTGATTACTTTCGACGGCGCCGTGGGCATCCGCACCCGCGCCAACGGCACCTCCATTGGCACGGCGGACCTCGATACCGTCCAGGAGGTGCAGGTCCTCACCGCCAACTACTCGGCCGAATACGGGCGCGCCTCGGCAGGCCAGGTCCGCATTATCACGCGCTCCGGACAGCAGGACTTCCACGGCACTTTCTACGAATACTTCCGCAACAGCCGGCTGGACGCCAACAGTTGGTCGCGCAACCAGAGTTCCGCCTCCAACTTCGTGGCGCCCTTCCGCTACAACCAGTTCGGTTATAACGTGAGCGGCCCGGTGATGATTCCCGGCCTCTTCAACCGCAACCGCGAGAAGATCTTTTTCCTGTTCAGCCAGGAGTGGGTGCGGTACCGCCGCGAGAACTCCGCCTTCCGGCGCGTCCCCACCGAGGCCATGCGGCGCGGCGACTTCAGCGAACTGCTCGAACCAAGCATCTTCTACGCCAACGCGCGCATTATCCGCGACCCGGAGACCGGCCAGCCCTTCCCGGGCAACATCATCCCGGTCTCACAGCAAAGCGCGAACGGCATGGCCTTCCTTCGCACCTTTCCGCTGCCCAATGGCTCCTTTACGGGCAATCGTAACAGCTTCCAGGTGCGGCCCAACCCCCAGAACCAGCGCAAAGACACGGTGGCAATCGATTTCAACCCCACCATCACCCAGGTGCTGAAGTTCCGTCACTCCAACTACGCCTACACGGCGCTCGACAGCTTCCGGGGAGACTTCGACTACGCCGTCACCGACTGGTCCCGGCCGAACAAGACCGCCAGCCTGGGGCACACCTGGACGCTGGGCCCCACCGCCATCAACGAGTTCCTGATTTCGGCCTCGGTGGACCGCGTCTATATCCAGGTTGACCGCGAGGGCGAGCGGTACCGCCGTTCCCTGAGCGGCATCGACTACCCCTACATCTTCCCGGAGCGCAAAGAGATCGAAGATAAAGTTCCCACCATCGTGATCCCCAACCTCACCACCATCGATGGGGGACCCTATCCGTCCAGCTCCACCGGGCCTATCTACCAGGTCTCGAATAACTTCACGAAAATTACCGGCAACCATACGTTTAAAGTCGGGGCGCTGTTTGAGCGCTCCGGGCAGAACGACTTCGACCAGATCAACGTCAGCGGCGTTCCGGGCGGCACCAACAATCAGAACGGCCGGTTCGTCTTCGACGACGTGCGGCCCGGCGGCGCTCCGGGAACCGGCACCGGTATGGCGAATGCCGCCCTGGGGCTGTTCTCCACTTATGCCGAAATCGGTCCCCGCAGCTTCACCCCCTACCGCGGCCACATGTTTGAGTTCTTCGGCCAGGACTCCTGGCGCGCCACCAGCCGGCTGAAGCTGGAACTCGGGTTCCGCGGCACCTGGCAGAGCGGCTACTACAAGTCGTTGTGGGGCAACATCGCTTATTTCGACCCCAATCGCTACGACCCGTCGCGCGCGGCGGTGCTCGACCGCGACACCGGCAACGTCATCAGCGGAGATCGCTACAACGGCGTGGTGATTCCCGGGAAGAGCTTCCCCAAGGCGGGCCGCGGGCGCGTGCCGGCCATCGACAGCGGCGAGTTCGATCACCTGCTCTCCGGCGGCAGCAGCTATCCTTCGCCGCACCAGTTCGACATCGTGCCGCGCGTCGGGCTGGCCTACCGGCTGGGCGCGAAACACGTCCTGCGCGCCGGTTTCGGCGGCTTCATCGCGCGCCCGGGCGTCTACGACAGCGTCTTCCTGGGCGGCAATCCTCCCTGGCAGCCCATGGCCTCGGTCACCAACGGCACCGCGGACAACCCCGGCGGCACCGATCGGGTGGCCTTCCCACAGTTCTTCATGACCATCGACCCGGCCTACAAGCAGCCGCGCAGCTATAACTGGAACGTCACCTACCAGCGCGAGATTCCCTTCGAGACCACCATCGAAATCGCCTACGTAGGGACCGTGGGAAACTATCTTTCCCGGGAGCGCGACCTCAACCAGTTACCCACCGGAACGGCCTTCCTTCCGGAGAACTCCGGCGCCAACACGGCCTACCTGCGCCAGTACAAGGGTTTCGCCAATATCAATATGCTGGAGCATTCCAACCGCTCCGAATACAACGGCCTGCAACTGGAAGTCAGCCGCCGCTTCAGCAACGGGTTGAGCTACGGCTTTGCCTACACGCTATCGAAGTCCATGGACGGCGCTTCCGGCCCGCGCGACGCCTTTATCGACGTCTATAACCAGCACCTCAACTGGGGGAAATCGAGCTTCGATACCCGGCACGTGGCGGTGTTCAACATCATCTGGGAGATGCCGTTCTTCGCCGGCCACCGCTCGCGAGCGGTGCGGACCGTGCTCTCCGGATGGCAGATTTCGGCGGTCAACCAGTTCCAGACCGGAACTCCGTTCACCGTCCAGCGCGGCGACGACTACCTGGGCATCGGCTCCAGCAACAACAAGCCCTGGAACCTCAACGGCGAGACCACGCAGCCGAAGCAGTTCAGCCACCGCAACGCCGCGGGCAATTACTCCGGCGACACGAACTTCTGGTTCACCCCGACGGTGAACGGGCAGCCCTGGGCCACGCGGCCCCCCAACGGCACCTTGCCCAACCAGAACCGCAACTCCATTCCCTTCCATAATCCCGGTTTCCAGAACTGGAACCTGGCACTCTTCAAGCAGTTCGGGATCGGCGAGCGCCAGAACATCCAGTTCCGGGTGGAGGGCTTCAACTGGATCAACCATCCCAACTGGGGTTCGGTGAACAGCAACCCCACCGAGGGGGCGTTTGGCAAGGTAACCGGGAAGAGCAGCCAGCGCGAATTGCAGATGAGCCTGCGCTACTCGTTCTGAGCGGCCTCTACAACAGGGCCAGCGTCACGCCGGCCTTTTTCAGCGCGTAGGCGCACTCTTTCAGGTGGCTGCCGTAGCTGGTGATCCAGTGAAAG
>JAWLGN010000007.1:0-43558 GCA_041685075.1 Bryobacteraceae bacterium
GCCCCGCCCTTGCAGGCGCGCACCCAGTCGCGCAGGTGCGCGGCGTGATTGGAGCCGGTGCTGGCGCCGGGCGAGCGCTGGAGGTAGGGAGCGGGCAGCTTGTAATCCGCCCATCGGGAGCCGGGCAGCAGCCCCACGCCTTCCCCGCGCCCGCTGGTGCCCAGGTGGCCGCGGGAGCCGACGAAGATGCAGTTGTAGCCGCTCCTGCGGACGGGGCCCTCGGGCCGCGCGCCGCCGCCGGAGCCCTGCACGAAGCCGCCCTGCCCGCGTACCGGGCCCACCTGCGGCCCTGTGCCGGGGATCTTGCGTGCTTCCGCGGGCGTCATGCCCGGCGGCGTGTAGGGATCGCCGTCGGGGTGCTGATACCAATAGACCGAAACCGGGGGCATGCCGGGCCGCGGACCGAAATCGTACCGGATGGCCATCTCGTCGGGGAAGGTGAACGGCGGCAGCGAATCTTTCCGGATGCACTCCACGCTGACGAGATAGCGCGGATGCAGTTGCAGCGCCCAGTTGGCGGGACCCAGGATGTGGATGCCCCAGTCGCCGATCAGGCTGCTGCCGAAATCGTAGAAGCCGCGCCAGTTGAACGGCAGGTAGAAACCGAATTCGTTCTGCCGGGCCGCGGGGCGGCCGCTGCGCGCGTTGCGGGCCGCGACAAACTTCTCGTAAGCCGCATCGCCGGCGGTGAACTCCCGCCAGGCCGCTCCCCCGAGCCACAGGTCCCAGTCCAGCGTCTCGGGCACCGGGGTGGGGGCGGGGATTTCGGTCATGCCCTGCGGCCAGCTCGGGCGCCCGCTCCAGGCGTGAACTTCCTCGACGTCGCCGATTTCGCCGGACCAGATGATCTCGCAGGCCACCCGCGTGGCGTCGTGCGAATAGCCCTGGTTGCCCATCTGGGTGGCCACCTTGTACTTCTCCGCCGCTTGGGTGAGCGCACGCGCTTCCCAGGCGGTGCGGGTCAGGGGTTTTTCGACGTAGACATGTTTGCCCAGTTGCATGCAGGCCAGCGCACAGGCGGCGTGGGTGTGGTCCGGCGTGCCCACCACCACGGCATCGATCTCCTTGGCGTGGCGATCGAGCATGGCGCGGTAGTCTTTGTACCGGGCGGCCTTCGGGAAGCGCTCGAAGGAGGACGCGCCGCGCTCCCAATCGACGTCGGCGAGCGCCACCACGTTCTCCACGCCGGCATGTGCCTGGCGCAGGTCGGATGCGGGCTGCCCGCCCGCTCCGATGGCCGCAAGGTTCAGCTTTTCATTCGGCGATTTGTAGCCCAGGGCTTTGAGCGAGGGCGTGCTGGAAAACCCGCCGCGAGGCAGAGCGGCCGCCAGCAGCGGGCCGCAGAAGAAGTACCGTCTCGAAACCATCGCTGTCCTCCGGACAACAGCCAAGTATAACCGCATGCCGCGGGGCGGAGATCCGCCGGCTGCAAAGCGTTATGTTTTCGCGATGCGGGTGCGGCGGGCTTGCCGCTTCCGCGGCTCCTGCGTGCCGGCGATACGGTGCAGCAGTACGGGGTCGTGGACTGCCTTGTGAAACGCCCATGATGCCGCCCCCACCAGCCCGTTGTCGAAACCGAGCGCGCTGGCTTTCACTTCCAGGCCGCGCCGCAGCCTGGGGAGCGTGCGGGTCTCGATCGCTTCTTCGATGCGCGGCAGGAACAGGTCCGGTGCGTGCAGCACGTCGCCGCCCAGGACGATCAACTCGGGATTCATGATGTTGGCGATGTTGGCCAGGCCCACTCCGAGGTGGCGCGCCGCCCGGTCCACTGCTTCCAGCGCCGCCTTGTCTCCCGCGCGCGCCAGGCTGAAGACTTCCGCTACCTGGTCCCAGCGCAACGGTTGGCCGCCGCCGCCGCTGATTTGGAGGTAGCGCCGCACGATGGCGGGACTCGAGACCACCGCCTCCAGGCACCCCGTATTGCCGCAGTTGCAGCGGTCCCGGATCTGCGGATCGATATTGATGTGGCCGAACTCGCCGGCAAAGCCGTCGCGCCCGGAGATGACACGCCCGTCCGCCATGCAGGCGATTCCCACGCCATTGGCCACCGTGACGTAGACCACGTCGCGGGCGGCGCGCGCGGTGCCCAGCCAGCGCTCGGCCAGCAGCTTGGTCAGGCACTCCGTGGCCAGGAATACCGGCAGGTTGGTGACGGAGCTTAGGTTCCTGGCCAGCGGATAGTCCTCCCACCCGAAGTTGACGGCCGTTACCCGCCCTTCCCGGTCCATGGTGCCGGAGTAGCTCACCCCGATGGCCAGGACGCGGCCGCGCTCGCGGGCGTTCAGCGGGTTCTGCACCGCGGCGATGCCGCGGCTCAAGGTGTCCATGTCCAGGCCGCGACCGCTGGCGAAGGGCTCCTCCCAGCGGCACCGGATGTCACCCAGGAAGTTAGCCAGCCCGAAGCGCACGCTGGTACCCTCCAGGTCCACGGCAATGAAGTACCCGGTTTCGGAACTGAGCTTGAGGTCATCCCGGCGGCGGCCCGCCGGCGACTGCAACTCACCCTGCTTCAGGACGACCCCGGAATCCATCAGGTGGCGCAAGGCCTGGCTGACGCTGGCGACATTCAGCCGCGTGGCGGCCACGATTTCCGCCCGCGTCGTCTGGCGCTTTTCGTAAAGGACGACTAGGATTTTTCGCAGCCAGGTGTCGGAAACCTTGTACATGGATGATCCTCTTATAATCTGCCAGCCCCGGCGGCGCGCGCAACTTTCACCGGTAAATGCCTCTGGAGCGGGCGCGCCGCCGCACCGGCGCTCGACCGCGCAGGATTCAGATTAGCAGATAAATTTTTCCTGAATCACTGAAAAGGAAACCGCTCTGTGAGTTCGGCATCGCTCAGTTCCTTGAGAAATATCGCCACGCGTTCGAGAAAAAGGTTTACCAGTTTACCGCCTTTTTCGGGCGTCGCGCGGGCCGGGTCGCCCGTACCGGTGTTGTCGCTGACGTACTGCCACGGCCGGACGAACTCGACGTAGCGCTGTTTCAGGCTTTCGAGCGCCAGTTCCGAATCTCTGGCCCGGACCGCGAGATCCATGCGCACCTTTTCGGGGAACAGGGCCAGCGCGACGGAGGTCTCCTCCTCGGCGGCGTGATCGCCCGGGGTTTCGATGATCTCTCGCAGCTCGGCGGCGTATGGCGACCAGGCGTGCACCAGCGCGGCGAACATCCGGGGGCGGGCGCCGTGAAGCTCACGCAGCGCGGCGGCCAGCGTGGTGGCGTTGCCTCCATGGCCGTTCAGAATCACCAGCTTGCGGATGCCCTGCCGCTCCAGCGTTTCGGCCAGGTCCGCGACGAAGGCCATCATGGTGGCGGGCCGGATGGACTGGGCTAGCGGCACGGTCGTGATGTTGGTGTTCACCCCGTAGGGCATGGTGGGAAGCACCACCACCCGCGCGCCCATGGCATTGGCGCGGGCCGCCGCGCGCGCCGCCAGGCCGCCGGCAATCCAGGTGTCCGTGGCGTAGGGCAGGTGGTTGGCGTGCGGTTCGGTAGAGCCTACCGGCAAGACCACCACCTGCACTCCCATGGGCGCCACCTCGGGGTGCCGCAGGCTTTCCAGCCTGGTTCGCTCGGCGGCGTCTCGGTCCAGGGGTGTCCAAGGCGTGTCCATGACGGGTCTCCGGAACCGCAATGGTAGCGCATATACAACCCTGTGCCCGAAGCACATACACCCCCTGTCCGGACAGGCGGCCTTCCGCCGGGCTGGCCGGCCCTGGCTACAGGTTCAAGGCAATGGCCCCGGCCGCCAGCCCGACCGCCAGGCCGATGCCTTTAACCACGAGGAAGGCCCGGCGGGAGTGGGCCAGCATGGGCAGCATGCCGTGGCCGTCCTGCACGATGGAGTTGGCCAGCAGCACGCCGAACGGTACCGCGCCCTCGGCGTACAGGGTGACGAAGATGAGGTGGGGGCCGGATTCCGGAATCATCCCCACCGCGCAGGCCATCAACAGCAGCAGCCATTGGCTGCCGGGAACCTGGCCGCTCATCTGGAGCAGGCGCTCGAAAGGTCCGCTGGCGGCCAGCGCGGCCACGGTCCAGAAAAAGACGCGAGGTACGTGCTTGCGCGCCACGTGGCGCCACAGGTGCTCTTCCAAGAAGTGGTCCGGAGCGGTGATCACCACGTAGAGCGAAGCGCCGGAGACCACCAGCAGGGAGATTCGGATCCAGGTCCATTCCGGCGGACCGATCCAGCCGGCGACCACCGCGCCGGCGAACAGCCCCAATGCGGTGGTCAGGGTGCCGCGCGCCGCCGAGCAGTCGCGCCACTGGGCCAGCACCCGGGAGCGGGAGAGGCGCAGCGGTTGCTCCGCCCCATGCACTACCAGCGCGGGACAGTGCGGCCAGCCGTGGGGGCGCTTTCCCGCCGCCAAGTCCACCACCGCGCCCGCCGCGATTCCCACGGCCAGCAGCAGCGCGTTGAGCCACAGGGCGGTGCGCGGGATAAGGGCGAACATGACGAAGGCCTCGTCTCCGCTGGTGGCGATCATGGCCGCTACTACGGCGCCCAGCGATACGGAGCCGTGGGCGTACATGGTCACCACGGTAAAAGCTCCCAGGCACCCCGGCGTCACGCCCAACAGCGAGGCCGCCAGGTACTGCGAAGCGCGGCGCCGGGCCAGGCGCTCGGCCCAGTTCCCGCCCGTCGCCACGTTGAGATACTCGATCACCAGCATCATCGCCGCGACGAAGCCGGTAATCAGCAGTCCCTCCCCGATGACGTGTCCCATACTCTCCTTACCGCGGCTCCGGCCCGGAGAAACGGCCGTCGGCGAAGCGGCGGGTGGAGCGCGACTGGTCGAACCAGCCGGCCCGGCTGCCGGGATGGGCGTCGAATTCGGGCACGTAAGGCTTTACGTCCAGCAGGGGCGTGCCGTCGACTATATCGACATCGGCCACCTCCAGGACGTTCTCCCGAACGGCCAGCAGTCGCACCGCGGAGATGCCTATGGGGTTGGGGCGGGCGGGCGCGCGGGTGGCGAAGATGCCGCGCGGCTGCCGGTCGAGAAAGGGAGTGGCCGCCGGCGCCGCTTCGGGCGCGCGGTCCAGCCAGTAGATGAGCCAAATCCGCTCGAAGCCGTCCAGGTCCCGCAGACCCGCCTGGTAGCGCGGGTCGATGCGCACGATGCCGCGCGCCGCCGCGGCTCGAGAGGGCTGAATCGGGGTGCCGGCCGGTTCCCGGAAGGGCGTTTCGATGATCCCGATAACCTCCAGCGCGCGCTCACGCGGCATGGCCGTCTCCGAACAGCAGTTCCGCTCCCGCGCCTACGTCCCACACCAGGGAATGGAAGCGCGCGCACGCCGCCATTCCCGTGCAATGGCACGGCGCGATGGCCCGCAGGTTGCGCCGGCCCATGGCATTGGCAGCGGCCTCCAGTTGCGCCGGGGAGGCTTGCCGCAGATGCATCCCGCCGGCCAGCGCCAGGAATTCGCACCGGCCGGTGATCGCGCCCACGGCATCCAGCGTGTTCACGACGCCGGCGTGCGCGCAGCCGGCCAGTACCACGATGCCGGCGCGGGTCTCGATGAACAGCGCCTGGTCATCCACCAGGGGATCCGGCCGGCGGCCTCGGGCATCCAGAAAGAAGCCGCTCTCCGCGGGGCTGTCGTGGCGGCGGGGAATCTCGCCGGTACACCACACTCCGGGCGCCACCTCGGTGGCGGAGCGCGCCGGCACAACCCGGCTGGCGGCACCCTCGAGGACTTCACGGGCAGCCTGCGGAACTCCGATGGCGCGGCCGCCGCGGCCATACTTGGGCTCGAGCGCGGCGGGGTGCAGGAAGATGCGGGCGGGCGGCGACGCCTCCGGCAGCGCGCCCAGCCCTCCGGTGTGGTCGTAGTGGCCGTGGCTGAGTACCACTGCGTCCAGTCCGTCCAACCGGATGCCCAACGTACGGGCATTCTCGCCGAGCGCTCTGCCCGCGCCCGTATCGAACAGAATGCGCCGTCCGCCTGCCTCGATCAGCATCGCCAGGCCATGTTCCCCGATGAGGTTGGGGGCGGCCACATAGTTGTCCGCCAGCGCGGTAACGCGCAAGCGCTCGATCATAGGCTCCTCCGGTCTCCATTATAAATGCTAGTTGCACCTATGCCGGAGAGCCGGAGCGCCCGCCCTACCGCAGGACGGGCTGATCGGGACCGGGGAAATCGGCCGGGACTTTCTGGGTCACCTTACCGGTAGCGGCCCACTCGGCGCCGCGCTGAAGCGTCACGATGAAAGCCACGCTGCGCATCTGTTGGGGACCGTGGGCCAGGACGGTATGGAAGATGCGTCCCTTGCCGTACCGGATCGTCATGAGCACGGGTTCGTGCTCGCCGGTTCCCTTTTTCTCCTTGGGGGAGTAGGCGGTGGCCAGCACCGTGAGGTTTTTGGCCGGGCCGCGCAGCCGGTTGTAGAGTTCATCGGCCGGGTGCATGAAGGCCGGCGGCAGGCCCTTGACGATGGGATGCTCCGGGGTACGCACGGTGATCTGGAATTCGTGCTGCGGGCCGTGGCTGCCGCCCGGCCCCGGGCTGTGGTCGAGCACGATTTTGCCGTCCCGCCAGCGAACGTAGGGGCCGTGTTTCTCCGTGCGGCCGCCCCATCCGCCGACGCCGATCATTTCGTTGTACTCCGGCCAGTTGGGGAAGGCGTTGTCAGCCGAGTGCTGGACCAGCACGCCGCCGCCGCCGCGAACGTAGGCGACGAAGTCGCGCTTGGTCTCCTCCGGCCACTCTTCGCCGTCGTAGTTGACGACCACCAGGCGATAGGCGGAGAACTGGGGCCGGAAGTTGCTCAGATCCTGGCCCTCCGGAGGCGCGGTGGCGAAATCGACGGTGAACAGGCCGGTCTCTTCCAGCAATTGCCGGGTGATTGCGGAAATCTGCTTGCCGTCGTGGGAACGGTTCATGCGGCCGTCCACGATCAGGGCCTTGATCGGCTCGGCCGCGGGAGCCGTGCCGCACAGTGCGGCGCCCAGCGCCGCGCACATCAGCCAGGTTTTCGTTGCCATAGAAAAAAAACTCCACGCGATTGCCGTTGTACCAGAAATTGCGGGCCGAACGCCACCAGGTAGCGGCCCCTGCCGCGCGCGCCCGAGGTTTGCTTGACAACCAAAAACCCGGCGTGATACATGATTGGGCGGCGCAACGCCCAAGGAGCACGCATGTTATTCGGGATTCATTCGCTGCTTTTCCGGGAAACTTTCGTCGAAAAGGACCTCCCGCTGCTCGATAAGTGCAAGGCCATGGGCTTCGAGGTGGTGGAGATCATTCCCTTCGATCCGGACAGCTTCCCCGCCGCGAAGGTGCGGGCGGCGGCAGCCAACCTGGGCCTCACCATCAATCTCGGGATGGGCATGCCGGTGGAGTACAACACCATTTCGCCCGACCCGCAGGTGCGCCGCCGCGGCATCGATTTTTCCAAGCGCCTGGTGGATCTCAGCAACGAAGCGGGCGCCAAGATTTTCGGCGGCATGATCTACTGCGGCTGGGGTTATCTGACCGGCAAGGCCCCTACCGAGGACGAGTGGAAGTGGGGCGTAGAGAGCTATCGCGAGGTGGCCGCTCACGCCTGCGCCGCCTCCGACCTGGTCCTGGCCATCGAGCCGGTGAACCGCTTCGAGTCGCACTTCATCAACACCGCCCAACGCGCCGTGGAGTTCGTCGAGGCGGTGGGGACCCCGAACGTCAAGGTGCACCTCGATACCTTCCACATGATTCGGGAGGAAGACAGTTTCACCAAGGCGGTCGAAGCTGCCGGGCCGCACCTGGGCTACGTGCACGCCTGCGAAAACCAGCGCGGCATCCCCGGCACCGGCATGGTGCCCTGGGAGGAGTTCTTCCGGGCATTGAAGAAGGTGGGCTACGACGGCCACGTCACCATCGAGTCGTTCGACCCCGGCATCGAAAGCGTCGCCAAGCTCTGCTGCATCTGGCGCCGGCTGGCCGATTCGCCCGAACAACTGGCCACCGAGGGACTGCGGTTCCTGAAACAGACCTACTCGAAGGTCGCTGCCGAGCAGAACTAAGATATGCCCCACATACTCAGCCGCCGGGCATTCCTCTATAGCTGGGCGTGTGCTCCGGCCCTGGCGGCCAGGTCCGCGCCCATCGCTCCCTCCACCACCATCACCCTGTTCAACGGCCGGGATCTGGAAGGCTGGTACACGTGGCTGCGCACCACCGGCCGCGACGACCCGAAGGGCGTTTTCGCCGTGCGCGACGGGTTGCTGCGCGTTTCCGGCGAGGACTGGGGCGTGCTCTCCACGCGCGCCGCCTACCGCGACTACCGCCTCATCGTGGAATGGAAGTGGGGCGGCGCCACTTTCGGCGCCCGCAGCGATAAGGCGCGCGATAGCGGAATCCTGGTCCACGCCACGGGCGAAGACGGCGCTCGCGGCAACGTGTGGCCCGAATCGATCGAGCACCAGATCATCGAGGGCGGCTGCGGCGACTTCATCCTGGTGGCGGGCGCGGGCCGCCCCACCCTGACGGCGGAGTGCCGCGTGGGACCCGACGGCCAATACTACTGGAGCAAGGGATCCCCCGCGGTGACGCGCGACCGCGGGCGCATCAACTGGTGGGGACGCGACCCCGCCTGGGAAGACCGCCTCGGCTTTCGCGGCCGCCGCGATGTCGAACGGCCCACCGGAGAGTGGAACCGTTCGGAATCGATCTGCGCGGGCGACAGCATCACCAACGTGGTGAACGGCGTGGTGGTGAACCACGCCACGCGCTCGTCCCATACCTCCGGCCGTATCGCCATTCAATCCGAAGGCGCGGAGCTTCTCATCCGGCGCATTGAACTCGTGCCGCCGCAGCCGGCCTGAAAACGGGAGGACAGATGAACACGAATGCTCGATACAACCGCAGGCAGTTCGTTGCGGCGGGGGCCACGGCGCTGGCCTACCGCCGCATCCTGGGCGCCAACGAGAGGATCCGGGTGGCCAACGTCGGCTGCGGCCGGCGCAACCTGCTGCGCGAACTGCTGGAGGTGAAAGACACCGCGGGAATCGAGATCGCCGCGGTGTGCGATACCTGGCGGCAGAAACGCGAGCGCGCCGTGGCCACGGTGCGGGAGTTCGCCGGCAACACCCCGGCGGCCACCCCGCGCTTTGCCGACGTCATCGGGCGCAAGGACATCGACGCCGTCATCATCGCCACTCCCGACCACCAGCACTGCACGCAACTGGTGGAGGCCGTCGAGGCGGGCAAGGACGTCTATATCGAAAAACCGCTCGCCATGAACATGAAGGAGCTCTTGCGCGCCTACGATGCGGTGAAGCGCTCCGGCCGCATCGTGCAGGTGGGCACCCAGATGCGCAGCTACCGGCAGGCCGGCGGCCTGAAAAACTACCTGGCCTCCGGCGCGCTGGGCAAAATCCTCAAGGTGGAGCAGGCGCGCAACGGCTACAGTCCCTACTGGATGAGCTACGGCGGGGAGGGCTTCGCCTCCGAGACCCCCACCGAGGGGGACGTGGACTGGAAGGCCTTCCTGATGGGCCGCAGGCAGATTCCCTTCAACCCGGATATGTACCAGAACTGGTACGGCTACCGGGCTTTCTCGAGTGGCCCCCATACCAACCTGATGGTGCATTTCATCGACCTGGTCCACTTCACCACCGGGGTGAACTGCCCCGTGCGGGTGGTGGCGCACGGCGGAACCTTCCGCTGGAAAAGCCAGTACGACGTGCCGGACTCCGTGGAGGTGGTGCTGGAGTATCCCGAGGGTTTTCTGGTGCGCTATGCCAGTGTTTTCGGCAATTCGGGGAACAGCTTCGCGAAGTGGTTCGGCACGCGCGGCACGGTGGACGGCAAGCGCCTCTCGCCGCGGGAAGCCTGGACCGCCTCCGGCGAAGGCTCCGGTGAGCCGGACCGCCTGAAGGCCGAAATCGAGGTGCCGCAGGTCGAGGCCGTGCCTCACATGCAGAATTTCTTCGATTGCGTGCGCAGCCGGCAACAGCCCATCGCGCCCATCGAAGCGGGCTACGCCCATTCCGTGGCGGTGATCATGGCGGAGGAGGCGCTCACGAGCGGGCGGCGCCAGACCTACGACGCCCCCCGGCGCGCGCTCATCGCGGCGTAGCCGGGTTGCCGCGCGACCGCACGAACCGCCACACCACCGCCGCCACCGCCATGGCGGGAATGGCCAGCAGCACCCCGACGAAGCCGAACATCAGGCTCGCCACCAGCGCGCCGATGAAGACCCACCAGGGCGAAAGGTTCAGGTGCCGGCCCATGATGCGCGGCGTCAGCCAGAAGCCCTCCAGCACCTGGGCCGCCGCGAACACCCCCAGCACGCCGGCGGCCGAATAGCCGTCGCGGGCCACCCAGGTGAGGGCCGCGGCGATCACGATGGCGACCACCGCACCGAACATCGGGACGGCATGTGCGAAGCCGCACAGCACCGCCATCGCAGGCCACAGCGGCACCTTCAGCAGCACGAAGCCCACCGCGTAGACCGCCGTC
This sequence comes from Bryobacteraceae bacterium, assembly GCA_041685075.1. Classification (GTDB taxonomy): domain Bacteria; phylum Acidobacteriota; class Terriglobia; order Bryobacterales; family Bryobacteraceae; genus JAMCRM01. Next base: position 10,450 of record JAWLGN010000007.1, read on the forward strand.
AGGATGAGGCAGATGCGGATCTGCGCGCTGATGTAGTGCACCAGCACGCCGCCGATGTCGCGCGCCAGCCGGCCGGGAGTAGCGGGTCTTTCGGGTGTTTCCATGGGGGCGCCGGCGCCGCGCCGGTCAAACGGCGTCCGGCTCCAGGTCTACGCGGTCGATGAAGCCGACCACGGCCATATCGATCGGCGACTGCGGGCGGTCCACCGCGGTCATGGCGCTGAAACCTTCGGTCACCAGCAGGACCTTATCGCCGATGCCCGCGCCTACGGCGTCGAGCGCCACCACCGGATCGCCGCGCAGCGAGCCGTCCAGGTTGAGCGGCTGCACCAGCAGCACGCTGCGTCCTTCGTGGCTGGGATGCTTCCGGGTGGCGGTGAGTTCCCCCACCACGCGGGCAATCAGCATGCCGCCTCCTGTTTGCGGGTGTGGATGCTGTCCACAATTCCCACGATGTTGAAGTCCGTGGGCACCTCGTCGGGAAGGAAGGCGAAGCTGGACTCGCGGCCGCGGCACCAGTAGACGGTCTCGCCGGCGCCGGCTCCGGTCCAGTCCGTGCACACCACCGCGCGCCCGCTGTCCTTACGATCGGGGGTGATGGGCTGCACCAGCAGCAGCCGCTGCCCCGCCAGTCCGGGGTGCTTCACGGTGGACCATACGCATCCTACGACACGGCCGAGGTACATGGTTCTCCTCCAGTATACTGAGCGGCGGCCCGGCCGCGCGTAACCGGGCCGGACGGAGGGTGTAACATAGACCTCATGCCGAACGGGATCACCCGCCGCGGGATGCTCGCGGCGGCCGCTACCGGGGCCGCCGCCCGCTCCGCGCGCGCCGCCGACGACTTCCTCGCTACCGTTACCGAACGCCACGACCGCCGCGTCGAACAACTCCTGCGCATACAGCAGACCGATTCGGCCAGCCGACACTGCGGGGCCTACCCCGATGAATACGGGATCTACTTCCCCGGCAGTGCCGGCGGCATCCTGGAAACCTTCACCGCCGCCATGCTCCACCCGGGGTCGAAGTTTCACCGCAACCCGCTGTTGGCCGAGCGCATGCGCCTGGCCGCGGGGTATCTCGAGCGGATGCAGGGGCCCCAGGGAAACATCTCGCTACCCATCACCAACTTCAACTCGCCGCCCGATACCGCCTTCGTGGTGCACGGCGTGGCCACGGCGGCCGCCATCGCGCGGCGGCACGGCGCGCGCGAACTGGTGGCGCTGCTCGAGCCGTTCCTGCGGCGCGCGGGCGCGGGGATGGCCGCGGGCGGCATCCATACCCCCAACCACCGCTGGGTGCTCAGCTCGGCCCTGGCGCAGGTGCACGACCTTTTTCCCCACCCCTCTTACCTCCGCCGCATCGACGAGTGGCTCGCGGAGGGCATCGACATCGACGACGATGGCCAGTACATCGAGCGCAGCACGGTGGCCTACAACCCGCACTGTGACCGCGCCTTCATCGTCATGGCCGAAAAGCTGAAGCGGCCCGAGCTGCTCGATCCGGCGCGGCGCAACCTGCAATCGATGCTCTACCTGCTGCACCCCGGCTTTGAAGTGGTCACCGAGATCTCCCGCCGCCAGGATCTCAACCAGCGGGGCGACATGGGCCCCTACTGGTTCTCCCTGCGCTACTTCGCGGTACGGGAGGGCGACCGGCAACTGGCGGCCATCGAACGGCACTTCGCCCCCACGCGCGCCAGCCTCGGGGTTCTGATGGAGTACCCGGAGCTTCAGGCGGCGCCTCCAGACCCGCTGGCGCCGCCGGAGGATTACGAGCGCCACTTCCGCGCGCTGCGAATCGCGCGCATCCGGCGCGGGTTGACCAGCGCCACGCTCGTGCTCGGGGGTAACAGCCGCTTTGTGACCCTGCGGCGCGGCGATGCCGTGGTCAATGCCGTGCGCTTCGCCAGCGCCTTCTTCGGTAAGGCACAGTTCGCGCCCCAGCGCGCGGAAAAACGAGGCCAAGCGTGGTGGTTCGGCCAGTCGCTTTCGGCCCCCTATTACCAGCCGCTCGATCCGCCGCGCAAGGTGGGGCCGGAGAACTGGAGTGCCGTCCGGTCCGAGCGCCGCCAGACGGAAATCTGCCGGTTCCGCCAGGAGGCCTGGGTCACGGAGCTGAAGGAGGGCTTCCGCGTGCGCATCCTGGCCGACGGGACCGATGAGGTGCCGCTGGCCGTGGAGATCAACCTGCGCGAAGGCGGAAAGCTCGAGGGCTGCGAGCCGGCGCCGAACGTCCCGGACGGCTGGGTGCTGCCCGCGGGTTACGCCCTCTACCGGGCCGGCGGGCAGGCTATCCGGTTCGGTCCCGGCGGGGCGCCGCACCGCTGGACGCAGATCCGCGGCGGGCATCCCAAGCTGCCCGGTCCCAGCGTCTACCTCACCGGCTACACGCCGTTCGACCACACCGTTACGTTCACCTGGGCGTAAGCACCGAAATACAATGGTGCTTGCCCATGCGGTTGCGCGTGAACAGAGCCGTCCGGTCCTTCGGCCTGCCGGCGGTGCTGCTGGCCCTGCTGCCGCTGCTGGCGGTGTTGCAATACCGCTGGATCGGCCGGCTCAGCGAGGCCGAGCGCGAGCGCATGGAAACCAACCTGCGGGTGGCCAGCAGCCAGTTCGCGCGCGAGTTCGACCGCGCCGTCACCCACGCCGCCGCTTCGTTTCTGCTCTCTCCGCCGGCGCGTGAAGACGGTCCCTGGGATCGCTTTGTCCGCCGGCACGAGGCCTGGCTGGAATCGGCGCCGGACCGCGGCCTCATCCGCGCCGTCTACGCCATGGAGGTGGAGGAGAACGGCCAGGCGCGGCTCTTGCGCTCCAATCCGGAGGCGGGCACTTTCGAGCCGGCCGAATCCTGGCCGGAACGCTACCACCCGCTGCGGCAGTCGCTGCTCCACCGCTTCCGCGACGCGCGACCGTTGATGGGCCGACTCCGCCCGCCCTTCGAATGGGCCATCGAGGAGGAGATCCCCGCGCTGGTGCTGTGGGTCCATCGCGCCCCCATGATGCTGCGCCGCCTTCAGGGCTCCTTTCCTCGCGCCGCCCGGATGGCCCTCCGGGAACCGCGTCCGCCGGGCTGTCTCATCCTCGAGTTGGACCTCGACTACATTCGCGGCGAACTGCTCCCGGAACTCGCCGAGCGCCATTTCGCCGACCTCTATCATGTCGCGGTGGTGAACCGGGCGCGGCCGGAGCCGGTCATCTACTCCTCGCACCCCGAGATTCCGTTTTCGGATTTCTCGCCCTCCGACGCCCGGGCCGGCATGCTGGCCCTCCGGCCGGAGCACGTGCGCGAGTTTCCCTGGGGCGAGTTTGCCAACCTGCGCCGCCCCGGCCTGGGCGCCTTCCCCTCCGGCGAGGGGCTCTGGCGCGTCTACGTGCGGCATCCCAGCGGCTCGCTCGAAGCAGCGGTGGCCGCCGTGCGCCGCCGGAATCTGGCCGTCAGCTTCGGCATCCTGCTGTTGATGGCCGCCACCGTGGCGGTCATCCTGGTTTCCACGCGGCGGGCGCAGAACCTGGCGCGGCTGCAGATGGAGTTCGTGGCGGGCATCTCGCATGAACTGCTGACACCGCTGTCGGTGATCCGTTCCGCCTCCGATAACCTGGCCGACGGGCTGGTGGAAAACCGCGGGCAGGCCGAAAAGTATGGCGCGCTGATCCGGCGCGAGAGCCGCAACCTCACCGACATGGTTCGCCAGACCCTGGACTACGCCAGCCTCGAATACCAGCGAAGGCGCTACGAGTTCCGCCCGGTGGACGCCGCGGAAGTGATCCGGCAGGCGCTCGAAGCCTGCCGTCCCGCGCTGCGGGAGAGCGCCCTGGAGGTGGAGGAGAAGATCGGCCTCGACCTGCCGCCCGTCGACGGCGACGCCGGCGCCCTGACCCTGTGCGTGCGCAACCTGCTGACCAACGCCGCCAAGTACGGCGCCGGCGGAGGCCGGATCGAGGTGCTGGCGCACCGGGCCGGCAGCGAGCGCCATCCCGAGGTGGAGATCACGGTGGCGGATCGCGGGCCGGGTATCGATCCCGCGGATCTCCCGCGTCTCTTCGAGCCGTTCTACCGCGGGCGCGACGCGGCCTCCCGCGCGCATGGCACCGGCCTGGGCCTCAGCCTGGTGAAGCGTATTCTCGAAGACCACGGCGGCCGGGTGACGGTCGAGAGCACTCCGGGGCAGGGCAGCGCCTTCACCCTGCACCTGCCCGCTTCCCGGCAGGTGCGCGCATGAGCGCACGGATCCTGCTGGTGGAGGACGAGCCGGGGCTGGTCATGACCCTCACGGACCGCCTCACCGGCGAAGGCTACCAGGTGGAAGCGGTGGGCGACGGCGAAACGGCCGTCGAGCGCGCCCGGGAGGGCGGCTTCGATCTCGTCCTGCTGGATATCGCGCTGCCGCGCAAGAACGGCTTCGACGTCTGCCGCGACCTGCGCCAGCAGGGACTTACGGTGCCCATCCTGATGCTCACCGCGCGCGACCAGATCGTCGACAAGGTGCTGGGCCTCAAGATCGGCGCCGACGATTACGTCACCAAGCCGTTCGAGATGATGGAACTGCTGGCCCGCATCGAGGCCCTGCTGCGCCGGGCGCCCAAAACGCCCTCGGCCGAGACCGTCTATCAGTTCGGCGACGTGCGCATCGATTTCCGCGGCGCCGAGGTGCTGCGCGACGGCCGGCCCGTGGCGCTTTCCGCGCGCGAGTTCCAGCTTCTGGCCTACCTGGTGCGGCACCGCGGCGAGGTGGTCTCGCGAGAAAGGCTGCTGCACGAGGTATGGGGGTATCGCGCCATACCCTCCACCCGCACCGTGGATGTGCACATCACCTGGCTGCGCCAGAAGCTGGAGCCCAACCCCAAGGAGCCGTGCTACATCCTGACGGTGTACGGCTTCGGCTATAAGTTCGGATTGAGAAGGGCTGCAACCTGACGCTGGCCGTCCACCTGCAGCAACCATTTGTGGCCGGCGCGCAAAGGCAGCGGCAGCCCACAGATTCCGCTACGGGCGTTAAGAGCCGGTTAAGAGCTTTTATCGTGCTTTTAACCCGTTCCAGGAGAACGTTTTAGCGCGCCGCACGTTTCAATAGACAGGAGGTGATTCCTTTGATGCACAGGAGATTGGCTATCACGGCGGCGCTGGCCGCCATGGCGGCGGGGACGGTGTTTGCGCAGGCTCCCGGGAGAGCGAACCGGCCCATGCAGGGCCAGCGGATGGAGCAGATGCAGCAGCGCCGCATACAGAGGCTGGCTACCCTGCTCGAGCTGAGCGAAGCCCAGAAGCAGCAGGCGGCTTCTATCTTCACCGACGCCAGGCAGCAGGGTTCCGCGTTGGCGCCCCAGATGCGCACGGCCCATACGTCGCTGCGGGAGGCCATCAAAAGCAACGACACCGCGCAGATCGATGCCGCGGCCGCCGAAATCGGCCGGCTGCACGGGCAAATGCGGGCCATCCACGCCAAATCCACCGCGGCGTTCTACAACCTGCTCACCCCCGAACAGCGGCAGAAGTTCGATGAGCTGAAGCCGGGTTTCGGCATGATGGGACATGGTGGGATGCGGATGCGGATGCGGCCCATGCGCGGCGGCCCTCCAGCGAGGTAGCGATCCGGACGGCAGCCGGAGGCGGAACGGCTGCCGTCCTAAACTTGCGCCAGGTCTTTTGCAGATATTACGGTCCCATGCTACCGTAATGCTCACAAGGCATGACGGGTTGGCACAGAACCGGCAAGCGGACGCGCCTGGTTTGCGGCGCGCTGGCTGTCCTCCTCCTGGCCATCTCGGCCTACGTCTACAGCGGCTTTCACCAGCATGAGCCGCGCTCCAACAAAATCTGCGGTTTCTCTCATTTCGAGGGTCCTTCCATCGTGGAATCGGGCGGACAGGTGGAGCTGCCTCCGCCGGCCGATTCCCGCTGGCGCGCGCCGGAGGTCACGGCGGCGTGTCCCCATTTCCTCGACGGCACCTGCGCTACCGGGCGCGCTCCTCCCTCCTGCTGATTCGCGGTCAGGTGGCGAATCGACCGGGTCGTAATCCGGCCCGGCAGGGAGATAGGGAGCATGCGAGTATCACTGTTGCTATCCGTACTGCTGGCGGTTCCGCCGGCGGCCGGAACGCCGAAAGCGCAGCCGCTGGAGCATCTGACGCTCGACCAGGTCATCACCCAGGCGCTGGAGAATAACGCCGCGCTGCTGGCCGAGCGCGCTAATATCGGGATCGCCGAAGCGCGCGTCCTCACCGCCGGGCTGCGGCCCAATCCCGTGGCCGCTGTCTCGGGCGACCACATGGACGTGCTCGGCACCGGCTTTGACGATATCAACGCCGGCGGCCCCACCGAGATTGTGGTGGGCTTCGAGTACACCCACGAGCGCGGCGGCAAACGGCAGCGCCGGGTGGAGGCGGCGCGCGCGGCGCGTTCCGTAACGGAACTCCAATTCCGGAACGCCGCCCGCGAGTTGGTGTTGGAGCTGCAGAACGCCTTCATCGACGCGCTGCTGGCCCGCGACAGCCTGGAACTGGCGCGCGAGAACCTGGGCTTCTTCCGGCAGATCGTCGAGATCAACGAAACGCGCGTGCGTACGGGAGACCTGGCGCAGGTGGAACTTATCCGCTCGCGCCTGGCGGCATTGCAATACGAGACCTCCGTGCGGCAGGCGGAGGTGCGGCTGCGCGCCGCGCTTACGAGGCTCCAGACGCGCATGGGGCGGGCGCCCTCTCCGGGGTTCTCGATCACGGGCGACCTGGAGCGGCGCGACCTGACCCCCCTGCTCGACGATTTGCGGCGGCAGGCGCTGGAGAACCGCCCGGACCTGCTGGCCCTGCGCCGCGAAGCCCAGCGCGCCTCCTCCGAAGTGCGCCTGGAACTCGCCAACGCCAAGCCGGACCTCACCTTCGGCACGGAGTATCGCCGGCAGCAGGTGAACGCCCGCAGCAACTCCCTCACCGTCACCCTGGGGGTGCCGCTCCCTGTCTTCAACCGCAACCAGGGCGAGATCGAGCGCGCGCGCCTGGAGGTGCGCCAGGCCGAACTGCGCATTCGCGCCCTGGAGGCCGAAATCGCGGGCGAAGTGGAGACCGCCTACCAGCAGTTCCTGGCGGCGCGCGGCCTGCTCGAAACCATCCGCAGCGGCATGCTGCGGCAGGCGCACGACGTGCGCGAGATCACGGATTTTTCCTACCGCCGCGGCCAGTCGAGCCTGCTCGAGCTGCTCGACGCGCAGCGCGCGTTCAACGAAACCATGCAGGGTTACATCGAAGCGCGCGCCGAGTACGCGCGCAGCATCTACGCCATGGAATTCGCATCGGGAAAGGAGGTGGGGCGATGAACCGGCCCGCTACCCGTTTGAGCGCCTGCGTGCTTGCGGCGCTGTGCTTCTCCGGCTGCGGCCGCGCACCGGAGACCGTTCCGGTCACGGCCGCTTCCGCCTTCGCGGCGCCCTCCAGCAATCGCATCGTTTTCCCGCCGGACTCGCCCAAGCTGGCGCAGATCCACACCGCTCCGGTCGAGACGCGGGAGATACCGGAGGACGAAATCGTCGCTCCCGGCAAGATCGCCATCAACCCCAACCGGTTGTCGCGGGTGGTGCCGCCGGTGCCGGGACGCATCGCCGCGGTGGAGGTGCGGCTGGGCGACGCCGTGGTTCAGGGCCAGCCGCTGTTCCGCATCGAGAGCCCGGAGGTGGAAGCGGCGCTTTCCGACTGCCTGCGGTCGGACGCCGGCCAGGCGCAGGTGCGCGCCGCGCTGGTCAAGGCCCGCGCCGACCTGGAACGCATCAAGGAGCTGTATCAACACGGGGCGGTGGCCAAGAAAGATCTTCTTGACGCGGAGGCCGAAGTGACCCACAGTGAAGCCGCGCTCAGGGAGTCGGAAGCGGGCAGCCGGCAGGCCCGCCGCCGCCTTTCCATCCTTGGATTGAAGGCCTGCGAGTTTGGCCAGCAGGTGGTGGTGCGCGCCCCCATCGCCGGCAAAGTGCTGGAGTTGAACGTGGTGCCGGGCGAATACCGCAACGATACCAGCGATCCGCTGGTGACCGTCGCGGACCTCAGCACCGTGTGGGTCTCGGCGCAGGTGCCCGAGAGTTCCATCCGCTGGATCCACCAGGGCGAGCGCGTTCAGATCGACCTGGCCGCCTATCCCGGGGAGGTCTTCCAGGGCCGCGTGATGCGTATTGCCGATACGGTGGACGCCGCAACGCGCGCCATAGAAGTGCTGACGGAGCTGGACAACCGCTCCGGGCGCTTTCGCCCCGAGATGTTCGCCAAAATCCGGCACTCCCACGGCACCCGCAGCCTGCCCGTAGTGCCATCGGGGGCGCTGCTGCGCGCCGGCGGCCGCGCCTGGGTCTTCGTGGAACGGGCCGCGGGCGAGTTCGAGCGCGTGGCCGTGGAGACCGGTGAGCCGCTCGACGGCGTCATCCCCATCCGCTCCGGCCTGGAACCCGGCGCTCGCGTGGTGGTGGAGGGCGCCATTCTGCTCCAGGCCAACGGGGGAGCCGCATGATTGCAGACCTCCTGCCGGCCGCGCTGCGGCAGCGGTTTATCACCATCCTGGCCGCGCTGGCGATCGCCGCGGCCGGCCTGTGGTCCTTCACGCGGCTGCGCATCGAAGCGTATCCAGACCTCTCGGAAACGCAGGTCATCGTCATCACGCTCCACCCCGGCCACGCCGCCGAGGAGGTGGAGCAGCAGATTACCATTCCGCTCGAGCGCGCGCTCAACAGCGTGCCCAAGGTCATCGCCCGCCGCTCCCGCACCATCTTCGGCCTTTCGGTGGTGGACCTCACCTTCGAGTACGGCACCGACGATTACTTCGCGCGCCAGCTCGTGGTCGAAAAGCTGCGCGACGCGGAGTTGCCCGAAGGCGTGGAACCCACGCTTGCCCCGCCCACCACGCCAGCCGGCGAGCTGTACCGCTACACGCTCGAGGGCGAGGGCTACGACCTGATGCAACTCCGGGAGCTGCAGGACTGGGTGGTCGCCCCGCGCCTGATGCAGGTGCCGGGCGTCGGCGACGTCTTCCCCTTCGGCGGTCTCATCAAGCAGTACCAGATCGAGGTCGATCCGCTGGCGCTCTACAAGTACGGCCTTACCATCAACGGCATCGCCGAAGCCGTGAGCGCCAATAACCGCAACGCCGGCGGTTCGCTGCTCGATCACGGCGAGCAGGCGCTGGTGGTGCGCGGCGTGGGGGTTATTCGTTCCATTGCCGATATTGAGAACGTGGTGGTGGCCTCGAGCCGCGGCACCCCCGTATTTGTACGGGACATCGGCCGCGTGCGCGTGGGCGCCGCGCCGCGCACCGGCATCTTCGGGCTGAACGGCGATCCGGATCGCGTCGAGGGCATCGTGGCGATGCGGCGCGGCGAGAACCCCAGCGAGGTGCTGGCCGGCGTGCGCGCGGCCATCGGGGAGATCAACGCCAATGCGCTCCCCGAGGGCGTGCGCATCGTCCCCATCTACGACCGCACCGAACTGGTGTACAGCACCATCCACACGGTCTCCCGCACCTTGGCCGAGAGCCTCACTATCGTCTTCCTGGTGCTGCTCTTTTTTCTGGGCAGCTTCCAGGCTGCCGTGCTCACCGCCCTGGTGGTGCCGCTTTCGCTGCTGTTCGCCTTCACCGCGATGCACTTCTACGGCATCACCGCCAGCCTGCTCAGCCTGGGCGCCATCGACTTCGGCATCATCGTGGACGGCACCCTGGTGGTGGTGGAGTACATGGTGCGCCGGCTGCGCCATGACGAAGCCGCCGCGCACAAGCGCGCCTTCAGCATCGTCTCCGAAGCGGCGGCGCAGATCCAGCGCCCGGTCTTCTTCTCGCTGCTGATCCTGATTGCGGCCTACCTCCCGCTGTTCGCGCTGGAGCGCGTGGAGCGGCGCCTGTTCATGCCCATGGCGTTCACCATCTGCGCCGCGCTGGTCGGCTCGCTGCTGTGCGCCCTTGTTCTGGTGCCGGTGCTGGCCACCTTCCTGTTTCGCCGCGGCTACCGCGGCTGGAACAATCCGTTTATTCCCTGGATGACGCGCCGGTATGAAGCGGTGCTGCGGGTGCTGCTGCGCGCGCCGGGCACCGTGGCGCTGGCCACGGCGCTGGTCCTGGCCGTTTCCTGCGCGCTGGGAACGCGCATCGGCACGGAGTTCCTGCCGCATCTCGACGAGGGCGTCGTCTGGGTGCGGGCCATTCTTCCGGCGGGCGTTTCGCTGGAAAAATCGGCCGAAGTGGCGGGGCGCATCCGCGCGCTCATCGCGCAATCGCCCGAGGTGAGCCTGGTGACCTCCCAGACCGGACGGCAGGAATCCAACACCGAACCCTTCGGTCCCAACCGCAACGAGTTTCTGGTGGGCCTGCGGCCATACTCGGAGTGGCCCGCGGGCAAGCGCAAGGAACACCTCACCGCCGAACTTTCCGAGCGGCTGCAGGCTCATATCCCCGGCGCGGCGTTCAACTTTACCCAGCCCATCATGGACATGGTGACGGAGGCGGTCACCGGCTCCTCGGCGGACCTTGCGGTGATCGTCAGCGGGCCGGACCTGGCGGTGCTGCGCGAGACGGCGGGCCGCGTGCTGGAGATCGTGCGCAGCATCCCCGGCGCCGCCGATACCGCCATCGAGCAGGAGCCCGACCAGGCTCAACTGCGCATCCAGGTGGACCGGCGCGAGGCGGCGCGCTACGGCATCAACGTCGCGGACGTGCAGGAGGTGATCGAGCTGGCCATCGGCGGGCGTCCCGTGGCCCCCATGTACGAAGGCGAGCGCGTCTTCGACATCGTGGTGCGCTACGTTCCCGAAGCCCGCAGCACCATGGAGGACATCGGCCAGACCCTGGTGCCTACCGCCGAGGGCGGCCGCGTCCCGCTGGCGCGCGTGGCCCGCATCGATGTCGCCGACGGCGCCAGCACGATTGCGCGGCGCGAGAACCGCCGCCAGATCAGCGTCCGCACCAACATCCGCGGCCGCGACCAGGGCAGCTTCGTCAAGGAAGTTCAGCGCCGCTTCGCCGCCGCCATCCAACTGCCCCCGGGTTACCGCGTGGAGTGGGGCGGGCAGTTCGAAAATTTGGAGCGCGCCAGCCTGCGGCTGCGCTGGATCCTTCCCCTCACGGTGTTGATCATTTTCGCCCTGCTCTACTGGGCCTTCGGCTCGGCGCTGGATGCGCTGCTGGTGCTGGTGAACGTGCCGTTTTCGATCGCCGGCGGCGTGCTGGCGCTCTACCTGCGGGATATCCATTTCAGCGTCTCGGCGGCCGTGGGTTTCGTCTCGCTGTTCGGCGTGGCCGCGATGAACGGCGTGCTGTACCTCACCGAAATCAACCGGCAGCTTCGCGAATATGGCCGGCCGCTGCGCGAGGCCGTGCTGGTGGGCGCCTGTGTGCAGTTCCGGCCGCGCGTGATGCTGATCGTGATCGCCATCCTGGGGATCATGCCGGCGGCCTTCGCCACCGGCATCGGCTCGGATATCCAGCGGCCGCTGGCTACCGTGATCTTCGGCGGGCTGATTTCCACCCTGCTGCTGGCGCTGCTCGGGCTGCCCAGCCTGTGTTACCTGGCCAAGAAGTTACAAACAAGGCAGCGCGCCCACGTGCAATAGCCGCGCACGTGAAACCATACTTGCGTTTCGGGCCATACTCGCGTACCATGCTCTCCACGGAGGTAGGGATGCTGTCGATAGGTTGGGAAAACCGCCAGTCTGTCTATCAGTTCGCCATTGTCGGTTCCGGATACGGCGGCTCCATTATGGCCGCCCGACTGGCCACGGCGCTCAACCAGCCGCATGCCGTCTGCGTACTGGAGCGGGGCAAGGAGTGGCTGCCGGGCGACTTCCCGGACGACGTGCCGGGCATCCTGCGGCACACCCGCAGCAGCGCCAACCCGCTGGGGCTGTACGAGTTCCTCGCGTACCGCGATATCTCGGTGATCAAGGGATCGGGCCTGGGCGGCACCTCCCTGATCAATGCCAACGTGGCCATCGTGCCGGATCCCGAAGTCTTCGAGTTGGCCGGCTGGCCCCGCTCGATCCGCTACGAAGACATGAAGGCCTACTACCAGCGGGCAGCCGCGGTGCTGCGCGCCAGGCCGGCCGAAGGCGTCACAGACCTGTTGAAGTTCCAGGCGCTCGACCGGCGCGCCCGCCAGCTCGGCGGCGCAGCCGAACCGCTCAACATCACGGTGAACTTCGACATCGACGGCATCAACCCCTACGGCATCGAGCAGCATCCGTGTAACAAGTGTGGCGATTGTATCACCGGTTGTAACTTCCATGCGAAGAACACCCTGGCGATGAATTACCTGCCCATGGCCGCTAATGCCGGGGCCGATATCTTCACCCAGGTGAAGGTCGAGTGGATCGAAAAGCGGCCGGGCGACATGTGGCGCGTTCACGGGCGTTACTACAAGGGCCCGCACGGCTCGGAATCCTTTAAGCTGGACGCGCGGAACGTGGTGCTGGCGGCCGGGGCGATCAATTCCACCGAAATCCTGATGCGCTCGGAGATGCGCGGGCTCACGGTTTCGCCCGCGCTGGGCACGGGCTTCAGCGGCAACGGGGATTTCTTCGGGCTGGCTTACAACGGCGACTTCCAGACCGACGTGCTGGGCTATGGCAACCGCGTTCCGGCGCCGGGAGACTCCGGCTACTCGGGACCTTCCATTGTCGGGGTGGTGCGGTACAACGGCGGCGCGCCGCCCGAAAAGCGCATCACCGTGGAGGATTTCTCCTTCCCCAGCGCCTACGTCACCGCGGCCAAGGCCGTTTTTGCCGGCATTCGGGGCGACGATACCGTGCTGGGCAATGAGGCCGCGCAGCAGGAGCGCGTCCGCAGGGACTTCCATCCCGGGGCGGTCTACGCGCCCGACGGCGCTCTGAACCACACCATGCTCTATCTCGTCATGGGCCACGACGACGCACGCGGCACCATGAAGTTCGATGCCCCCTGGTACGAACCCGACGGCCGCATGGCCATCGAGTGGGACCAGGTGGGCCAGCAACTCGTCTTCCGCCGCATGGACGAGGAACTGCGGCGCCACGCGCGCGCGCTGGGCGCCAACTTTATCTCCCACCCCGTGTGGAACGTCTTCCGGACGCGCCACCTCGTCACCGCGCATCCCTTGGGCGGCTGCCCCATGGGCGAAGACCCGATGCAGGGCGCCGTCGACGAGTACGGGCGCGTCTTCGCGGGCGACGGCTCCATCCACGACGGTCTGTTCGTGGCCGACGGCGCCATCGTTCCTTCCGCCGTGGGGGTGAACCCGTTCCTCACCATTTCGGCGCTCGCCGAGCGGATTGCCGAACGCAAGGTCCAGGAGGTCCAGGGCGTCCCGTATCCAAAGAAGGTCACGGTGGCGGTGGCCGCGGCGGCGCTCGATCCGCTCGAGGTGATCGGCCGCACCGAAGCCGAACTCGAAAAACTCTTCCGGCGCTGCCCGTCGCTGGGCATCAAAACGCTCGTCAACCAGGGCGGCGTGGAGATCGATGCCGCCAGGCTCGTCATCCGCAACGATGCCTACTGGAAGGGCTTCTTCCCCAAGGGCCACATCCTGAACGCCATGTCTTCGGCCATCTTCACCGGCTTCAAGAAGACCTTTTCCAAACGCGGGCGGCGCTACGTGGGCATCACCAGCGATACCGACGGGCGCATCACGGCGCATAATTCCATCGAGGAGATCGAGGTCTCGCGCAAGACCGGCACGCTCGAACCGGGCAAGTACGTTCTGCTGAAGTATCTCGATCCGCAATGGGCGGCGTTCTACGACATCCTGAAGCCCATCAGTGAAGACCTCGTGATCGGCCGCGTCTACCTGGGCCAGTATCCCAACGGCGTGCGGATGTTCACCTTCGTCATGTCGCGCAAGTACGGCTTTGCCGAGATGACCGCCGCCGATCACCAGGCGCTCTACGACGCGGGAACGGTGCCCACCAAGGAGGAACTCGACGGCGTCTGGCAAATGGACCTGGTTTCGAACAACAATCGCCTGGGCCGCGCGGCCTACCTGGCGTTCGATCTCAAGCCGGACGGCAGGCTCGAAGCGCGCTACCGGTTGATGGGGCTGCTGGAGGGACTGGTCATCCCCAGCTTCGCCCAGGACCACTTCCAGCTCAACGATTTCACGCCCTTCCGCGACGAAATCCGCAAGGTGAAAGACGATTTGTTCGTGGGGCGCTACATCACGGGCGGCTTCTCCGGAATCTCGTCGCTCCTGAACGGACCGGACCTGGGAGTGCTGCACGCCGTACCCGGCTCCGACGCCTTCGGCGTCTACTACACCCTGTCCCGCACCGGAGAAAAGGCGCTGCCCACGAGCCCGCTGCTGGCGCCCTTCCTCGACGCGCGGCTGCCGGACGGCCTCGGCATGACCTTCGACGAAACCATGACCGGCTGGTACTTCGAAGGAGCCTCTGTGGAGGCCGGCAAAGCGGGCGACCTGCGAATCGCCGAGCGCATCCCCGCTAGCGGCGCGCCCGATGGCGGTGCGGAGGCGAGCTTCCAGGTGCGCATCGCGGTGCGCGACATCAACGAATTCATCGACGGCCTGGCCCACGAGGCCGGCATGAGCGGCAGTATCTCGTTCTCCCGCTTCCAGGGCAGCACCGGCGTTACCTTCCCGGTGGATGAGCAGGAGAGTTCCTTTCAGTACCTGGTGGTGAACCGCGAAACCGGCGAAGCGGAGATGCGCTACCACCTGGTGTTTGAAGCCCCGGACGGCGCCCGCTACCTGCTTGAAGGCCGCAAGTACATGGAGCGCACCGGGCGCGGCGGCGCCGCCGCCATCCGCGAACTGCTCTACGACTACACCACCCTCTACTGCCGCCTCTACCGGCTGGACGCGGCGGCCGGCCCGCAGGAACTGGGGCTGGCGTACCTGAAGTTCCGGACCTTCGAGGACTTCGCAGCCGTCGGCAACCTGGCCGGCTTCCTCGGCTCGTTCCGCATCACCGGCACGGCCGACCCCGTTCTGCAACTTCAGGCGCGGATGCGGTTTCTGGCCTTCACCGGCCAGTTCGTGCAGAGCGAGTTCGACCCGCTTTCGCCCGACATCGGCCGGCTCGATGTGGACGTGGAGGCCGAGGTGCGGCGCGGCGCCGATACCCCCGATTACTTCAGCACGCGTCCCACCAGCGATTTGCACGCCATCCTGCGGGATACGCCGTCGCTGCCGCTGGAGCGCCTGCTCAACACTCGTGAAGTAAAGATCGACCTGGCCCGCCGCCGCATCTTCCGCGACATTTTCTGGAAAGGCTCCTTCGCCGCGGATACGCTGCTCGGATGGGAAGAGCGCCTCCGCAGCCAGGGACAGGAGGGCGCCGCCCGTGCCGCCGCCATCTTCGCCCGCGGCGCTTTCTGGAAACGCTTCGACCGCATCGAGGACGGCCGCGCCACAGGCCATGTGGTGAACTACGACCTCGAGTTCCTGCCGGGCGACCCGGAAGTGCGCGAGGTGGAGTATCCAGACGACAATCGCCGCTACCTCCGCAAGGGCGACCGCGTTCTGCTGCTCACCTATCGCAACGAACCCTATCGCATCGTTTACGACGTCATCAAGGTGATCGACGAGAATAATGCCATCGGGGTGATGCACCTGGGCAACTTCCCGAACGGGCTGGAGTTTTCGGCTTTCGTCATGTCCCGGCACAATTACCCGCTGGAGCGCCTCTCGCTGGAGGACCACGAACGGATCTTCGCCATGCCGGAAGTGACCGCGGCGGCGCTCGAGGCGGCGAGCGCATGGGAGGGCAACCTGGTGCCGCTCGAGCACCCGGGAACCAGCCTGCTCCGCAATATTCCGAGTGCGCCCGTGCGACTCGAAGCCGATGCCGCCGGCGGCTACACCCTGTCGCTCGAAAGCGGCGGCTCGCGGCTGGTCTTCCCGCAGGCGCAGGTGACGCTGGAAACGCGCCGCATCGACGACAACACGCTGGCGGGCAAGGCCCTGATCACCGCGCCCGATGCTTCGCTGGTGGCTTCGCTGCGGAACCACGCGGCGCTCGAGGACGGCAAGCTCGTGTTGCGCTACCTGTTGAACCGCGCCGGACGCGCCGTTTCCGAAACCGCCGGTCCGTGAGCCGCGAACGGCGGCGGATCGAAGACCGAGAGGATCTCCCGGAGCATCGCCTCCCGAGAGTCGAAGCGGCTCTCTTCGTAGCAGCCGAGCGGATGCTGGATCACGTTCGCCAGGCACTTGTTGCAGTAGGTGCAGGGTAGCGGTGCGTGGTCCAGACCGGCGGCGAACATGCGGGGCAGATCGTTGTTGGCCACCAGCGGGCGCGCCATCGAGACCGCATCGCAACTGCCGCCCGCTATGGCGTCCCGGATAACCGAAGCGGTCTGGAAACCGCCGGTCGCGATCACAGGGATGCCGACCGCCTGCTTGATGGCCCGGCTGTCGTCCAGGTTGATGCCTTCGATCCGCTCGCCGCGCGCTTGCAGCCAGAAGGTCTGGTAGAGCCGCGCGGTCGGCTCCGCCCGCAGCAGCAGGAAGTTCTTCAGCTCATTAGTGCCGCTGGGGATCAGGGACGGGAAGGTCTTGCGCACCTCCTCCAGCGGCAGGTCGCCCGCAGGGTTCTTGGGGTGAGGGAAATAGCCTCCGGTGGAGACGTGAATGGCGTCCACGCCGGCCGCTTCCAACCAGCGGGCCACCTGCACGGAGTCCTTGACGGTGTTGCCCTCTTTCTCGAACGGCAGCAGCGCGTTGCAGTATTCGGTGGCGCTGATCTTCACCTGGAGGTGAAAATCGGCTCCCG
Source organism: Bryobacteraceae bacterium (assembly GCA_041685075.1). Taxonomy (GTDB): domain Bacteria; phylum Acidobacteriota; class Terriglobia; order Bryobacterales; family Bryobacteraceae; genus JAMCRM01. The sequence continues at coordinate 27,171 of JAWLGN010000007.1, forward strand.
CCTCGCGCCGGATAGCCGCCACGATCTCGAGTAGGAAGCGCGCCCGGTTGGCCAGCGAGCCGCCGTACTCGTCCCGGCGGTCGTTGATCGCCGAGCTGAGGAACTGGGTGATGAGATAGCCGTTGGCGCCGTGCAGTTCCACTCCGTCCAGCCCCGCTTCGCGCGCGCGGCGGGCGCCGGCGGCGAAGGCTTCCACCGCCTCCCGGATCTCCTTGGTGCTCATCCGCTCGCACTCGAAGCCGTGCAGGGGATCGGCGCGCGAGGTGGAGCTGAGTCCCGTGGCGAACTCCATGCCGGGGATATCGCGCTGCCTTCCGGCGTGGCTCAATTGCACGATGTAGCGGCAGGCTTGGTCGTGCACCTGCTTCGCCAGCTCGCGCCAGAACGGGATGAGCTCGTCACGGTCGATCATGGCGTAGTTCGGCATGATACGGCCGCGCACCGACACCGCGGCGAAGGCGGAAAGGATCGCCCCCACGCCGCCGCGCGCGAACTTCAGCTCCCAGTTGATGCGCGCCTGGTTGCCTGAACCGTCGTAGTTGTCGAAACGTCCGGAGATGTTGGAACGGAAGATGCGGTTCTTCACCTCTAGGTTGCGGAAGCGGAGCGGCTGAAACAGCAGATCGGCCATGGTGCCTCCTCGAACGTCACGCCAGCCGGTAGGGCGGCTCGAATGGAGCTACCCCGGCATGCCGGCCGGCCATCCAGCGCAGTACATAGACCTGCCGCGGATCGGTCATCGACCCCGTCAGCCGGTGGTTCAGCACCTCCAGCAGCGCGTGCGCGGCGGGATCCTTGTAGTAGTCGATGTCCAGCTCCACCTTAATGCAGCGCACGCCGCGGGTCGTTCGCTTATCGTTTTCGTGGAAGGTGATCTGGACGTTGGCTTCCCCGAACTGCACCTGCTTGTAGCTGCGGGTGGCGCCCGGGTGGAAGATTTCGGCGCCGGGCTGCGGCTCGAAGCGGCCTTCGGCTGCGGCGCGTACCACCTGGTCCACCATCTGCGCATCCGCCCAGGCGAAGAAGCGGTCCGGCTCCATGGTGTCATCCCAGATCAGTTCTTTGAGGTAGTCGGAAGCGGCGCCCTCCGGCAGGTGAATCGCCTGCATGGCGGTGAAGATGTTGAGGAAACACGCCAGGGCCGCGGGGCGGTTCTCCATCAGGTCCGTGTAGCGTTCGCCGGCCGCTTCGGCGCTGGTGGCTCCCGCGCAAAGCAACGGGCCGTAGGCGGGGTCCTCGCGCAACACCTCCCACAGGGCTTCGCGGAAGTTGAACTCCGGGTCGTTCCGGAGGAGCATCAGGTCGACCGAGGCCGGCATCTCGGGCGTGGCCTTCACGGGTGTGAATCCCGCCTGCCGGAAGCCCTTGGCCGAGGCGATCAACGTGTAATTGTCGCCGAAGTTGTTGTAAAACGGCAGCCCTTTCAACACGACCGCGGATGCGTGGTGATGCGCGCGATGGATCTGCTTCTGAAAACCATCCCGCAGCGTGACCAGCACCCTGGCTTTCGTCTGGAGCGGTTCGCGGCTGGCGGAATAGAGGTTCACCACGATGGTGCACGTGGGCTTGGTCGCTTTCGGCATACGCTACTATCCGATTCCGGATACACTCTGGGCGATTCCTAAATACACGTCTTGAATGGCGGCCTCGTACTCGGCGGGCCCCATTCCCGCCAGCCACTCCCGGACGTCCCACCAGCCCACCTGGTTGAAATGGTCGGCCGGAATGGGAAACCGGTGCTGCCTGATGGCCTTCCTTGTCCCATCACCGGCCAGCGCCGCGCACCACAACTGGGAGGTCATGGGAACCAGCCCGTCGTTTTCGCCCTCCCGATCGTGGATGATCTGCCAGGATGGCTGCAAGGGGCCCAGCACGCGGTAACGCTCCTGGCAACTCCCGTAGGCCTGGTAGACCACGGGGTTGGCGGCTTCGAGCGCCTCGGCGCGCCGGTTGAACGCCCGGCACTCGGATGTGGTCAGGCAGGCAAAACCCTTGAGGTCCAGGACGCTTTCGAGCGCGCGGATCAACTCATCGCCGCCATGCTCGATGCCCCAGTCGGCGAAGCTGGTGCCCAGGTGCGGCGTCCCGATGGTCGTCAGGCTGGCGACCTTGGCGTCCATACCCGGGATGTCTACAATCATGTGCCGCGCGTCCAGCCCGCCCATGCTGTGCCCGATGATGTGCACCTTTCCGTGGCGGTCGCAGATGGCTTCCACCTGTTCGGCCAACTCGCGCGCCCGCTGCTCGACGTTCGCGGCAAAACTGACGTTCGAGTGGTAGACCACGAATCCCCGTGCCTCGAGGAAGGTCTTGATGTTGCGAAAGTAGTGCAGGGCGTCGCTGCCGGTGAGGCCGGTAAGCAGGCTCCTCGCTTCGGCCTGATGCCGCAGCACGTCGAAACGCGCGATCCCGTGTGCCAGCACGATGGGGTAGGGCATGGATGGATAGATCTCCTTATGGCAGATGCTTGAAGAGCCGCTCGAACTCCCGCTTTCCGAGCTTCCGGTTCTCCTGGTCGGCCTGCTGTTGTTGCTGCGCCGTGCGCGTGTGCTCTCCGGAGCGCAGATCGTTGGTCAGCAGGGCGGCCATCTGCTGCTCGAGCCGTTCGGCCGGTGAAATGCCGTTGGCGGCCGCGTAGTAGGCCTGCGGCTTGCTGCCGTAGGCGATGCGGGCCGCGGCGAGGGTCATCCGGAGATCCCGGTAGTCTTTGAGCTTCCTGCCTTCGAGCGCGTACTCGGCTTGGGTGCGGGCGCGCTCGTACTGTTCCGCGTCGAAGGTGAGGGCCGAGCGGAGCGAGCCGCCCAGCGCCTCCAGCTTGCCGTCCACAAAACGCGCGGCCACCGCCGGCGCATCGTCTTCGGCGAAGCAGGATTGCCCCTCCGGCAGCGGGTATTCCGCATTCCAGGCGGCCAGGATGCGGTCGGCCGGTTCGTCGAACCCCATCTTCCGGAGAACCCAGACGTTGATGCGGATGCGCAGGTTTTCCGGCGGGTAGGGCTCTATGGCCGGCTGGCGTGCCAGTACCTCCCGGGGGTCCGCGAGCAGAAAATCGGCCAGCGCGCAGACGAACGCCGGCCCCGCCGCCAGGCAGCCGAAGACGTCCGCGAACACCTCCGAGCGCCATGCCTTCCAGTACGGGGCGCGCGCCGAGCCGCCGGATTCCGCCAGCGCTTCGTCGATCATGGCATCCAGCGCCGTCTCCAGGTCGAAATCGGCCTCTACGGAATGCCCCACCTCGTGGCCGATGGCCAGCGCGTCCGGCAGGTGCAGCACCTGGTTCCACGGCGCTCCGATCACCGGGAAGGGCAGCGACGAAGTGGCCCGCCGGAAATCGGAACCCGCGATCAACTCTCTGGGCACGGCCTCGGCTTGGAATCCCGCATCGCGCGTGAGGATGAACGGGCTCATCCCGCCATTCAGGTAGACCAGCGGCGGCTCCTTCAGCACGCGCTCCGGGTTTACCCGCCTGGCTTGCGCATAGACCGGCTGGTAGCACAGCCAGGCGAACTCATCGGCAATTTGCAGGTAACGCGCGAAGGCGGCCTCATGGCGCTGCGCCAGCTTGGAGCGGAAGAACTCCCAGATGCGGTGCACGGCCAGCAGCGTCCGGGCCATCTCCCGCGCGGTGGAGAGGCTGTTGTCCTCCTTCAGGATCTCCCGCACGGCATCTTGAAAGCCTTCCAGCCGGCCGATGGCGGCGCGCACTTGAGTATGATGTTTCGGGAAGGCGGCGCCGGCCGTGGTGGCGTCCAGCCAGCGCTGAAACTCGCCGCTGAGCGCCTCCATTTTGCGCGCAACCTCGGCCTGCTTGCGTTCCAGGTAGCCCATACGTCACCAGAGCACGGGGATCTCGGGATCCAGCGTGAAGAGCGCCGGCGGAAACAGCAGCGGCAGCGCGGCCAATGCGCTTTGGAGCACGGCGGCGTGGCGGCGCCCGGCGGCGGCATCGGCCATACGCCTCACGGCTTCTCCTAACAGGCTGGGCTCGGCCAGCCCGGCCGCCAGCACGCCGCGCGTGTTGCCGAAGCGGAACAACTCGTCGCAGAAGGCGTTGCGCAGCAGCGTCTGGCGTGCCTGGTCGTAGGGATCCGGCGGCAGAACGGCTTCCACCAACACAAAGGGATGCAGGCCGGTGCCGGAGACGCGCCGCAGCCAGGCGTCCAGCGCGCTTGCTGTCAGGGCGGATTCCATGTCGCCCAGGTCCAGGCAGACTTCGCCGGTTCGCGTGGACTCCTGAAACGCCGTCACCAGGTGAACCAGGCTTGGGCGGAAGCGTGTGGGCGCCGCGGTGGTCAACTCCTGCGGCTCAAGGCGGACCACGTCCAGGAGCCGGCCGCTGTATTCCGCCGCCAACTCCACCCCGAAGTTGGCGTGGCCGCGCTGCAGGTACTGCTCCTGTTCCGCGCTGCGCTGCACGACCAATACTTGCGGGTTTTCGAGCGGCGGGAACTCCTCGAGAACCCGGGCGCGCGCTTCCCGCGGCTCGGCGCCGAAGAGTTTCAGCAGCGAATCGGTTTGGGGGCCGTAGATGCCGTCGATGATGATATCGCGGCCGGAGCGCTGGACAGCTTCCTGCAGCATCAGGACCGTATCCCGGATGGGCACCGGCGCCACCGGACGCCGGTAGATAGCGCGGCCCGCCACGTCCGGCAGCACCGCCTCCCACGGGATGGAGGCCAACGGGCCGCGCGCGGTGCGCACTTCGAGATGCCGCCTTTGCGCGGCCAGGGATGCCAAGGCTTCCCGTATGGGCCCCAGGGTCGCCTCGCGCGAGTAGGCCAGCGGTTCCACCAGCTCGGCCGCATAGCCGCGGGCGCCGGAAAGGAGGAGTCCCAGTGGGAAGAATCGCGTTCCGCCTTCGGGGAGGTGCGCCGTTGCGCCCACGGAGGTTCTCTCCAGCCGCAGCACCGCGGCCTCCGGCAGCAGGTCGGCATCGCGATGCGTCTGGACCGCGATGCTTCTGAGCCGCTCGATTTCGCGCGACAACGACGCCGCCTTCCGTGCCGCGCCGGATTCGACCGCGGCGCGGTGCGCGGTGAGCAGCGCGGTGAGCGCCTCCCGTTGGTCGCCGGATTGCGCGGCCAGCCTGGCGCGCACCTCGTGGCGCCGGGCGACCCACAGGGAGTGGTCCGGAAAGTACTCGGCGATGATGCGCTCGGCGCTGTTGAACAATGCGCCGGCCCGCCGGGGATCGTCGGACAGGGCGTACTCCGCCTCTTCGAGCAGCGCCGTACCCCAGAGTTCGGGCATCTTGCCGTATGCGTCTTCGTAGCTTTTGAGGTACGCCTCCCGGTCGGGCAGTTCCAACTGGCCGGCGCGGCGCAGCGCGTTGCGGATCTGGCGCTGGAAGTGCGGCTGCTCGCGGCACTGCCGGTATGCCGCCAGCAGCACCTCGCGCGCCTGCTTCGCGCAACTGAAGCCGGGGGCCGCCAGCCCCCACAGCCAGGCCCGCAGCACGAAATCGCGGTCGCCGCGCCGGGGGCGTGGAAACACCTCCGTAAAGCGCTTTTCGAACCAGGAATAGTGCACCGGTTCGGTTACCGGCGAGGACCGGAAGGCATCCAGAAATGGAAAGCGCGCGGCCGTTTCGAGCGTGGCGATATCATCGAAGAACTGCTCGGTTTCCGCCTTGCTGCCTATTCCCAGTGCGTTCAGATACGCCAGCAACTGCAGCCGGCGGCGAAGCGGCGGCTTTCGTCCCAGCAGCAGCCGTAGTACGTGGGCGGCACGTTTCGCGTGCCCGGATTCGGCCAGAATGCGCGCTTTCAGCAGCGGGCGGTCGGAAACGCGCTCGCCCGCGCGCGGAATCGAGTGCAGAGTCTCCTGCGCCTGGCGCACGTTGCCCAGAGTTTCCAAAAACAGCAGGGCCTTATGGTACAGCGCCTCCAGCGGACCGAGGGAGGAACCCTCCCGCACGAAAGCATCGCGCGCCATGTTGAACTGCTCTTCTGCAATCACCACCTGCAGGGCGGCGCGATGAGCGGCGGCGTGGAGCAGCAGCGTGGGCCCGTCGTTGCCCGGCGGGAGCACGGTCAATGCCAGGGCCGGGTTGTGGAGGTCGAGCGCCAGCCGCACCTGCGCGCAGGCGATCTCGTACTCCATTCTGGGGTTGGAAGCGGCCATCCGGCGCGCCTGCGCGGAGCCCGCCAGGCGCGTGGCTTCCGACCAGCGCCCCAGTTTCCGCAATATCCTGCAAGAGCCGGCGAGAATCTCCGATACGTACCCCGGGGGGACGCGGCTTTCGGACGCCCGTTTCCATGCCCGTTCGTAACACTCCAGCGCGCTTTCCAATTCCTCGCGATCTTCCAGGCGGCGCGCCCGGCGGAACTCGATCCACTCGGGGGAAAGCGGCGGAGCCGTGAGCCGTGCGGCGCGCCGGGCGGCCGAAGCCAACCACCGGTCGCCTTCTTCGGGCCGGCGCTCGTAAACCGTGCGGCCCAGCAGATACTCCGCCACAACGCGTTCGGCGGGATTCCGCGGCGCCTGCACGGTCTTCAGCAGCAGCTTCTCCGCCGCTTCTCTGCGCTCCTGAACCAGAAGATGCGCGGCCTCCAGAACCGAGGCGCGCGCGGCGGAAACGCGCGGCTCTTTCGCCCGCCGGTGGAAGGAACGGAAGCGCCGGTAGGCATCGCTGAATTCGCCCGCGAGCCGCTCGGCATCACCTTCGAAGCTGCGCAGGCGGAGGCGCTCGACCAGCAGCCCCCAGGCCTGCACAGAGGCCGCTTCGGCCAGCAGATCGTAATCCACCAGCGCGCCCCCGGGATACTCCACGGGACGCCCGCTATCGCCCACGAAATCGCTCGAGAGCGGGACCTCGGCGATGCGCGCCGAAACCGCCGGGTCCGCGGCGCGCGGCGAGGCGAGCGCCTTGCGCCAGTGCTTCGCGGCCCTGATCCCCTCCAGGTGAAACCGGTGATAGAGTGCTTCGGCCATGTGCCGCGCCCAATCGGCGGCGCTCTTTCCCGCGCGCGCGGCCAGGCGTTCGAAGTAGCGGGCCGCTTCGCGCTGCAACAGCGGGTGGATCTTCTGCTGCCGCAGTAGCCGCCGCATGGGAACCCGGACCTCCGGCTGGAGCGTGAGCACATCGCCGTGCATCTCCACCCAACTGTGATCGCTGGCATAGCGGCAGAGTTGGTTCCACAGGCGGCGGAGATCTTCCTCCCGGTGCGTGCGCCAGATCTCCCGCCCGGCGTAGAGCGACAGTTCGCGGCCGAACTCGTTCGGCTGGTCCAGTTGGGAGCGCCGGGTCATCTCTTCCGGCAAGTGCCGGCCCAGGACCTCGCGCATGAAATCGAAGGTCAGTTGCCGCGGCACCACGGCATAGCGCAGCAGCCAGGCAACGCCGTGCTGCTCCGGGGGGATGCGGTCGATGATGCGTTCGATCAGCCGCGCGTACTGCGTCTCCGGGTAGCGCTCGACGTCGCGCGCGGTCATCCCCGGGCTGTCGATGGCCAGGTCCGCAAACAGCGCCAGCTCGAACGGGTTGCCCCCGGTCTTCCGCACGATTGCTTCGATGGGGGTTCCGGGCGGCACTTTGCGCAGGTCGCGGAGGTAGTGCAGGCTTTCGTCGGGTTCGAATCCTTCAATCAGCAGCCGGTCTTCCGGAGGGCAGTGGCTGGCCATGAATTGCGGGAGCCGGCCGGGATCGGCCAGGTTGTAGCGCCCCGCCAGCAGCAGTTGCAATCCCGGGCATCGCTCCCGCACCAGCGCCAGGTGGTCGAGCATGGCCTGCAATCCCGAGCGGTGATGCAACAGCAGCTCCTCGATGGTATCGATCACGATCACGACGCGGCTCTCCCCCAGGCCCGACTGGAAGAGCTTGGGGATCTCGACCGAGAGGACCGCGGCTTCGGGCTTCAGCCGCTCGAGCAGGTGAGTGCGGGAATCGTCGCGGCCGCGACCCACGGGCCGGCCGAGGACCGCGGCAAAGTCGCCGAAGCCGTGCAGCAGGCTGATGAAGGGGCTGCCGGGGAGCTGCACGTTGAGCTGCTGGGCCACCGGCAGCAGCACCAGCCACGGCCAGCGCGAGAGCGACGGCAGATCCAGGCGGTCCGAATCCAGGCGCGCCACCGGGATCCGCCGCCCGTTGATTTCCCGCACGCATCGCCGCGCAATCAGCCAGCGGACAAACATGGTCTTGCCGAAGCCGCCTTTACCGTAGAAGTGCAGGATCCAGCGGCCGGGGTCGCCCTGCCACCGCTCGAAATGCTCCACCAGGGAGGGCCGCTCGACGAAGGCCATGGTGCGCCAGTAGTCGTCGGCAAACAGCGTGCGGGAGCGGTAATATCGTTCGCGGTCGTTCAGAGCGTCCCGCAGCGCCTGCGGAACCAGGCTGGGGAACAGCCCGTTGCGGTGCCGTACGGACCGGATCAACATGTCGCAACGGGCCAGGTCGAAGGCCTCGTCCGCTTCCCTGTAGAGCCGCAGGAACTCCTCGCGCGCTGCCTCGGGATCCGCCAGCACCAGGTGCGTGAAGCGCTCCAGTGGATCGATCGGCGCGAACCAGGCGGCAAGCTGCCGGCTGAAGGACTGTGCCTCGTCGGGGCGTTGTTTCCAGGCTTCCAGCCCGGCGCCCAGCGCCTGGTCGCGCAGGGCGTAGCGCGGCGGATCGCCGTGCAGCGGCTCTACGTCCTCGGAGGCGATAAACTCCTCCCAGCCCGGGTTGCCGGGCAGGTCCGCGGCCAGCACGTTTTCAAACAGTGCACGGTCGAACCAGCGCACCAGGGCGGCGCGCCGCAGCAGCGGCGATTCGGAGACCACCGGCGGCGCATTCAGCACCATGTGCAGCAGATCGGTGATGGACTGCCCCTGCCCGAGTAGTGCCGCGACTTGTTCCTTGGTGAACAATCCCCCTCCCTAGGGCAACCCCTCCAGGAATTCCACCAGCCCCTCCATTTTGTTCGGATGAACGTCGGCGGTCCACCCCTGGATTTCGGCTGCCATTGCCGGCAACGGCCGGCCCGGGTTGCGGCGGCAGAAGAACTCCCGCAGCAACGCCGGCACCTCGGCCGCCGGGAAGCCTTTCAGGTCGATCTCCTTCCACAAGTCTTTGGCGAACTCGAGCGGATAATCGCGGTGAGGATCGAACGGCAGCTCGACGATGATCTTCACAGGCCCGGTGGGGTCGGCCGCGATCCGGTCCCACAGGTGCTCCTTCAACGTGCTGACGTGGGGCGGGCTCAACGATTGCAGCCGTTCACTGATGCGGCTGACCGCCAGCACGATATTGGCGCCCGGCGTCTGCTCCGCCTGGTCGCGCAAGGCCTGGTGAAACGCTCCCAGCACCTTCTCGTGCGCGTCGTTGCGGGAGGCAAGGTCATTGAGCGTAACTTTCAGGGGCTCTCCGGGCGCGGGCGCGGTCATACCCGCCAGGCGCGCCACGTCTTCATAGAACCGCTGGCGCGTCTGGGGCGGCAGCGGTTGCTTGAAGTCGTCGGTTCGCGGCGATCCCTCGGCCAGTGCCAGCAGGAATTGCAGCCAGTCGCCCTTATCGAAAGCCTCGATGGCGTGGATTTCGTACCCGTTCTGCGCCAGTGCGTGGAGCAGCCACAACTGCAGCCAGGTCTTGCCGATCTTCTCTTCCTGGCCTCGGAGCACAATCGCCGAACAGTGCTGCTTGACAATTTCGCTTCGCGCCACCGAATAGATTGCCAGCCGCCGCTCGTGGATACGGTCCAGGAAAAAGCGGCGCACGTCGTCCAGGCCGTCGGATTTCACGCGCGCCCGTTGCGGGCAATTCAGAATGTGTTCCGGCGCCGCCGCCACGCTCAGGACCGGCACGAAGGCGTGGCGCGTTTCGGCGCCCATTTCGGCATGCACCGTGTCGCGGGCCGCCGCCAGCGCGCTATCGATGTGCTTGCCGTTGACCAGTTCGCCGTAGAAGCGCCTGGTGCAGGTCTTGGCCGCCTGGCCGCTGACATCCGCCTGCATGGCCAGCACCGCCAGCGCCCGGCCGCGGAAGAATGCCTGGCTGATGGGCGTCACATCGCTGCGGCTCGGCTGGCCCGTCCGGCAGGCGTTGAGAAAGGCCAGGCGCAGCACGCCGCCCATGTTCTTGATGTCCAGTTCGATTTGGGAACTGGTCCAGTCCTGCTTGTTCTGCGCGTCGCAGATCTCCAGCCGCGGTACGCCGCCGTCGGTCCGGCCGTGCCCGATGAAGTGGAAGATATACGGCCGGAAGGACTGCAACTCCACTTTCAAATCGGCCGGCGTGAAGCTCTTGCGGCGCCGCGTCTCCAGAATCGACACGTCGAACAGGTGCTCGGACTCGCGCAGCACTTCGCGAAGCGCTTCGAGTTCCTCGTCGGCTTTCAGGTCGGCGACCTCGGCCTCGCTCGCCCCCACCACCACCAGCACCCGGATGGGCCACACACCGGCGTCGCGGCGGGGGAGAAACTTGCGATTTTCGGCCCGCAGCACCGGCATATCGTGGATGAGGAACAGGTCGTGGGTGGAGCGCAGCAACTCCCACGGCAGCGCCGCCAGCGATTCATCCACTTGAAGGTAGGTGCGCAGACCCTTGGGCCTGGGCGTGGCGGCCTTATCGGCCGGCGATTGCGCCTCCCACACCTCGATGGCCTCTTCCACTTCGCGAATGGCGCGGTCCCACGCCGCCGCCACCGAGCCGCAGTGCAGCGCCTGCCACATCTGGCAGCCCAGGGTGCGGAAACCGCTGTCCTGGTCTTCGGTTTCGAGGAAGTACCGCTGGTGCGCGGCCACTTCGAGAGCGCCGCCGGGTTCGAACAAGGCAGCGGGCAGGATCTCCCTCGCCGCGTACTGCGCCTCCCGTACCTCGCCGCGCCAGCGGTACAGCTCTAACGCGTAGTCGGAACTCTCCGTACGCGATACCGCCAGCGTGATCGATTCCATAGGATCAGCAGATGGTTTCGGAGTAGTGCTCCACGCCGTCTTCGCTGATATAGCGCGCGCGGATGGAGCCGTCCTCGAAATCGAGCACCGCGAAGCCGAAGCGCGTGAAGCGCTCCAACCCGTCGCGGAACGTCTCCCGGAACTCGTGCGTTACGCCGGGCGGCGTCTGGTTCTTTCCGGCGTAGACCGGCACGCCGCCGTGGCCCACCAGCCGCGCGTGCTGCACGGGATGATTGCGGTCATAGATGGCGCAGCGGTGTTCGTGCGCCCAGAACCAGGCCGTCACGCCGTTGGGGCGCGAGAGCACCGGTTGCAGCTTGCGCTCCAGTTCCGGGGAGCCGGCTTCCCAGGCGCTGAACAACTGGTGATGGCTCAACAGCACGGCTTTCTTGTTCGGAGCGGCGTCGCGCCTGGCCTGCACCCAGCCGGCCTGCGGGCCGAACAGGGTCCCCTTCGAGCCGCGGGAGTCCTGCGGATCGTAGCCGGTATCCAGCGCCAGAATCTGCCAGTCGTCGTTCTCCAGAGAGAAGTAACTGGACCCGCCCTGCCGTGCGAAGCGCGGCTCCTGCAACAGGTAGTCGAAGTAAGCGTGGCCGCCGGTGAACATATCGTGGTTGGCGTTCAGGCAGAAGGAGCCGATGGTTGCGGCTTCGGACTCCCTTACCGGCCAGTGGGGCAGGAAGCGTTCGCGGTATTCGCTCTCGAAACCGGAGTAGTAGACATCGCCCAGGTGGATGACGTGGCACTCGCGGTTGCCGGCGCCGTCCAGTTCGCTGCGCATGCGGGCGGCTACCTTCTGGGCCCGTGGCACGCCGCTGCCCCAGTCGCCCACCAGCAGCACGCGGGCCCGGTTGGCGATGCGAATCGAGGGAGGAGGCACGGTAGGGAAGGGCCGCTGCCCCCGCATGGCCGCTAACGCCTTCGCGGCCAGGAACGCCACCGCCCAGCGCGGGTCCGTGGTTTCGAAAGCCCGCGCAAATCCCTGCGGCCCGGCAGGCATCCATTCGGTCTTCAGGGACTGGTCTGTGATGGCGACGTCTCCGCCCGCCAGCCCCTGCGCGGCGCTTTCGTCCACCGCGCCGGATTCCCTGTAGAACTCTTCAATGGCCGATTGCAGAACCCCGGCCATGGGGTCGCGCGAAATCCACGCGGCGTCCAGCCCGTTTGCCGGGGGCATGCCGTTGGCGCGCAGTTCCCGCACGGCTGCCAACGCGTCCCGCAGGTCCGCCGGGCCCAAGTGATGCGCTTCGGCCATGGCCGCAGCGGCGTCATCCCCCTCTTCCAGAGAGCGCACGCGGCTCTCCAGCGCGCCTTCTACCACTTGGAGAGACTTATCGAACTCGCTCGCAGTAACGATTTCCCGAATCATTCGCCTACCCCTCCGGTGTAGCGATTTGGGAATTAGTATACCCCTCCGATGCGGGAATGCAATAGCGCGATGCAACGATCGCCGAGGCGGCCCACCGGGTTTACATCCGCCGCCCGGCGTCCCAGCGGTTACGGCTCTTTTCTCCTCCCGGCAGCCGCCATCAGCCGCAACATCTTGCGATGTTCCATGGCCAGGCTTCCCGTGACGCGCCGGCCGGGTTGGACATCTCTCACCACCGTGGCGCCGAGGCTCACCTGGGCATCTTCGCCGATGGCGACCTCGTGCACAACCGTGGCTCCGGGTCCGATCCAGGCGCTCGCCCCCACCGTCACGTTCCCGTTGATGATGGCTCCATGCCCGACGAACGCGGCGTCGCCCAGAACGCAATGGTGCGAGATGAACGCGCCGTTTCCCACCCGGCAGTCCTTCCCGATGCGCGTGCTCTGCCGGAAGACGCCGCGCGCGATCACGGCATTGGCGAAGATGTGGCAGGCTGGGCCGATCTCCACGGCGCCCGCGTGCACCAGTTCTATCGGGTCGCCGCGGCGGCTGCTGGTCTGGAAGCCCGCGGCGCCGATCACGGCTCCCGCATGAACGACCGTCCCCTCACCCAGGACAACGCGCCCCAGTATGCTCGCGTTGGGGCCTATGGTCACCCCGTCGCCGATGATGACGTTCTTCTCGTCTACCCAACTGCGGGGGTGCAGGCGCGCGCCGGCGTGGATCCTGGAGGGGAAATCCTCCCCATAGAAATCCGTCTCGGTGGCCAGGCGGTTATGAATTTCGAAGAAGCAGCGCTTGGGCTCGTCGGCAATCGCCAGCGCAAACCGCTCGGGGAACAGGCCGGCCAGCTCCGGCGTGGTCAGGATGCAGGATGCCTGGGCGCAGGAGGCTGCGCGTGCGGCGAACCGGCGGTCCTCCACAAAGACCAGCATACGGTCCTGGGGGGCGGAGAGGAACCCCATGTTGGCGAACTCTCCCTCCCGCACCAGCCGGGCGGAGACCCACGCTGCCACCTCCCGGAGCGTCCACTTGCCCGGCTGTTTGCCGTTATCGACGACGACCGGCCACTGGAGCATCACGGGCTGCGGAACCTGGTCGAACCAGAACCGGTGTTCCTGCACCAAGGTCAGGGCCAGCACGTACTCGCCCGGTTCTTGCGGGGCGAGCACGCGTACTTCCTGGGCGTGCCGCGACCGGGGCCGGACAGGGGCGGTCAGCGCCGTGCGCTCGCCCTCGAAGACGAGATGCCGGCCGGTCCTTGCGTTCAGCCAGTGATAGGACAGGTGCACGGGGTAGGGCGGGAGGCTCGCAAGCAGCTCCGCGGAAGAATTTTCGATCTCCACCGCGACCTGCGCCGAGCATCCGGCTGTCATCCTTCTTATCCCGCGTGACAAGCGGAGCCCTATGCCGGCGGTCGCCTGGACCGGGAGCGGCGGCATCCCCAGCGGCTCGCCCGCCGAACGGAGCAGTCCTTCGAGCGAACCCACGTTGCGCACCAGCGACTCCGCCACCTCGCCGAACGACACGCAAACGGCACCCGGCTCGCCAAGCGCCTCCTCGTACAGCTTCACGTAATCGGCTACCGCCCGTTCGAGCGAAGCCTCGGCCCTGAGGATATCGGTAACGCGCGCGGCATCGTCAGGATCGTAGAAGGCCAACTCGCGGCGAACTCCGGCCGGCGTCAACTTCCGCTGGAGGCAGCGCATTCCGAAGTTCCAGCTCCGAAGCTCTTGAACCTGCCCGCTGGTGACCATGGGCCCCAGTCCCTGCCAGTCGTAGAGGATCACCGCGCAGCCGGTGGCCAGGGATTCGAGCGCGCACCTGGCCTTGGCGAACACCAGGTCGTATTCGCCGAGGATCTCTTCCGGGCGGCTCACCTGGGCGCCTACGCCAGCGCCGACGCAGTTCAGCTCGATGCCCGCATCGGCGCAGGCCCGGCGCAGGATTTCCAACTCCGCACCCTCACGGGCGTTGTTGCTGAAGACCAGGGCTCGCGCCGGCCTGGGGGGCAGCCCCTCCCGCCGCTTGAAGCGCCGCAGGTCCACGGCGTTCGGAATGACGCTCGTGCGCTCCACCGGGATGCCGCTTTCGACGATCAGCCGCTCCAGGCAGTTCCGGTCCACGGCAACGTACCGGCGCACCGCGCTCAGCCGCGGCGGAGTATCGAGCCAGATCAGGCGGTCGTGGCAGACATAGATCGCCGGAACGCTCCGGAAATGCAGCAGTGCAAGGACGGTCTCGACGTGGTGATGGCCGTGAATGACATCGGGACGAAAGGGAACGTCTTCCAGCCGGCTCACTACCGGCACTCCGGAGGCAGTAATCTCGCAGGCCACCGCTCCGGGCCGCGGCGTGTAGACGCATGGTTCGTGCCCCACGCGGGCCAGTTCCAGGGCCAGGTCTCGTGTCACGATCTCAGTGCCGCTGTGGCTGGCAAGCGAGACGTTGGTCAAGAGAATTCGCATGGCAGATGGGAAGCGCGCCTCCGGAGGCCGGCAATCGCTCCGAGTTTTCGGCTACCAGCATATCAGCATCCAGCGGGCACGACGCGCGGGCGTTCCGTAGCGCCGATGCCCTGAGTTAACAACCGCAGCACGTTGACCATCCGGATGTCACCAACAATTCACACGGACGAGATTGCCGCTCGGAGATGCCTATGATATTCTGCGAAGCACTGAGGTAACCAGCGCCGCTGTCGAAAGTTCTAGGTGGATGGAGAAGAGCGGGGCATGTCTGTAGTCGTCGTGCTGGGATCCCTGCGGTGGCGCGCGGAAGTGGAACGGGAGGGGTGGCGGATCAAAGCTGCCGCGGACGCCGCACAGGCGGAACGGTTGTTGCTCCGTGAAGCGCCACAGTGCGTGGTGCTTAGCGCGGAAGACGGCCACGTGGGGTCGTGGCTCAAGTGGACCGCGGCTCACCGTGACCGGCAAGATGCGGTCCCGGTCATTCTGTTGGTCCGGCGGGGAACCGAGGAACTGGCCATCGCCGCCCTGCGTGCCGGCGCCAGCGATTATGTCCGCGAAAGCGGCGGCGTGGAGGAGTTGCTGCGTGCTCTGCGGCGTTTCCGCCGGTTACGCCCGGCGCCCGCGGGCGGCTGTTCCCGCCCTAAGGCGCTGGTAGGCTCCAGCGCGGTGATCCAGCGCGTGCGGCGCCGGATCGAGCGCATCGCCAGGTCGCCGGCAACGGTTCTCATCACCGGCGAGACCGGTTCCGGCAAGGAAGTTGCCGCCGAGATTATTCACGGCGGCAGTTCCCGGCGGGACAAGCCCTGGGTTTGTATCAACTGCGCGGCCATCCCCGACTCTCTTTGGGAAGGGGAGATGCACGGGCGCGAACGGGGCGCCTATACCGGCGCCGATACCTCCTACGAAGGGAAGTTGAGGCAGGCGGACGGAGGGACCCTCTTTCTCGACGAAATCGGCGAAGTGAGCCCCGCCATGCAGGCCAAGCTCCTGCGGTTCATGGAATCCCGCGAGGTCCAGAGCCTGGGATCCCGCAAGACGGACTATGTAGACGTCCGGATCATCGCGGCCACCAACCGCGACCTGGAACGCGACCTGCTGGAAGGCCGTTTCCGCGCCGACCTCTACTACCGCGTTAACGTGGTGCGGCTGAAGCTGCCGCCCCTTCGGGAGCACAAAGAAGATATCGCCGAGATAGTAAGTCATTTATTGCCGGAAATAAACTCCAGGCTCGGAACGGATGTGCAAAAAGTAACCGATGAAGCTTTACGATACCTGATTGGTTACGACTGGCCGGGGAACGTTCGGGAACTGCGTAACTTCCTCGAAGCCGCCGCCATGGAGGCGGAAAGTGACGTCATTGAGAAGCGCCACTTTCCCGAGCGCGACGGCGCGCCGCGAGCGGTGAACGAGCGGGACCTGCTGCTGGCGGCCTTGATGGAAAGCAACTGGAACAAGACCGCCGCGGCACAGAAGCTGCGCTGGTCCCGCATGACGGTCTACCGCAAGATGGCGCAGTACCGATTGGACCTGCCGGTGTAACAGCACTGTCGCAGGACCTGTGACAGCCGCCCGTCCCGCTTCCCCGCTGTCAACCACTTACGCGCTGGCAGCGTAAATGCTCATCCGGCCGGGCGGAGGATGGCTGCGTCCAAAATCACCGGGAAAAGCGAGGGGAAGGACGG
>JAWLGN010000279.1:0-7316 GCA_041685075.1 Bryobacteraceae bacterium
CGCGGTTCCGGTTCCGGAGATGGCCAGGTTGAACGTGTTGTGCGTGGAGAAGACCACCTGCAACAGCCGGCGGACTTCGTCAACAGTCTGGAAATAGAACGGATCGAGGTGCCCGACGATGGGCTGCGCTAATGCTTCGTAGACGCGGGCGGCCACCATACTGGGGCCCGGCCCCAGCAGGAGCCGCCGCGGAGCGCGCAGGCGTGCAAGGGTTTCCGGCATCACACCAGTGTACACGCGCCGGCGGAAGAACGGGATGGTCCGGGCCAGGTGCTCATGCGGGCCGAGAGCCAACAGGAGCCCGGTTACGGGTGTGCGACCGTGCGGGTGCGTTGGCGCTCGACCGTTTTTCAGCAACCTCCCGGCAAACGGTGGTAGAGGGCGGCAAGCTGGTGAATGTCCAACTGTTCGGCGCGGAGGGATGCCTCGGGGATGCCGTCCAGGCGCTCACGCGGCACCTCGCCCGCCAGGTTGTTGCGGATGGTCTTGCGCTTCTGGTGGAAGCAGCGGGAGACGAAGCGCAGGAAGCGGGCGGGGTCGGCGATGTCGAGTTCCTCGGCGCGGGGGGAGGGTTCCAGCCGCACCACCGCGGAGTCCACCTTGGGCGGGGGGTGAAAGGCCGCGGGCTTCACCTCGAATAGCAGGGCGGCGTCGAAGAACAGCGCCAGGGAGACGGTCAGGAGGCCGTAGTCGCGGGTGCCGGGAGTGGCGGTGATACGGTGGGCAACCTCCTTTTGGACCAGGAAGACGGCGCGGCGAACCGCGGCGCGGGCTGCGATGACTTTTTCCAGGATCGGGGAAGTGATGTAGTAGGGCAGGTTGCCGGCGATGACCGCCGGTCCCCAGCGGTCCAGGCCCATGGCCAGCACATCGCCATGGACGATCTCCAGGCGGGGTTCGGCGCCGAAGCGGCCGCGGAGGTCTTCTACCAGCCAGGGGTCGATTTCGATGGCCACCACGCGGCCGGCGCGGTCGAGCAGCCGCCGGGTGAGCGCGCCGCGTCCCGGGCCGATCTCCACCACCAGGGGTTCGGGGTCAGGGCAAGCAGCGGCAGCGATACGTTCGAGCGCCCGGCCCTGGATGAGGTAGTGTTGCCCGAGTTTCCGGCGCGCCACGCCCCTCCGCTCAGCCCCGCACCACGATGCGGCTGCGGCGGACCGAGACGACGACCTTGCCGGAGGTCGGTTTGCCAAAAATCGTCGCCGGGCTGTAGCTGGAAAAGAGCACCAGGTTGGCGATGAGGCTGTTCTCCTGGCCGCGCTCCGGCTTGCCCACCGGGAAAGAGTAGTCTGTGACCACGCCTTTCTCGTTGATGGTCAGCTCGACCACGGCATCGCCATGAGCATCGCCATAAGCAAAGTTAAAAGGCGCGGTCTCCACCAAGGAGGCTTCGGTATAGAAGGGCGAGAGCCTGACGTCGTTGTTATGAAAATTGAACTGGAAGAAGAGGGTGGGGACCAGCATGCTGAACAGCACCAGCGCCGAGGCCAGTCCTCCGGCAAACGGCAGCGCCACCGGGCGCATGAGGTTATCGGCGAACAACTTGACGCGCCCCGCCAGGTGTTGGAGGCGGGTTGGGAAATCCACCCGGGTGAGGCGCCGCGCACGCTCGTGCGAGGCCAGTACTCGCAGCCGTGCGGTCAGGTCCTCCGGCGGGGCGGCCACCGGAAGATTCCGCAGCATGGCGCGGAGACGATGGCTTTCGGCGGCTCGCGCGGCACAATCCCGGCAGTGCTCCAAGTGCCTCGCTATGGCTTCCTGCTCCTCGGCACCCAGCCTCTGATCCAGGCGTGCGGAAAGGAATTTCTGCACCGTTCGGCAACTCATAGGCTTACTCGGCCGTTTTGGGCATCAGTCGAAGGGCCGGCAGCGGCTCCAGCCGGCCTTGCAGTTCCTGCCGCAAAGCCTCGCGGCCGCGCAGGATTCGCGATTTCACCGTACCTAACGAAAGCTGTAATACTTCGGCGATCTCTTCGTAGCTGAGATCGGCGATGTCGCGCAGCACGACCGACTCGCGAAAGGCCGGGTTGATGCGCGCCAGAGCAGTTTCCAGCAACCGTTGCTTCTCGCGTTCGAAGACGTGGTCGAAAGGTGTGCGCCCGTTGTCGCGGATTACCTCGGCGGCCGGCCGGCAGTTTTCGCTCTCCTCTTCCAGTCCCACCTCGCGGCGGCGGTGCCTGTAGAACCAGCGGCGCTGATTGTGCGCTTCATTCACCGTGATGCGGTAAATCCAGGTTTTCAGGCTGCTCTGGCCTCGGAATCCGTCCACGTTGCGAAAGACCTTCAGGAATACCTCCTGCACCACGTCGGCGGCGTCGGACGGATCGTTCAACAGCCGCAACGCCATGTTGTAGACGGGCTGCTGAAACCGGTCCAGGAGCGCCTCGTAGGCGGATTCCGATCCCGCCCGCAACGCTTCGACCAGGAGGCAATCATCCCCTGGCCCGGATTCCGGGATAGGCTCCGAGTGTAAATCGAAAATTGAAGCGGCCACCGCAAACCTCACATCAGCCTGACTTCAAACCTACCAGGGTTCTTCCCGTCTTGCAATGAAATAGACACCGCGGGGACGCGGTAAGTTCCACCTCGGTGCGGCGGCCGGGTACGGCGGCCTGCGGCGGGCGGGGGCGCGACGGCTTTAGGGCGCGCGGTACTGTATTCTGGTGTACATGTCCACGGTTCCCCTGCCGGTTCAGGGTGTGCTGCTGGGTCTGGTGCTGACCGCGGCGGTCTACGACTTCCGTTTCCGGAGAATTCCGAACTGGGTGTCGGTACTTGGTTTGATGGCCGGACTCGGGCTGAACCTGGGGCTTGGCGGGTGGGCCGGGCTCCGGATGGCGGCGGGCGGTTTTGGCCTGGCGTTCGGGATCTATCTCCTCCTATATTTAGTCCGCGCCATGGGTGCGGGGGATGTGAAGCTGATGGGAGCGGCGGGTTCGCTGGTGGGAGCCGGGGAATGGTTAAAGCTGTTCGTCGCCGCCGCCCTGGTGGGCGGGGTGCTGGCGGCGGTCATGATGCTGGCCCGGGGCCGGCTGCGCCGCACGTTGTGGAATATCGGTTTTATCCTGAGCGAACTCATGCGCTTCCGCGCGCCCTACCTGCGGCGCGAGGAACTGGACGTCAAGAACTCCAAAGCCGCGACCCTGCCCCACGGGGTGGCCATCGCGCTCGGCACCCTTATCTATTTGGCGATTCTCTGGCGAGGATAGCCGGGGGACGGCGGGAACCGCGCCGGGGCAAACCGATGAGCAGCCCGAATAGCACTCCGCTGCCGTTGGCGGCCATATCCCGCAACTCGAACATGCGGCTGCCGGTAAGAGCCTGGGCGAACTCCACCAGCGCCCCCGCCAAAACCAGAACGGCGGCCACCGCCACGGCGGTGCGCAGGCGCTCGTAAAGCACCGGGAGGAAGGCCAGCAGGGCGTAGGCGCAGAAATGCAGCACTTTGTCGTTACCGGGAAACCGTTCGAGCAGTCGTACGGCTGCCGAAGTGGAAGGCAGCAGTGAGCCGACCACCACTGCAAGGAAGGCGGCCATCCATAATACTCGGAGCGCAGTCCGGTTCTCGGGCATAATTATCTACCAGCCTAGCGCAGCAACGCGGGCCGCAGAGCGACGCGGATGGCCTGACAGCGCTCCGGTTCACAAATCGGCGGCTCAGGCAACCATGACGGGCTGGTGCTCGGAATCGTGGGCCGCGGGAGTTTCGGCGCGAACGAACTCATGCCAGGAGGTGCGCACGGCCGCGCGGTCGCCGTCGCAACGGACGGTGCGGCCGACCACCCGCAGGAGCATCTGCTCGCAGCCCCGCATGAGAACGGGCCAGGCGATCCACATCTGGATGGACAGGCCGCTGGGCAGGAACCGCCCGGTTTCGAACTCGACGCCGCCACGGCTGATGTTGTTGGTGGTGCCGCGGCCCTCGTAGAGGATCCGGCTGCCGCGTAGAAGGCGGTAATGAAGCTGGAGCCGGACGGGGTATCGGCGGGTGGCCCGGCGGTCCCCCAGGATCATTTCCATGGCATTCTCCTTGGATGTGGTCGTCTCCCCGGCGGCGGGAGCGGCAAGAGCAGGTTCGTGCAGGGAAGACTCCAGGCTGTATCGCACTTGCGATGCCAAACGGTAACCGATTGTATTCTCATGCGCATAGGTGATCGCAGGGGGATATTCCGGGCATTTTTACACGGTAAATCCGTATTTCCGACCACGGTTTTTCCAGGCGCGCGGGATTTGCGTGGGGTGGGTAGATGATCCCGGACAAAACGGGTGTTGCGCGCGGCCCGGGTAATTAGCTATGATTGAAGAGTTTTGCGAGTATCGCTTTCCGCTCCTGTGCTACCCTCGCGCAATGCGCGAGCCGGCCGGGGGTGAGGCCCCGAGGTTCCAGGTGGGATTTCGAGCCCCTGGGACATGGGCCTGTCTAACAGGAATGAATCCTCGCTGATGTGGCCAAGTGCCGGGCGCGCGCCCGAAAGGGGGCTGTCCGGCGACGCTGCTTCGAACTGATTTCATCTCGAAGAGGAAAGTTTGTGCCGACATTCAACCAACTAGTGCGTCTGGGGCGGAAACCGGTGCGCTGGAAAACGCCCAGCCCGGCCCTGCAGCGCTGCCCGCAGAAACGGGGCGTGTGCACGCGCGTCTACACCACCACCCCCAAGAAGCCGAACTCGGCGCTGCGGAAAGTGGCCCGTGTGCGGCTGACCAACGGGATCGAGGTGACGACGTATATTCCGGGCGTCGGACACAATCTCCAGGAGCACTCGATCGTGCTGATCCGCGGCGGGCGTGTCAAGGACCTTCCGGGCGTACGCTATCACGTGATTCGCGGGGCGCTGGATACGGCCGGCGTCGCTAACCGGAAACAGGGCCGGTCCAAGTACGGGGCCAAACGGCCGAAATAAGAGACTATGCCACGAAGAAGACGCGTTGAAACTCGGGAAGTGCAGCCGGATCCGGTCTACAACTCGACGCTGGCCAATAAGTTCATCTGCTCGATGATGTGGGACGGCAAGAAGGCCGTGGCCGAGAAGATCTTCTACGCCTCCATGGAGATGATCCGGGAGCGCACGGGCGACGATCCGCTGAAGGTATTCAAGAAGGCGGTGGAGAACGCCAAACCGCTGCTGGAAGTCAAGACCCGGCGGGTGGGCGGCGCCAACTACCAGGTTCCCATCGAAGTGCCGCAGAGCCGGCGCACCAGCCTGGCGATTCGCTGGATCGTCACCCAGGCGCGCTCGCGCCCGGAAAAGGGCATGCCGGAACGGCTGGCCGGCGAAATCAACGACGCCGCCAACCTGCGTGGCGGGGCGATCAAGAAACGCGACGACGTACACCGCATGGCCGAGGCCAACAAGGCTTTCGCGCATTACCGGTGGTAGGAATTTCAAGGGTTTATGCCACGTACGGTATCGCTCGAAAAGATGAGGAACATCGGCATCGCCGCGCACATCGATGCCGGTAAGACCACTACCACCGAGCGCATTCTCTATTACACGCACCGCACGCACAAGCTGGGAGAGGTTCACGAAGGTACCGCCACGATGGACTGGATGGCGCAGGAGCAGGAACGCGGCATCACCATCACCTCCGCCGCCACCACCTGCTTCTGGGGCGACAGCCAGATCAACATCATCGACACCCCCGGGCACGTGGACTTCACCGCCGAGGTGGAGCGCAGCCTGCGGGTGCTCGACGGCGCGGTGGCGGTCTTCGACGCCGTGGCGGGCGTGCAGCCTCAATCGGAAACCGTATGGCGGCAGGCGGACAAGTACAACGTTCCGCGCATCTGTTTCATTAACAAGATGGACCGCGTGGGGGCGAACTTCTTCCGCTCCATCGATACCATCGTCCAGCGGCTGAAATGCAAGCCGGTAGCCATTCAGTACCCCATCGGCGCCGAGGACCAGTTCAAGGGCATCATCGACCTGATCGAGCAGAAGGCCTACGTCTGGCGGGAGGAGACCCTGGGGGCGCAGTACGACGTGGTGGAGGTCCCCGCCGAGTACGCCGAGCGCGTGCAGGAGGCCCGCGACAAGATGATCGAGGCGATCTCCGAGCACGACGACGGGTTGTTTGAGAAGTTCATCGAGGGCCAGCCGGTTTCCGCGAGCGAACTTCGGGCCGGGCTGCGGCGCGCCACCATCGCGCTGAAGGTTTTCCCGGTGATCTGCGGCAGTTCGTTCAAGAACAAGGGCGTGCAGAAGCTGCTCGACGCGGTGGTGGATTACTTGCCCTCGCCGCTCGATATTCCGCCGGTGGAGGGGACCGCGATCGACGACCCGGAGAAGATCCTGGAGCGGCGGGCCTCCGACGACGAGCCGTTCTCGGCCCTGGTCTTCAAGATTATGACCGATCCATACGTCGGGCAACTGGCGTTTTTCCGGGTTTACTCGGGGAATCTGGCGGCCGGCGAGTCGGTCTACAACGTGGCCAAGGGGCGCAAGGAGCGCATCGGGCGGCTGCTGCGGATGCACGCCAACAAGCGCGAGGAGATCCAGGAGATCCGCGCCGGGGACATCTGCGCCGCGGTGGGGCTGCGGACGGTATCGACCGGAGACACCATCTGCGACGACAAGGCGCCCATCGTGCTGGAGTCGATCGAGTTCCCCACGCCGGTGATCCAGTTGGCCGTGGAGCCCAAGACCAAGGCGGACCAGGAAAAGCTGGGGCTGGCGATCCAGAAGCTGGCGCAGGAGGATCCGACCTTCCGGGTGGCTACCGATCCCGAGACCGGGCAGACGATTCTCTCCGGCATGGGCGAGTTGCACCTGGAAATCATTGTGGATCGCATGCTGCGGGAGTTCAGCGTGGGCGCCAACGTGGGCAAGCCCCAGGTGGCCTACCGGGAAACCATCCGGGTACCCGCCGAGGCGCAGGGCCGCTTTGTACGGCAGACCGGCGGGCGCGGGCAGTACGGCGACGTGAAGATCCGGGTGGAGCCGCTCGACACGGGCTCCGGTTTCGAGTTCATCAATGCCATTACCGGGGGCGCCGTTCCGCGTGAGTTCATCGCCCCCACCGAGGCGGGCGTGCGCGAGGCTCTCGAGGGCGGCGTGCTGGCCGGTTATCCGATGTCGGACCTCCGGGTGACCCTGCTCGACGGCAGCTACCACGAGGTGGATTCCTCGGAGATGGCGTTCAAAATCGCCGGCTCGATGGCCCTGAAGGAGGCCGCGAAAAAGGCCAAACCGGTATTGCTGGAGCCGATTATGGCGGTCGAGGTGGTGGTGCCCGAGGAGTACATGGGGGACGTGTTCGGGGACCTGAATGCGCGCCGCGGCCGCATCGAAGGAACGGAATTGCGCGGCACCACCCAG
>JAWLGN010000280.1:0-7310 GCA_041685075.1 Bryobacteraceae bacterium
TGCGCGCCAGGGCCCGGAGATCGCCATCGATGATCCTGCGCGCCTGTTCCCGCATCAGCTTTTCAGCAACTGCCGCGCGATGACCAGGCGCTGGATCTCACTGGTGCCCTCACCGATGGTGCAGAGCTTGACGTCGCGGTAATACTTCTCGGCCGGGTAGTCCTTGATGAAGCCGTACCCGCCGTGGATCTGCACTCCCTCGTTGGCGATGCGCACGGCGGCTTCGGAGGCGAACAGCTTGGCCATGGCGGCCTCCTGGGTGACGCGCAGGCCCTGGTCTGCCATCCAGCCCGCCCTGTAGACGAGCAGGCGCGCGGCCTCGATCTCGGTGGCCATATCCACCAGCTTATGCTGAATCGCCTGAAACTCGGAAATGGGTCGGCCGAACTGGCGGCGCAGCTTGGCATAGCGCAGCGCGGCTTCGTAAGCGCCCTGGGCCATCCCCAGGGAGAGCGCCGCGATCGAAATGCGCCCGCCGTCGAGAATTTTGAGGCTGTCCACAAACCCCGAGCCGCGTTCGCCCAGCAACTGCCCGGCTTCCAGCCGGCAGTTTTCAAAGATCACCTCCCCGGTGGCGCTGGCGCGCAGCCCCAGCTTGTTCTCCTTCCTCCCCACGCGGTATCCCGGAGTGTCTTTGTCAATAATGAAGGCCGAAATGCCGTGCTGGGCGGCGGCGCGGTCGGTCACCGCCATGGCCACGCAGACATCGGCGTAGTGCGCGTTGGTGGTGAAGGTTTTGGAGCCGTTCAGGATCCAGCAATCACCCTCCTGGTGGGCGGTGGTGCGGGTGCCGGCGGCGTCGGAGCCGGCTTCGGGCTCGGTCAGCGACCAGCAGCCGAGCCATTCTCCCGTGGCCAGCCGGGGGAGATAGCGCCGCCGCTGCTCCTCGCTGCCCATCTGGTAGATATGGTTGGCGCACAGGGAGGTGTGGGCGGCCACGATGATCCCGATCGAGCCGTCCACGCGCGAAAGTTCCTCGATGATGATGGAGTACTCGATGTAGCCCAGGCCCGCGCCCCCGTACTCCTCCGGGAAGATAGCGCCGAGGTAACCGAGTTGCCCCAGTTGCTTGACTACGTCGAGGGGGAAGATCTGGCCCTCGTCCCACTCGGTGACGTGTGGCGCAATCTCCGATTCGGCGAACCCGCGCACCGCCCGGCGCAACTCCTTCTGCTCGGGGGTGTAGTCGAACTCCACCCTTTCAGAATACGGCACCAGCGCCCGGTGCCGCCCCAGGGAATGGTGCATCGCCGCACGGTGGGCGCGGTCAGACGATCTCTTCGCGGGCGGCGTCCCAGCGCACGGTGCGGCCCCGGCGATAGCTTTCCACCGCCATGCGGGCCGTGATGGAGACGCGGTAGCCGATCTCGAACGGGCAGTTCGGCTCTTTGCCCGTGCGAATGGCATCCAGGAAGTCGGCCATGTGGGCGGCGTGCGGGGTGCGGGTGGCGCCCATCATCTCCTGGGCGCCGGGACGGTTCACCTTCTGCGGGAAGTAGCGGATCTGCTGGCTGCGGGCGATGGTGCCGTCGGTTCCCAGCACCTCCTCGCCGGTGCCGGGATGGTTGTTGCCGAAACCCGACTCCCAGGTGAAGAGCAGTTCTTCGGCGTGCTGCATTGCCACGCTCATGGTATCGGGCACTTCGCGGCCGTCCTTCCACAGGTACAGGCCGCCGGTCATGGTGACGGCCTCCGGGATGGTCAAGCCCAGCACCTTGTACCAGAAGGCGAGTTGGTGGCACAGGTTCTCGTGCACGTTGCCGCCGGAGTAGTCCCAGTAGAAGCGCCAGTTGACGAAGCGGTGGGGATCGAACTCGCGCTCCGGGGCGTCGCCCAGGAAGGCCTTCCAGGCGATGTTCTCGGGGGTCATATCCGGGTAGACCGGGCGCGACCACTGCGGTTTGCCATGCGGCGTGTTGCGGAACATGCGGGCGTGGATGGCGGTAATCCGTCCCACGTGGCCGCTGTTCAGGAAGGCCGCGGCGTCCTGCACCTGTCCCGAGGAGCAGCACTGGTGCCCCACCTGCACGGTGCGCCTGCCGGCGCGTTCGAGCGCACCACGCATCCTGCGGGCCTGCTCCACCGTAAAGGCCAGGGTCTTCTCCTGGAAGACGTGCTTGCCCGCCTCGATGGCCGCGATGAACTGCTCCGCGTGCAGGTGCTGGGGGGTGGCCACGATCACCGCGTCGATGCTCCTGTCCTCGAGAAGCCGGCGGTAATCCTGGTGCGTGCGGATACCCGGCGCCGCCGCCTGTACCGCCTCCAGACGCGTCGTGTAGATGTCGGCCGCGCCGGCGATCTCGACGTTGGGGCAGGCCTGCGCCTCGCGCAGGAGCTGGGTTCCGCGCTCGCCGGCGCCGATGAGCCCCAGGCGGATGCGCTCGTTGGCGCCCAGCACGCCCGGCCCCGCGATGGTGCCGGCGATGCCCGTGGCTACCCTGCCGATGAACTTGCGTCGGGATTGCATGCCTACAGACATGCTAACAAGCGCTGCTCCGGGCGCGCCACAGGGGACGGCCTGGCCGGCCAGCCTAGCGGCCCCTGCCGTCTGTGTTGTCTGGCGAGAAAAGCGGCGCCATCGCGGGGAATTCCGGCAGGATGCCCCAGGCGTCCGTTCCGGATAAGACCGATGGTGAGGATTCGGGCTTCAGGCCCAGGCCGCTGCCGTAGCGCGCCAGCAGACGAGCCAGGATGCGCGCTCCAGTGCGGGAACTCTGCAGCGGATCGAAGATGCTCCCCGGGTCCAGCGCAGGGACGATCCCGATCCACTCGAGAGCGCTTCTGGAGGTCTCCGGGTCGCTCTTGGACGGCGTGACGGAGGACTTTTCCGGCGGCTCCGCGCCGGCTTCGGGTGGGACCGTCGCTGGCGGCGGCGGTGCACTGGCCTGGAGTTCCGGCGGATCCGGCCATGGCCACGGACCCGCGAGGCTTTCCTGCACCCGGACGGCCTCGCGCTGGCGCGCTGCTGCGCCGTTCTGCGTCGCCGCGGCCTCCTTCTGGCGGCCGATGGCCGCTTCGAGCGCCGCGCGCGCCGCCTGGCCGCCTTGTGCCGCTGGGCTCTCTTGCGCCGCCTGGCCGCCCTGGCCCCCCTGTGACCCTTGGCCGGCCGCCGCGGCTGCCAGCAACAACGCCACTACCGCGCCCTGCACCCGTTCCCGTCTCACTTCAGGTAATCGAAGAGGCTGCGCGCCGGCGTCATGGCGCGCATCTGCATGGCTGCCGCCTGGCTGAGCTGCACCTGCTGCAACTCCATGACGGAGGCCACCACGTCCGTGTCGCGCCGCTCGGAGAGCGCGGTTTTCAGCCGCAGATCCATCCGGCCGGCATCGTCCAGCGCCGCCTTGATGCGGTTGTGCACCGCTCCATAGAACCCCGTCTGCGCATTGACGTGCGCCGAGGCCGCCCGCAGCTTCCCTATGACCGCTTCCACGGCTTCCTGGTCGTCGGCTTCGAGCGCCACGCGCAGCGCAGTGACCGCTGCAAAGACGTTCTTCGCGGTCGGGTTGTCTTCGGCGTCGCGGTGATCGAAGATCTCCTGCGCCGTTTTCGCGATGGAGAACGAGACCCCGGAGGGATGCTGCACTTTGCGGGTGGCCTCGGCAGTGGCCAGCCGCTCCACCGTGCCGTCTTCGCCCATCCCGTAGCACGGCTGGATGTCGAGGTCGCCGCTGAAGAGATAGCGGTCCCCGTACATGGTGCGGCTCAGGGCCACCAGTTGCTCCTCCAGCCCCCGGACCTCCTGGGCGATGGTGTAGCGGTTCTCAGACGGCTGCGTCCCTGAGCCGGCCGCGGCCAGCGCCAGCGCGCGGTCGAGCACCTGCACCACGCGGGCCAGCGCACCGTCGGCCGTTTCCACCTCCGAACGGGCCCTCTGCAGGTTGGTCCGGACCTGCTCATTGGCGGCCAGCGACGCGCGCAGCGCCAGGATGTCGGCCACCTGGTCCGGCGCGTCCGACGCCGTATTCACCCGGTAGCCGGAAGAGATCTCCCGTTGCACGCGTTCCAGGCGTTTTCCCAGGACGTTGAGCTGCGCCAGCAGCGTCTCGGAGGCGAAATCGAGCGGTCGAATCATGGCTTTAGACCTCGGGACTTTAAACCTCGGGTTACCGCAGAAGGTTCACGGCGATGCCGGTCATTTCATTCAGCACTGCAATCATGTTGGCGGCCGCCTGGTAAGCGCGCTGGTACGCCATCAACAGCACGGCCTCCTGGTCGAGCGAGACGCCGGAAGCCTCGCTGCGCATCCCGCGCGCCTGGGCCACGGCCTCGGCCTGCAACATGGAGGTTTGCTGCGCCTCGGCCGACTGGCGCCCTACCCGCCCGGCCATCCCTGCGTAGAAGGCGATGAATCCCACTCCATCCACCGTATCGACCGGATCCTGGGGCACCGCCAGCCCGGCCAGCTTCAGGGCGATCCCGTTGCTGACGTAGGGCGGACCGGGATCGATGGCCGCCAGCATATCCGGGGTGAACGCCGGGTTTAGGGCGAAGTGCCGGGCAGCGGCCGTGTGGTTGTAAGCGTCGTAGTGGAACAGGTCTTCCCCAGGCGGAAAACCGTCGGCGGTCCAGCCGGAGAGCAGCAGCCCGTTCACGCGCTCCGCCACCGCCACCGCCAGGCGGTTCAAATCCCCCGGCTGGCTGCCGTCGCCGATGAGACCGGCTAGCACGTTATTCCGCACGTCCAGCGCTCCGGCCAGCTTGCCGCCGGTGATCCGGGCGGTGATGTCGGCGCCTCCGGAGTCGAGCAACCGTACCGAAAGCGGCCCCTCGGGATAGGCGGGGTCTTCCGGGTGGCCGAAGCTCATGGTGATTTCGTACTGCCGGTCCCCGATCACCAGCGGCGCCATGCCGCCGGCCAGCACCATGTAGGTGCCGTCCTGCTGCTGGACCGCGGTGAAATCCACCAGTTCGGAGAGCGCCTCCAGGGTGGCATGGATTCGCGCATCCACGCCGGCATCGGTGCGCGCGCCGCTGCGGATCTCCTCGTTGGCGTCGCGCAGCACCCCGGCCAGTTCGTTGATCTCCCGCACCGTGTCGCGCAACTGTACCTCGGCCAGGCGGGCGGCCTCCGAAAGCTGGGCGGCGGTATCGGCGAAGGCATGGGCCAGCCCCTGCGCTTCGTCCAGCACCGCCTGCCGGGCGTTGGGGTCGTTGGGGGTCAGGCTCCAGGAGGAGAAGCTTTGTAACAGCCGGTTCAAGGCCCCCGCTACTCCGGCGTCGCCGTTGATGGGGAAGGCAGCTTCAATGCCGGCGAGCAGTTCCGCCTCCGCCTTAGAGCGTCCCAATAGCTCGGTCTGGCGGCGCACCACGCGCTCGGCGAAAGCGCTGCGCGCGCTCGTCACGGGGCCTGCTCTGGCGCCCCCCACAGACCCCGGCTCTGCACCGAACGGCAGCGCAATCGTGGTGATCTCGCGCCGCGCATAGCCCGGGGTGGAGGCGTTGGTGATGTTGTTCTGGGTGACCTGGAGGCAGCGCTCGTAAACCTTCAGGATGTCGCCGGTGGTCCGCAGGGTGGCGAAGATGTTGCTCATGGGCTCAGGCCTCCGCCAGCATGCGCGCCGGCCGGGCGGCCCGAGCGTCGCTCATCGGCCCGTACTCGCAGGTTCCGGCATGGCCCAGCCGCACGCATTCGAGATAGAAGGCCGCGGCGTTCTCGACCAGCGCCGTGGCGGCTTCCAGTTCGACCCTCAAGGCCCGGGCTTCGGCCTGGCGAGCCGCGCGCCGGAGGCTTTCGGCGGGCTTTTCCGCCGCCCCACGCTCCAACTGGCCGCGCGCCGCCGCGAGCGCCTGGCTGCACGCTTCCAGGTTCGCCGGGGAGGGTTCGAGCAGCAGGGCGCGCACCCGGGCCACTCGCTCGCGCGCCGCCCGCAGCGCCGTCACCGCTCGACTCCCAATGCTTCCGCTGCCAGGGCGCGGCTCAGCGCCGCCACGTCCACCTGGTAGCGGCCGGACCGCACCTCCGCGGTGAGTTGCTCCACGCGCGCTGAATGCTCGGCCGCGATCGTATCCAGGCGGCTGCGGATCCGCCCGGCCAGGGTGGAAATCTGGGCGGTATCGCGCCCCGCTCCGGCAAGCGCAACACCGTCAGCGGTTCCGGCCCGCGCGCGCTGCACTTCTGCGGCACCCGCGGCGGATTGCTGCGCGGCGGTTTCAGCGGCTATGCGCTCCTCGATTCTCATGGCTTTCCCCCTCTACGTATCGGCGGGAAATGGGAAAACATTAGCGGGAGTTCCGGTTGGGCTGCTCGTCGCCGCTGCCCCGCAGATAGGGCCCCGAGGCCCCGCTGGGCAGCACGGTTCCCGGATCGGTGCGCGCCTGCATCAGTTGCTGTGAGGTTAACCCACGGCAGCTCAACAGGTTGGCGTTTCTCAAGTCGGTCGTCAGCAGGCTGGCGCCGCCAAAGCGGGACCCCCGCAGATCCGCCGTCGCCAGATCCACGCCATTCAACTCCGCGTCCTCGAAATTCGACCCCGCGAAATCGCTGCGGAAGCAGTGCAGCCCGGAGGCCCGCACCCGGTGGAAGTTGCACCTCCGGAACACGGCCAGGCGGAACTCGCAGCTTTCCAGGCGCGCGCCGGAGAAGACCGCCCCTTCGCCGGTGGCGTTATCGAACCGGCAGTTGATCAGCCGGGCCCCCAGGAGCTTGGCCTCCCTGAAGTCCGCTTCGAAGAAACAGCAGTCGAGCGCCTGCACTTGATGCAAGCCGGCCTCCACCAGCAGGGCGCGCTCGAAGTTACAGCCCTCCAGGCGCGCTTCTACCAGCCGCGCGCGTCCCAGGCTGGCGCGCCGCAGCGACACCTGGCTGAGGTGCCCTTCCACCAGGCTGGCGCCGGCCATCATGGCCCCGTCCAGGCGAGTGGCGTTGAGGGAAGCGCCGGAAAGATCCGCACCCTCCAGGCTGGCGTCCCGCAGATCGGCGCGATCCAGCACGGCGCCGCTCAGGTCGGCCCCGGCCAGACGGGCGCCGCGCAGGCTGGCGCCGGTCAATATGGCGCCGGAAAGCTGGGCGCTCTCCAGTTCGGCGCCCTCCAGGCGCGCGCCGCTGAGGTCCGCGCGGCAGCCCTCTTCCTGTTCCTCCAACCAGGCCCGGTGGGCCCTCAGCACCACGCACAGGCGGCCGGTGTCGCGTCCCCGCAGATCGGCGGTCATGCCCGAACCCCTTCGACGGGCGGGGCCGCACCCGTCCAGGCGCCTTCCAGGCTCCGCAGTTTGGCCGCCAGGGTGGTGCGTTTCAGGCGCAGCATGCCCGCGGCCGCAGTCTTGTTCCCGCCTGCCTTACGCAGCGCCTGCTCGAGCAGGCTGCGCTCGAT
>JAWLGN010000281.1:0-7287 GCA_041685075.1 Bryobacteraceae bacterium
ATTGCCGATGACGTAGGTCGTCCCGCCGTTCGGAATATCGGCTTCATAACTTCCGCTGCCGGACTCCTGCGTGAGCCGGTTGTAGAGAATGTAGTTCTCGCCGGCGCGCGACTTGAGCAGATGGCCCACGTTGGAACTGTGGGAATAGTTGAACCGGAAAACGAGCGAAGCCACGCGACCGATGTAGACGTTGTGGGACTGGCCATCGCCGTAACCGTTGCGCGCGAACTCGCTGAATTCAATTACGATTCGGCTGCCTGCGGTGCCGCCCAGGATGCCGTTCTCGTTGTCGTGGAAGTAGCAGTTGCGCACCGTGAGATTACCGCCGTCGACGCGAATGCCCGCTCCGTTCTGGTCGGGAACCTTGGCTCCCGAAAACTCGATGTTCTCGATGACGATGTTGTTGCCCTTGGGAACCCAGATGCCCTTGCCCTGGGCGTACTTGCCGTCGGCAACCAGGTGTGCGCGGCCGTTTACGCCGCGGATCGTCAGGTCGTCGGCATAAAACGCGCATACGTCGCCTGTGTAGACGCCCGCGTCGATTTCGACGGTGTCCCCGGGGGCGGCTACCGCGAGTGCCGCGCAGGGTTGTTGGTAGGGCTTGTCCGGGCCCACCTGCAAGACCGCCGCCGCGAGCGGCAGCGAAGACATCCAGACTGCGGCCAGAGCTGAGGCCAACCAGCGCTGTCGCGGCGCGAAGCGGAAGTGGCGTGGGGCAGCCGACGGGCTGCTCAACTTCAGATCGTTGGGACCGTGAACCATCTTCATCGTGAGGCGCTCCTTGGTGTGGTCAAGTTTTTCAGGCCTGTGTATCCTGAGTGCTTTTCAGCCTGAGTATATGGATGCCTCTCGAAGCTGTCAAGGGGCCCAATCGGCGAAAGGTGCGCCGTCGGGAGCCGTTCGGATTACCTGGCTGGATGAGTTGGCAGAGCGGCGCCCGGCGAAATCGCCTGGCCCACTTCGGTGGCCTCCAGCGGGTTGGGCAGGTTGTGCTCGGCGTGGTAGCCGGGGCGAACGCGTTCCACCACCTGCGCCACCGGCCGCTCCAGCATCTTGAAGTACGGCTGCGGGTAGAGGCCGATCCAGAAGACCCACACCACCAGCGGCGCGAAGACCGCAATCTCGCGCAGCGAAAGATCGCGCAGCGCGTGGTTGGCTTCCTCCAGTGCGCCCAGCATGGTGCGCTGGTAGAGCCAGATCAGGTAGGTGCCGCCCAGCGCGATTCCCACCACGACCCACACCGCCCAGTTCAGCGACATCTGGTAGGCGCCTTTCAGAATCGTGATCTCTCCGATAAAGCCGTTGAGCGGCGGCATCCCCATCGAACTCAGGGCCGCAATCAGAAACACGATGCTGAACACCGGCATCACCCGCAACAGGCCGCCGTAGTCGGCGATCTCGCGCGTGTGGCGCCGCTCGTAAACCACTCCCACGATCAGGAAGAGCATGCCTGTGGAGATGCCGTGGTTAATCTGCTGCAGGATAGATCCGGCAATCCCCGCCGGATTGAGCGCGAAGATGCCCAGCGTGCAGAAACCCAGGTGGCTCACTGAGGAGTAGGCCACCAGCTTCTTCCAGTCCTTCTGCATCAGCGATGCCAGGGCGCCGTAGACGATCCCGATGATGGAAAGCACCGCCATGACGTTGACCACCGTGGGGTCCTTGGCGGATTCGGGCAGCAGCGGCAGGGAGAAGCGCAGGAAGCCGTAGGTTCCCATCTTCAGCATGATGCTGGCCAGAACCACGGAACCCGCGGTGGGCGCCTCCACGTGGGCGTCCGGCAGCCAGGTGTGGAAGGGAAACATCGGCACCTTGACGGCGAAGCCCAGGAAGAAGGCCCAGAAGATCCACCACTGCACGTTCCCGGGGACGCTGGTGCGGAGCAGGTCCTGGATGGCGAAAGAGGCCACCTGAAACTGCTGGTAGTGCTGGTGGTAGAGCATCAGGATGCCGAGCAGCATCAGCACCGAGCCGAGCAGCGTGTAAATAATGAACTTGATGGCGGCGTAGCCGCGGCGCGGGCCTCCCCAGATGGCGATGATGAAGTACATGGGCACCAGCACGGCTTCCCAGAAGATGAAGAACAGGAGGAAGTCCATCGCCACGAAGACCCCCAGCATGCCGGTCTGGAGCAGCAGGAAGAAGGCGTAGTACTCCTTCAGCCTTTCCTGAATGGCGTTCCAACTGGCGAGGATGGCGATGGCGCCGATCACGGTGGTCAGCATCACCAGCAGCAGGCTGAAGCCGTCGATGCCGATGTAATAGGAAGCGCCGAGCGAAGGGATCCAGCGCGCTCTTTCGACGAACTGGAAATCCTGGCTGCTGTCGAACCGGAAGACCAGCGGCAGCGATACCAGGAACCCCGCCAGTGCCACCGCGTTGGCCCACAGCTTGATAGCACGTGGGTTCGACGAGGGCAGGAACAGCAGGACCAGCAGTCCCGCCAGGGGGGTGAATACGACGATCGAAAGGAGGTGCTCCATATATTCCTGTGGCCTCCGCGGCGCCGCGGTACGGCTGTGCCAGGGATAAACCGCATTCTACCATCAGGCGGCGCGGCGGGGCGGCAGCCTAAAACGCCTGCCCGATGCTGAAGAAGAGGCGGCCTCCCGGTTCGCCCTGGGCGCGGTCGAGATTGAAGCCGTAGTCCAGGCGCAGGAGGAACCAGGGGGTGCGGACCCGCAGTCCCATCCCGGCGGCCTTCCGGATATCCCGCAGGCTGAAGTCGGAGACGGTGTCGTAGACGTTCCCTATGTCCACGAAGCCCACCCCGTCGAAGATGCTCACCAGCGGAAAGCGCAGCTCGTTGTTGATCACCAGCATGGCTTCGCCTCCCAGCGGCTCGCGGCCCAGCGACGGGCCGATGGAGTTCTGCTCGAAGCCCCGGATGGTGGTGGCGCCACCGGCGAAGAAGCGCTCGCTGAGCGGCACGGACTGGCCGCCGAGCCCCGCCGCCAGGCCCACCCGCACGCCGCCGGCGTAGACCAGCCGGGGGCGGTGCTCCCGGTTCGTGAACAGGTCGATGCGGGGAGCCTGGAGCGGAATGTAGCGGAAGTACTGCCCGAAGTACTTGATGAAGCGCAGCTCCGAGCCCAGGCTCGCGGGCGAGAACTGCAGGGCGTGGGACATGAAGCTGCCGCGCGTGGCGTCCAGAATGTCGTCGCGAGTCTCGCGGGTGAGCGCTGTGGTGAGCGAGGCGATGCGCAGCGGCACGTCGAAGAAGGGATCGGGGCCGGGGTCGTAGGTGCGGCTGCGCTCGATGCGGTAGCCGTAGTTCAGCAGATAGTTGCCGCGGAGCATGGCCTGCTGCTGGAGCGAGAGACCCACGCGGTCCACGTTGAAGGGGTCGGTATCCTGGGTGGCCGGATTGCGCTCGCGGCGGATGTAGGGGCTCGCAATCGTCTCCAGCGGAAAACGCCGCAGCAGCGGCTGGCTGAAGTGCAGGCGCATCTCCTGCAACTGGGAGTCGTAGCGGGTGCGCAGTCCCAGGGAGCGGGCGCTGCCGAGCGAGTTGCGGTTGGTCAGATCGGCGATGATGCCGGGCCCGCGCTCGGTATCGTAGAAACCGCCGTAGCGGAGTTCGAACGGCTGCACTTCCCGCAGCACAACCCGCAGGTTGACGAGCCTATCGGCGCCGGGCTGCGCGGTTTCGGCCGGCTCCCGGACGATCTCCACCGAGGAGTAGGCGCCGGTGTTATACAGGTTGCGGCGCGAGGCGGCCAGTTTGCGCAGATCGAGCGGGTCTCCGGGCCGGATCTCCAACTGGCCGCGGATCATCGCTTCGCTGGTGGTGCGGTTGCCCCGCAGGTCGATCTCGCCGGCCACGCTGCGCGCCTGCTCGTGGATGCGGAACACCACGTTCACCGCGCCCTCGCCGCCGCGCTCCAGCACGGCCTGCACCTCGACGTCGTTGTAGCCCCGTTCCCAGTAGATCTCCCGGATGCGCTCGAGCGCATGGTCCCGCAGCACGGGGCGATAGGCCTCGCCCTTGGGCAGCGGCGCGGCGGCGGCCAGTTCCGCGGAGGAGAGCGCCGCGTTGCCCTCGAAGCTCACCTCGCCCACCCGGTAACGCGGGCCTTCCACCACCGGGAAGATCACCTTGCCCGTGCCGGTATCGCCGTTCAGCTCGTAGCGCGGGTGTTCCACCGCCGCATCGAGAAAGCCCTGCTGGCGATAGTACTGGGTAAGGGTCTTGGTGACGCGTGCCGGCTCGGTGTGGACCGCGGTGGCGAGATCGAACTCCTCCACCGCCTGGCGCAGTTCGTCCGGCGGCAGTTCGCGCGCGCCCTCGAATTCCAAATCCACCCGCCGGAACTTCGCCCCCGGCTGGAGATCGAAGCGCACGAGTTTATCCGCAGGGCCGCGCATCGAGATGGCGTGCTCGACGCGCGCCTGGAGGTAGCGCTCTTCCACCAGCCAGGCACGCAGAATGCGGGCGGCGTCGGAGGTGCGCTGCGCATCGAAGGCGCCGCTTATCCAGGCATCCCGCACGCGGTTGCGCACATCGCCCGGCGGCGTGAGTCCCTCGAAAGCGAACTCCACCTTGGGCCCCGGCTCGATGTGCAGGTCGAGGTCCACGGTGCCGTTGGCCTGCCTGCGCTCGAGCCGGAGCCCGGTCTCGAGCAGCCCTTCCCGCGCGTAGAGACGGCTGACGTCGTCCAGGCCCCGGCGAATCTTGAAGAAATCGTACTCCTGGCCGGGCTTGGCATCGAGCTTTCCGAGCACCTGCGCCTGGGGAAAGAAACTGTCCCCGAGAATCGAGACCTGGCCGATGCGACGTTCCGCCCGCTGCCGGAGAGCGCGGCGGCGCCCGAGCCCGCCGAAGCTCAGGTAGTGGCGGAAGTCGAAACGGAAGCTGCCGTCGGCCTGCCGGACCCCCCGGGAGGTGAAGCGCCGGGTGATGTCGTACTCCGCCACGTAGATCTGGTCGGAGCTGTTGATGAGGTCCATCGAGTAGATCAGGCCGAGTTTGCGGGTGATGTCCTGCCCCACGGTGAGGCGCGCGCTGGGGTCGGTTTCGGCGGCGATCAGGTTGGGCTCGATCCGCACGGTGCTCAGGCCGGTGGCGCCCTCGATGCCCCGCCCGATGGAAGACCCCACCCGCCCTGCGAGGTACGAGAGCACCTGGTTGCTCGCCACCGCCACCTCCTGCCCGCGCATCTCCTCCATGGTCTTGCCGGTGAGCAGCACCGCCAGGATCTCGGGCTCCGGCAGTTCGGGGTCCGAGGTCAGGACCGTCTCGGTGTTGCCGGGCGTGCCGGTGACCTGCAGGGTGATGTCGTAGTCTGCGGCGCTGGTGCGGGCCAGGATGTCGAGGTTCGGTTCAATGCGCCGCTCGTTGGTGAACGTGACGACGCCGCGCTCGATGGCATAGGCGCGTTCCTGAAGCCGTATCTCGCCGCCTTCTTCAATCACCAGGCGGCCGGAGAGACCCGGCTCGTAGGGTGTCCCCAGCAGGCGCAAGTCCGCGCTGACCTCGGCTTTCCCCAGGTTGTTGTCCAGCACGATGGGGTTGGCGGTGCGCAGGGAGATGAGGAAGCGCAGCTTTTCGAGCAGCGGGTTGCGTTCCTCTTCGAGATCGATTTCGGCGGGCCCGTTGAGCGCGGCCAGGATGCCGCTGTCGAGGTTCATGTCGTCGGTGATGCCGCCTTCGAGCACCGTCACTCGCCCGCCCAGAACGGCCTCGCCTGCCGCGGTCTTCAGGTCGAGCGCGGCGTTCGAGATGGTTTTGAGGCCCTCGGGAAAGTCCAGGTAAACGCGGCCGGCTTTGAGCGCCAGTGTGGAGTTGCGCAGCTCGCCGCCGGCATACTCAACGGAGCCGCTGCCCGAAAGCGTGCCGCCGTTCAACTGGGCTTCCAGGCGCGAGAGGGTCAGGCGGTTGCCGGCGAGATCGAGCCTGGCGTTCAAGCCGTCGATGCCGATGCGCGGCTGGCGCGTGGTGAACTGGCCCTCTGCGAGTTCCAGGTAGCCGCGCAGTTGGGGCTCGGCGGCGGTTCCCGCCACCGCCACGTGGATGGCAGTCTTGCCGCGCGCCTGCACGGCATTGGTGAAGACCGAGGCCAGGGCGGCATCGAGCGCGCCGTCGAGCTGCAAGTCGAGCGGCTTGGAGTCCAGGAGGCCGGCGGCGCCTTTGAGATCGATCTCGCCGGCCGGTCCGGAGAGACGGAAGCCCGCAACGCGCGCCTCGCCATTCGCCACTTGAATGGTGGAGGTGCCCTGTTGCTCGAAGATGTGGGGCCCGAGGGCGATGCGCAGTTCCGGGAAGGTGATGCCGGCGGAGATGGCGGCCACTTCGGGGCGCGCGGCGGTGGCTTCAACCCGTGCGCTCACCGCACCCGTGACATCCTCGGGCATGCCCGGAAGGGTGGCGAGATCGACGCGCTGCAACTCCGCTGTCAGGCGTGCGGGGCCCTGGCTCGGCGGCAACTCGACGGGCAGTTCTCCCGCCAACGCCAGCGGCACTACGCCGGAAGCGGCGATCGATGCGGGGCCGAACTCCGCCCGGAGATCCTGCAACTCCACAGCGCCGCCGCGGAGCGTGGCGCGGAGCGCGGCGTTCGAGACCGGTGCGGGCAGACCCGGCCCCGAGACTCCGCCGTCCCGGAGGGTGAGGGTGAGGTTGGGGTCGATGCGCCGCAGGTTGCCGGCGATCGTGCCTTCAAGGCTTGCCGCGCCGCTTGCGGTGATGGGTTCCTCTGCGGGAATGTAGGCCGCGAGCGTCGCCAGGTCGAGCGCGCCCCCCAGCCGGATAGCGCCTTCGCCCGCCTCTTCCATCAGCGGCCACGTACCCGAAAGCTCGATGCGGGAAGCTTCGGCCGAGAGGGTGGAGGGTTCGAGCGTCAACATCCCGCTCTCGTAGCGGGCCCGCAAAGGCCCCTCGGTGCGGATAGGCCGGCCCTGCCACTGCGCGTTCAGGTTGACTTCCGCCTCGGCGCGGCCGGCGGTGTAGTCGTCCAGGTCTCCCGCGGCGCGAACGGTGGCGGTGAGGGTTCCGGCGAGCGACGGCAGGTGCGCCAGGTCGGTCTGGTCGGCATCGAGTTCGAGCGTGGCGGGGTAGGGCGCCTGCGTTCCCGCGCGCAGTTCCGCCCGGAACCCGAAGAGCGGAGCGCGCAGCGCGGCGGTCGCCTGCCGCTCCGCCACACGCGCGTCGAGCTCGATCGAGCCCAGCCGCTGCTCGCCGAACTCGAGGTTGGCCGCGGCCAGCCGCAGGTTGCCCGCGGGGTCTGCCGCGATGCCCGTCCCCTGCGCCGAGAGGTCAAGCTCGCCGCGCACCGGCGTGCCGTCCGG
>JAWLGN010000282.1:0-7266 GCA_041685075.1 Bryobacteraceae bacterium
TCCAGGTGCAGGGCATGGACGCCGGGGAGGTGGTGGCGACTAACGTGCCGGTGCGGCCGGGGGCCAAGTTCCGGGTGAACTTCCGCGTGCTGGACAAGTTCCAGCCCATCCTCCGCACGGATTCGGTGGCCTCCATCCAGATGGAGGGCCTGGTGGGCAGCAAGGTGTTGCAGATCGAAGCCGGCACGGAGGCAGGGACGCCGGTGGAAGCCGGCACGGTGCTCCAGGGCCGCGAGCCGGTGGAGATCGGGCAGATTATCGACCTCACCGTGGAGACCATCCGCAAGGTGAACGATGCGGTGGACGAGGTGGAGGGGCGGGTGGTGAAGGCCGTGGATACCGTCACGGAGGTGGCCGATACGTCGCACAAGGTGGTGGCCGAAGTGGGCCGGGACGTGGACGAGCTGTTCACCGTGACGAACCGCTCGGTGGGCCACGTCAGCGCCATGCTGGAAGGCGTGCGCGAAGGCCGCGGCACGGTGGGGAAACTGCTCACCGACGATGGGGTGTACGAGCGGGTGCGCGACACGGTGGCGAACCTGGAAGCCACTACGGATAACGTCCGCCAGACCTCCGAGAACGTGAACGCCATCGTGGCGGATCTGCGCTCGCGCAACATCGGGGAGCACGCCGAGCAGACGGTGGCGAACCTGCGGGAGACCACCGCGCGGGCCAAGGAGGTGGTGGGCGGACTGGTGCCCAGCGAAGGCAGTGAGGGACCCATGGAAGAGCTGCGCGCCGCCATCACCCATACCCGGGAGGCCACGGCCGACCTGGCCGACAACATGGAGGCGCTCAAGCGCAACTGGCTGTTCCGCGGCTTCTTCCGCCGGCGCGGCTTCTACGATTTGAACGCCGTGAGCGTAGAGGACTACGTGGCCGGCAAGGTGGCGCCGAATCGCCCGCGCGAGCGCTCCTGGGTGCACAGGCAGGAGC
This sequence comes from Bryobacteraceae bacterium, assembly GCA_041685075.1. GTDB lineage: Bacteria > Acidobacteriota > Terriglobia > Bryobacterales > Bryobacteraceae > JAMCRM01. The sequence continues at coordinate 937 of JAWLGN010000282.1, forward strand.
TGTTCACCACCGATGCCGAAGGCGACGAGGTGCTCTCGGCGGCCGGCAGAACCACGCTGCAAAAGCTGGTGACGCCCTACCTGCGCTACGCTCCGAACACCCCCATGATGGTGGAGGGCTACGCTTCGGAAGGACCGGAAGCGGCGCGGTTTCTGCGCTCGCGCGACCGGGCGCAGGTGGTCCGGCGGTATATCATCGACCGCTTCGGTTTGAACGCGCGGTACGTGGGGGTTGTTCCGATGGGCGGGGTGGCATCGGAGAGCGGGGAGTTGTGGGACGGCGTGGCGCTGGTTTACTTCCCGGAGAGGGAGACGGTGAGCAAGAAGTAGCTACGGCTGGACGGCAAAGGCGCCGCACGCCTTCACGTGGGCCAGGACGGCGGCCGCGCAATCTTCCAGGGCGGCCGTGCCGCCGACCACCACGTCGGCAAAGGCGCGGGTGGGCAGCACGTAGCGTTCGGCCATGGGACGCACGGTTTCGCGGTACTGGAGCTGGACGGATTCGACCGATCGGCCGCGCTCGCGGGTGTCGCGCTCCAGGCGGCGGGTGAAGCAGACGGCGTCGCCGGCTTCGACGAACACGCGGGTTGCGAGCTGTGCGCGTACTTCCTCCCAGTAGAGCGCGAAGAGTCCCTCGACGATGGCGAAGCCGGGGGCGGCGAGCGGCACGGTTTCGCCGGTGCGGGTGTGGGTGGCGAAATCGTAGACCGGCACCTGGATGGTGCGGCCGGCGGCGAGCGCGGTCAATTGCTCGATCAGCAGGGCATGGTCGAGGGCGGAGGGGTGATCGAAGTTGACGCGCTCGCGCTCGGCCGGCGGCAGCGCATCGAGCGAGCGGTAGTAGGCATCGAGCGACAGGATGGGAGCCTGGAGTTCGCGGGCCAGCCGCTGGGCGAGGGTGGTCTTGCCCGCGCCGGAAGGGCCGGCGATGCCGATCAGGTAGGGGCGGCGCAAGGCGGATTGTAGCACGGCGGGCTACTCGTACCGCAGCGCGTCCACAGGGTCCAGGCGGGCGGCGCGGGTGGCCGGCCAGATGCCGAAGAACAGCCCCACTCCTACCGAGACCACCAGCCCCGAAACGACCGCCCAGAGCGGCACCGCGGTGGGCAGGGAGGGGAAGAGCACTCCCGCAAGACGCGAAATCGTCCAGCCCAGCAGGATGCCGAGCAGGCCGCCCAGCGCGGTGAGCACCACGGCCTCGGTCAGGAACTGCACGACGATGTCGCTGCGGCGGGCGCCCACGGCCTTCCGTACCCCGATTTCGCGGGTGCGCTCGGTGACCGAGACCAGCATGATGTTCATGACCCCGATGCCCCCCACCAGCAGCCCGATGGAGCTGAGAATCACCATCACCAGCGCGACGGTGCCGGTGATGCGGCGGAACTCCTCGATCATCTGCTCGGCGGTGGAGATGGAGAAGTTGTCCGGCTCGTTGGGCTTCACGCGGCGCTCGATGCGCAGCGCGGTGCGCACCTCGTCCTGCGCCTTGGCCAGCATGCCGGGCTGCGCGACTACCACCAGCATGTGCTCCTGGGCGTTGGGGAACATCTTGCGCATGGTGAAGTAAGGGAAGAGCACGCGGGTGTCTTCATGGCCCGGCATGGAGGAGGCGGGCTTGTCCATCACCCCGATGATCTCCACCGTGCGCCCGTCCACCTGGATCCATTTGCCTATGGGATCGACATTCGTGAACCAGGACTTTCCGATGGCTTCCCCCACCACCACGACGGGCAGGCGGCGGCGGTTCTCCATGTCGGTGAAGAAGCGGCCGGCGCGCATGGTGGTGCCGCCGGCGGCGTAGCCTTCCTCGGTGCCGCCGATGTCGATGTTGTAGATGTCGTCGCCCTTGTAGCGGGCGCGATGAAGGCCGCGGTCGGGGAAGAGGTAAGGGCTGACGTGGGCCACCGAGGGGCAGCGCTCCCGGATGGCGCGCGCGTTTTCGAGCGTGAGGGGTTTGCGCCGCGCCTCCTCGGGGGTCCAGTTGCCCATGGCCCTGCCCTTGAGCACGATCATGGTCTCCGGCCCGAAGCTGCGCAGCATGTTGGCGATGGCGCCGTCGAGGCCGGCGATGATGGAACCTACCCCGATCACCGCGCCGGTGCCGATGATGACTCCCAGCACGGTGAGGAAGGAGCGCATCTTGTGCTCCCGGACGGTGGCGAGGGCGAGCTTGGCGCCCGCGATAAGCGCTCCGCCGGTCATTTCTCCACCCTCAAGGCCACGATGGGGTCGAGTTTCGCCGCTCGTTGCGCCGGGTAGATGCCGAAGAACAAACCCACCGCCGCGGAGAGCAGGACTCCGACAACGACGGCGTTCAGCGGCAACACCATGGGCACGGGTGTCAGGTTGCGCACCAGCACCGCCACCGCCCAGGCGATTCCCACGCCCATCAGCCCGCCCGCGGCGGCCAGCATGGAGGACTCCACCAGGAACTGGTTGAGGATGTCGCGGCGGCGCGCTCCCACGGACTTGCGGATGCCGATTTCGTGGGTGCGCTCGGTGACTACGGCCAGCATGATGTTCATGATCACCACCCCGCCCACCACCATGAAGACCGAGACCACCCCCACGGCGGTGGCGGCGATGGCGCCGGTCAACTGGTCCCAGATCCGGACCAGGGAATCGGAGGAGACCATGGCGAAGGTGTCCTCGGCCTTGGGGCCCAGGTGACGGTAAGCGCGCAGGAGCATGCGGGTTTCTTCCTGCGCCTGGAAGAGATGCTCGTGATCGATGGCCATGGCGCAGTACGTCATGCCCTGCCGGGCGCCGTAGATCTTGAAATAGGTTTCGATGGGGATGAGCAGGAAATCATCCTGCGAGCTGCCGAAGACGGATCCCTTGGGCTTGGCCACCCCGATGACTTCGAAAGGGCGGCCCTGCGCGTAGATGGTCTTGCCGAGAGGATTTACGCCGGGGAAGAATTTCTCCTTCAGGTCATTGCCGATCACCGCCACGGCGCGGCGGCGCTGGTCGTCGAACTCGCTGATGAAACGGCCCTCGATCGGTTCGACGTTGTTGATGACCCCCATGTTGGCGGTCACCCCGCCAATGCGGACGCGTTCCAGTTGCTCCTTGCCGTAGTTGACGTTGGCGCGGCGCCCGGCTTCCAGGCCCCACTCCTTCACCAGCGTGGAGCGGCTCTTCAGGAAGTCGAACTCCTCGCGGGTGAGTTCGGGGTTGCGGCGCTGCATTTCCATGAACTTCTTGGGGTCCCAGTGACCCATAAAGATGCGGACCACGCGGAAACCGTCGGCGCCCATGTTGGAGACGTTCTGCGCCACGTAGACGTCCATGCCGCGGATGACGCTCATTACGGCGATGAGGGTGGTGGTTGCCAGGATGATGCCCAGAAGGGTGAGGAAACTCCTGAGCTTGCTGGAGCGCAGAGATGCCGCCGCCCCGGTGACTGCCTCCCAAAAAGACGCAGTTTGGCTCTGCATTTTAGGAGGGAGACGCGGGCGGGCACCCGTTTGTTCCCTGAATCCGCGAAATCCAGTCCAAAATGGCCGCCTCGGCCCAGAATCGCCGGCGGCCGCGCGCCAGGAAGGCGACATGACCGCCGTGCCTGGGTGCCAGCAGGGTGAGGAACGGGTTGGACTGGAAGGCCGGGTGGTTATACGTCTCGAAGGGGATGATGGGGTCGTCCTGGGCCTGGATGACGAGCGCCGGCACGCGGATGCAGTCGAGATAGCGGGCGGCCGATTGGGTTTCGTAGTAATGGGCGGCGTTACGGAAGCCGAAGGCCGGGGCGGTGATGCGGTCGTCGATGTCGCGGACCGAGCGCAGGCCGGCGAGGTCCTGGGGGCGGTAGCGGCCGGTAGCGCGGAGCCGGCGGCGCATGCGGATGACGAAGCGGCGCTCGTAGATTCGGTTATCCCAGCGGGCCAGGCGGGCGCAGCAGGCGGCCAGGTCGATGGGGGTGGAGACGGCGCAGACGCCGGCGATGAGGGCGGCGCCGTTTTCCCCCAGCTCGCCCGCGAGTTTGAGCACTACGTTGCCGCCCAGGGAGAAGCCGGCCAGAAAAATGGGGCGGCGGCCGAGGCGGGCGAGGTCGCGCAGGACGAACTCGAGATCCGAGGTCAGGCCGGAGTGGTAGAGAGTGCTGGAGAGGTGCTCGGTGCCGCCGCAGGTGCGCATGTGGAAGCGATGGGCGGCGAAGCCCGCCTCCAGCGCCGCCTGGCTCAGGCCGCGCATGTAACCGGCTTCGCCGGAGCCTTCCAGGCCGTGCACCATGACGATTTCACCGCGCGCGCCGCCCGCCGGGCGCTGCGACTCCACCAGCACCTGGGCCTCCGGCGCCGTGCGATAGAGAGTGCGCTGTACCGGGAAGCGCGCGGTGTCCAGCGGCCTTCTCCAGTAATGGCTGGCGACGGTCTGGAGATGCGCGCCGGCGAATAGGGGGACGTAATCGGGCATCCAATCCGTAGTATAACTAAGGAAAGTTTATGTCCTTCAGATTCCGTGACTTAATGTTAGCCGCCGCGGCGGGCGGGTTTTGGCTGGCCTGCGGGACCGGGAATGGAGGGGCCCCGGCAGCCGCCGCCCCAGCCGAGCAGAAGCAGGCGCCCGCTGCCCCGGCGCCGCCTCCCCCGTCCTCCCCGGCAGCCGTGATTCCCCGGCCTGCGCCGGAGTTCAGCGTCAACCTGCCGAACGGCAGCAAGACCTCCATCCAGGAGCTGCGGGGGAAGGTCGTGCCCCTGATCTTCGTCAGCACGACCTGCCCGCACTGCCACGAGGTCACTCGCGAACTGAACGAGATCCAGCGGGAGTACGGTCCCAAGGGGGTCCAGATCGTGATGGCGGCGATGGACGAAAAGGCGCCCGAGGTGGTGCAGGCCTACATCCAGCGTTTCCAGCCTGCCTACCCGATGGGATGGGTGCCGCACCAGGACGCGCTGGCCTTCATGCAGATCTCCCTGATGGCTCCGGGGTATGTGCCCAAGGTGGCGTTCATCGACCGCAAGGGGATCATCCGCTCGCAGTACGGGGGAGAGGAAGACTTCTTCAAAGACGCGGCAAAGAGTTTTCGGGCCGAACTGGACAAGCTGCTGGGGGAGCCCGCGGGCGGGAAGCGAAAGAAGAAGTAGCGTATCCGGTGGTGGCGGCGAGTGGATTCGAACCACCGACCTACGGATTATGAGACCGTCGCTCTAACCAACTGAGCTACACCGCCACGAGTACGTTTTCAGTGTATCAAAAGCCCGACTATACTGGTAGATCAAATGCCCCTCACACGCCGCCACATTCTGCTCGCGGGACTCGGTCTGCCCGCGGCGGCGCAGCAGAAGGCTGCCGCGCCGCGTCCGAACATCGTGCTGGTGGTCGCCGACGAACTGGCGGCCTGGATGCTCGGCTGTTACGGAAACAAGGAGTTCCGGACGCCGAACATCGACCGCCTGGCGCGCATGGGGACGCGCTTCAACAACTGCTTCACGCTCTCGCCGATGTGCGGCTCCGGGCATGCATCGCTGTTCAGCGGCCGCGCGCCCGCGCAGCACGGCATTACGGACGCGTTGACGGGCGCGGCGCCGGCCGGGTTTGCCGGTGAGGTGCTGCTCTCCGACCTGCTCTCCGGCGAGGGCTACGAGTGCGGCTTCGCCGGCAAGTGGCACCTGGGAGGCGAGGAGCAGCCGCAGCACGGCTTCCGGTTCTGGTACGCGGCGCAGGGCGAGGTGCGGTTGCAGAACCCTGTGGTGAGCCGCGAGGGGAAGACCGTCGAGGAGAAGGGCTACCTGGGCGACTTGATCACCGCCGCGGCGGACAGTTTCCTCGAGCGGCAGAGCGAATCGCGGCCGTTTTTCCTGACGGTGGACTACCCGCTGCTGCACCCGCCCTACGAGGGTCACCCGGAGCAGTACGCCGCCATGTACGCCCAGAACACCTTCGAGAGTATCGGCTGGCTGCCCGCGGCACCCAACGCCGCCCGGCAAAAGGAGCTGCTCCAGGACACCGTGGGCAGCCTGCGGAAGGCCGGCGCGGCGCTTTCGGCGCTGGACGGCCAGGTGGCCGCGCTGTACAAGGCCTTACAGGCGAGGGGCCGGCTGGAGAACACCCTCGTCATTTTCACCAGCGACCACGGCTCGCTCTGGGGACGGCACGGATTATGGAATGGCGGTCCGGCATCGGAGCCGTCCAACATGTTCGAAGAGGTCGTGCAGGTCCCCATGCTGTGGAGCTGGCTGGGGCGCATCCCGGCGGACAACACGCGGCCGGAGCTGGTGGATTTCTGCGACTTCTTCCTGACGGTGGCGGAGGCCGCCGGAGCGCAGCCGCCGGCGGGGCGCAACCTGCCCGGCCGCAGTTTCCTGCCGCTGGCCGCCAACAAGGCCCT
>JAWLGN010000008.1:0-42944 GCA_041685075.1 Bryobacteraceae bacterium
CAGCACGTGGTAAGAGCCCTCGGGCTGCCACCTCAAGTTGGCGTAGAGTTCGTCGTTGGGCTGCGGGAAGGAGGGCTTCATCCCGCGGGTGATGGGGTGTTCCGTGTCCTTGATCTCGACGGTGAAATCGTGGCGCGCGGAGTGATGGCCCTGGTTGGGCCGCCAGTTGCCGCCGCACATTTTCTCGTACTCCTGCCAGCCGTCGAAGGCGGCGGTGGCGAAGTGGAAGACCACCACGCCCTTGCCGGAGCGCACGAAATCCAGCAGGGCGTTTTCGGCGCGCTCGCCCCAGCGCAGTTCGGGACGCCGCCGGTCGTAGTAATTAAGCACCACCACGTCGTAAGGCGCCAGGGTTTCGGGGCCGGCGCCGCGGAACTCTTCGACCACCCGCACCTCGAAGCGGCCGGTTTTTTCCAGCAGCTCGCGTAACCAGGGCGTGTCGGAACGCCAGTTGTGGGCGTTCTGGCCGGTGATGATGAGGGCCTGAAGCTTGGGCGACGCGGGGGCCGGCTGAGCGGCGGGCGCCGGGCGCCACATTGCCAGTGCGAGGGTAAGGGCGGCCAGTAAGCGCAAGATATCCTCCTTTTAACGAACGATAATTATACCGGAAACCCGCCGATTGGCGTCCACCGGCAATCCATTTCGCCAGCGCGTTGGAGGCGGGCCGGATGGCCCGGTGTTTACCCGGGCCGGCAGCGTGCTGTTCAATACTGTTTCCGGCCATCCTGCTCTCCTTGCCCTCCCGCTGGCCCCTCAATCTCCTGTAGGCTGTTCAATAGACGGCGCGTCGAAGATCCTCCGCCTGCGTCCTATTCAGCACCGCTTCGTACTATCGGCCGCGCCGGTGAGGAGCCCACATCGTGGAGGAAAGAGGCGTATGAACGGGGCCCGACAGCCTGCTACCCGGCGAACCGAAGATGCCCTGGTATACCTGCCGCACAAGCCGGTGGTGGAGTACCGCCGCGGCCAGTTGATCTACGACGAAAGCCAGCCTTCGAATGGTATCTACCTGGTGGTACGGGGCAGGGTGAAAACCTCGGTTCCGACCGAAGACGGCAGCCAGACGGTGATCGAAATCTTTGCCGCGGAAGACTTCTTCGGGGAGAGCGGGTTGCTAAACCTGCAGCACCGCGGCGAATCGGCGACGGCGCTGGAGAACACCGCCCTCATGTCCTGGAGCACGGCCGAGATTGAGGAGCAGGTGGACCGTCAGCCCAAGCTGGGGGTGGCGCTCATCCAGACCCTGGTGGAGCGCTGCCTGGATTTCGAAGAACGCCTGCAGAGCTTTGCGTTGGACAAGACCCCGGAGCGCATCATGCGTGCGCTGCTTCGTTTCGCCCATCGTTTCGGCTCCCGCGGCGAGGACGGCGCGGTGCGCATCCCGCCGATGACCCATCAGCTCATCTCCGAGTACGTAGGCACGTCTCGCGAGATCGTCACTTTCCAGATGAACCGCCTGCGGCAGGATGGCTTCATCAGCTACTCCCGCAGGGGGATCGAAGTACGGGTGGAGGCGCTGGCCGACCATCTGCGCCGGATCACGGAGCCGCAACTGTGGCGCATCGCCGGGGGAGGGGAGGTAGCGGGGCAGCCTGGAATGCCGCCCCGCTGACGAGGAGATGAGCTGCCCTTAGCGGGGCAGGATCACAAAGGCGCCAAAGCGGATGCCGGTGTGTTCCGGGATCACCGGGACGTTGCCCACCGGGCGGGCCTTGGCAGTCGAGGTCATGGGAACGGCAATGGTGCCGCCGTGAAAGGTTCCGGCTGCCACCGGCGGCCCGAAGAAGTTCTGGGCGTCGCGGACTTCATACTCCGCCCCGATTTTAAGCACGCCGGAGACATCGGCATCGACGGCACTCCTGCGGTCCCAGTTGTAGACTACGATGTGCCCGCGCCCCGCTTCGTACTTGTTGGGGCGGACAAAGACCCATACGCCGGAGGGCGCGGCGCTGGAATAGGTGCTGTGGCCGTCCTTGCCGGTGGCCGCTTTCCAGCTCGAGAAACTGCATCCCTTGGCGGCGTAGTTGAACTTGCCCGAGCCGTAGTAGCGGTTCTGGTCCCATGCGTAGCCGGAGAGGCTCTGGCCGCTCAAGGTTCTGAGCAACACTTCCAGCCCGGAATCGGCATAGACGGTGTTGCCGGTGAAGGTGGCGCGGTTCCAGTTCCACACCTCCAGGGTAGGGCCGCCTCCTATCCAGTAGTTGCCGGTGGAGACGAGGGTTCCGTTGGCGCTGCTCCAGCTCCAGCCGAGGCGTGAATAACCGCGGCTGCGTTCGGGGTCGTGCCAGGTGTAGTTGCCCCGCAGCGTGATCTTGTCGAGGAAGCGGCCTCCCGCGAACAGGATGTTATCCACCAGCTTGCTGTCATGGGAGAGCGAGCCGTTGTTGAAGACGATGTTGCCTTCGGCGGTGATCTCCTCGACGGGCGCTTCTCCGGAACCGTAGGCCTGAATGCCCAGGCCGAACTGGTCGAAGATGATGTTGTCGGTGAGCAGCCGCGGGTTGCCGGCGAGATTCTGGGTGTAGATGCCGTGGCCGTGGCCCCGGTCGGCCGAACCGTTCTGGAAACCGTTGTAGTAGATCAGGTTGCCGTGCGCCTCGGTTTCGCCGGTGGCATGGCGCCAGAAGCCTATGCCCTGGGTGCAATCGTGGAGGATCATGTTGATGATCCGGACCCCTACACTGTTTTCGTAGGTCACGAAGCACTCCGGCGGACCGCTGGAGGTGCGGCTGGTGCCGGTATTGGTGACCTCCAGGCCCCAGTACCAGGTGTAGGGCGAGTAGGTGGCGATGCCGCCCCGGACGGTGGCGCGTTCGCCGGGATAGGCGCGCACCACGATGGGAGCGCCGGGGGCGCCGGCCAGGCGGCTGTCGGTGTATTTGCCGTTGTTGCCGTAGGTGCCGCCGCGGACCCAGATGGTGTCGCCCGGCTCGACGGCCTTCGGGCCGGCAAGCGCCGTGGCGAGATCCCAGGGGCGCGACTTGCTGCCGTCGCCGGTGGGAGATCCGTTGGGTCCGACGTACCATTGATTGCCTGTGGACGGCAGCGGAGGATCCTCCGGGGCTTCGAGCGTGAGGGTCACGTTCACGGTGCGGGGAGAACCGGCCGCGCCCGCGCTGGTGACCGTAATGGCGGCGTGATGCGTGCCCGGGGCCAGCCCGGCGGTATCGACCCGGACTTCTACGCTGGAAGGCGCGGTGCCCGAGGCGGCGGAGAGGCTCAGCCAGGAGTGAGCATCCACCGCCGTCCAGCTCAGGTGCCCGCCGCCGGCTTCGGTGATGCTCAGGCTGCGGGGCGCCGGAGCGGTGCCCCCGGCCGTGCCGCTGAAGTTCAGGCTGAGCGGCGAGACGCGCAACTCCGGTAACACCACGCCGGAGATCGAGAGGTTGACTTCCACGACTTTAGGCGAACCGGCGGCCTGCGCCGATACCGTGAGCTTTCCGGTGTAGTTGCCCGAAGCCATGCCGGCAGGGTTTACCGCCACGGCGATGGTGGCGTTGCCGGTTCCCGAACTCGGGGATACGGCCAGCCATGGCGCGTCGGATGCGGCCGACCAGCTCAGCTCGCCGGAGCCGGGGTTGATCACTTCCACCTGCTGCGGTTCCGGAGCGGCGCCGCCCAGGCTGGCGAAACTGAGGTTGGCGGTGGAGAGACTCAGCACCGGCCCGCCGGTATCGACGGGGCTCTCTTCCGGGCCTGTGCCGGTGGGGGTGAAATCGGCGGAGGTGGTGAGCAGCAGCTTATCGAGGGTGAAGCCGTCCTCGCGCATCCACACGTTCACGACGTGCACGCCGGCGTTGGGCACTTCGAGCATCGCGCGCCCGGTGTAATCCATCTGGTGGCCGGACCACGCCCATTCCCGGGCCGGGAACTGGGAAAGCGCTTCGCCCGAAGGCGTGGGGATGCCGTCGAGCGCCACGTTGATGGAGTCGTCCGCCGGTCCTGTGGAGTAGCAGCGCACCCAGACGTAGTAGGTGCCGGGACGGGAAAACTTGACGTTGTAGCGCAGCTCGGGGCTGGTGCCGGTGTAGCCGCTGGCGAGGCTGACGCCGCTGTTGGGCAGGGCCGTAAGGGCGGCGCGACCGGAGTAGCCGGCGCGGCTGGTGTTGGGCACCCAGCGGTGCTCGCGATCTACGATCTGGCCGTTCTCGGCTTCGATGACCACCTGCCCGCCAACCTCGAGATACACGGGACCGGTGGCGGTGACGGGGTTCACCGTGATCTGCGCCAGGGCGGTGACCGAGGGATCGGCCACGCTGGTGGCGGTGATGGTGACGACCGTGGGGGCGGTTACCAGCGGGGCGGTGAACAGGCCCGTCTCCGAGATGGAGCCGGCAGTGGCGGTCCAGGTCACCCGGGTGTCGCTGGTGCCCTTCACCTCGGAGGCCAGTTGCAGGGTGAGGCCGCTGGTCACGGCGGCCGAGGTGGGGTGCACGGAGAGCAGCACGGGGGTTTTCAGCTCGACCCTGGCGCTCGCCGTGCGGCTTGGGTCGGCCACGCTCGAAGCCGCTACCGTGGCGACCCCGGGGGCGCTGATCACCGCGGGCGCGGTGTAGAGTCCCGAGGGCGTGATGGAGCCCGGCGAGGCGCTCCAGGTGACCGCGGTGTTCCCCGTGCCTTCCACCGTGGCGGTGAACTGCTGGGTTTGGCCGGCGGTTAGCGATACTTCGGCCGGATTCACCGAAATCGTGACATGGCTCGGCTCCAGCATCAGGGCGCTGACGGTGCCGTAGTTCACCACGCCTTGGAAGTCGATGCGCACGGCACCATCAGTGGCCTCGACCCAGAATTCCTTGTCCAGCGCGGCACGGGCGGGCACTTCTGCCAGAATGTCGAAGTTGCTGAGGACCCGCCGGCCGTTCACGGAGACGTGAAACACGCGGTCGCCCCGGTTCCAGTAGCGCCACTCGGCGAATTTCAGGGTCAGCTTGTAGCTGCCGTTGGGTGCCGGGATGTTGTAGGAGAAGTTGCCGTAGAGGCCGTAGCGGGTAGTGCGGTAGAGGTAGGTTTCGGAGGTGTTGGCAATGGTTTCTGTGGCATAGCCGCCGTCGCCGCCGGTGAAGTAGCGGTCCGTCAGCCAGACGGAGCCATCGCTTGCGGTGTAGTTGGTGCGGGCGTTGCCGCAGGTGATGCGGATGGGTTGTTGGGCTGCCAGCGAGAATGCCGCCGGCCCGGCCGCCAGCAGCATGGTGGTGACGAACATCAGCGAGCCCGCACCACGCGAACGAACGATTGACATAGAGATCCCTTGCGTCTGTTGCCTGCAACTGCCGGACGATACGAAGAGGATCAGGCTGCCAGCGGCTCCAGGGGCGGGACGGGGAAGTTCTGGCGCGAGCCCTCGCCAGTCGTATCGAATAGTACAATACTACTGTACGTAACAGTACCATTACAACGGGGGAGTTACAAAGCGGGAGCGGCGGGGAATGCAGAAGGAGTTTGGGCTGTGGGGCAGCGCTGGCGGGTCCGGGTTTTGCCGGCGCGCGCGGGGAGCACGCGCCGGCAAGCCGGTTGGTTACCTGGTGAGCACTACGAAGGCGCCGAATTCGGCGGTGGTGTGGCGCGGGGAAGTGGGAACGCCGCCCACGGCGTCGGCGGCCCGCAGCCCGGCCATGGGGATCGCTACCTTGCCCCCGTTGTAGGTGCCGGTGGCGACGGGGTGGCCGAAGAAGTCCTGCGCGTCACGAATCTCGTAGCGCGCGCCCCGCTGTAGCACGCCGGAGAGGTCCACTTCCACCGAGCTGCGCTGATCCCAGTTGTAAACCACGATGTTGCCGCGCCCGGCCTCGTACTTGTTGGGGCGGACGAAGGCCCAGACGCCGCTGGGAGCGCCGGGAGTATAGGTGCTGTCCCGGTCCAGACCCGCGGCGCGCCAGGCCGTCCAGCTTTCGTTGGACCGTCCCAGCCGGAACCTGGCCGAGCCGAAGTAGCGGTTGTTCCTCCACTCGTAGGAAGCGGGGTTCTGGTTGCCGGTGGTTTGCAGCATCACCATCAACATGTCGCGGCCGTAAATGGTATTGCCGGTGAAGGTGGCGCGGTTCCAGTTCCACAACTCGATCACCGATTCGCCGCCGATCCAGTAGTTGCCGCGCGCCACGACGTTGTGGTTGACATCGCTCCAGGGCCATCCCAGGCGCGAGTAGCCGTCGTTCTCATCGGGGGTGTGATAGGTGTAGTTGTCCGTAACGGTGATATTGCGGAGGCCCGCGCCGCCGGCGAAGAGGATGTTGTCCACATGGATTCCGTCCTTGGAGATGGCGCCGTTGTTGAAGACGATGTTGCCGTCGGCGACGATGTTCTCGACGAAGGCGCTGCCGGAGCCATAGGCCTGGATGCCCAGCCCGAACTGGCTGAAGATGATGTTGTCGCTGATAGTTTTGGTGCCGTTGCGGTTCTGGACGTAGATGCCGTGGCCGTGGCCGCGGGAGTCGCCCTGGTAGCCGTTGTAGTAGATCAGGTTGCCGTGGGCTTCGGCGTCGCGGGCGGGCGTCCAGAAGCCGATGCCCTGGGAGCAGTCATGCAGCACCAGGTTGATGAGCTTCACGCCGGTGCTGCCGTCGTAGGTGCAGACGCACTCGGGCGCGGAGCGCCCCTCGCCGCGGTGGGTCTTGGAGTTGGTGATTTCAAACCCCCAATACCAGGTGTACGGCGAGTAGGTGGCCAGGCCGCCGTCGATGGTGGCGCGTTCTCCCGGGTACTGGCGCACGATGACGGGTTTGGCGGAGGTGCCTTTCAGCCGGCTGTGGAAGATGGTGCGGCTGTCGCCGTAAGTGCCGCTGCGGAGCCAGATGGTGTCGCCGGGCCGTACCGATGAGGGGCCCGCGAGCGCGGTGGCGAGGTCCCAGGGGTTGGAACGGCTGCCGTCGCCGTGGGGGGAACCGTTGGGGGCGGCGTACCATTGATTGCCGGAGCCGGCCGCGGGTGGCGGAGGCGGGTTGCCGGGCGCGGGTACGGGTTCGGGCAAGGGCGAGGCGTGGCCGGACGGCTCCACCACGATGGCGCTCACCGCGCCGCGCCCCCGCACCTTGGTGAAGCGGATGTCGAGCACGCCGCCATCGGCCCGCACAAGAAAGGACTTGTCCAGGGCGGTGGCCGGCGGCACTTCGGCCAGAATGTCGAAGTTCGTCAGCACCGGGGCGCCGTTGACCGTAACGTTGAAAACACGCTCCCCAGGGCGAGTGCAACTGGTTTCGGCAAACTTCAAGGTGAGCTTGTAAGTTCCGTTAGCTACGGGAATACGGTAGCTGAAGTCGGTGTAAAGGCCCGCGCGGCCGGTGGCGTAAAGATAGGAGTCATCGGTACCGGCGATGCGCCCACCGTAGTAAGTCGTACCGCCGAGTTGAAAATAGCGGTCGGTCTGGTACTCGACACCGGAAGATGTTACGTAGTTGCGTGTGGCGCCCCCCGCGGTGATCCGGATGGTACTCTGCTGCGCGCCGGCCCGCTGCGCAGCCGGCCAGGCCGCGAACAGGCACCCCGCTAATAACACACTCCACCTGTGAATCCTCATTCTGGGTTTTTGGCTCCTCGATCTGAATTGTTGGGCTGAAGTGGGCGCGAACCAGCCGGTTCAGAGTGTTACCTGGAGTTGTGAGAGAACGCGCGTTCTCGCGGCGCGCTTGTCCGTTAATTCACAAGGAGATCTTAGCGCGATGTGCGTTCCGATGCAAGAGCTGGGAGGCGTTTACTTTTCTGCTGTTAGCAGGTTGCGGGATGTATGTTTACCGCGATGGGATGGTGATCGGATAAGTCGAGGCCGTGGATCACCTGGGGGCACGAGGCGCCGAGGCCGCGAAGCGCGAACCAGTCGAGTTTGAGAGGGCAGCGCCCGCCGTGGTTGCGGAGGGCCCAGCGGATAAAGGCGAAGCACCACCCGGGCACCCACTCCCCGAGATTGCGGCGGGCCTTGACGTCGGCGATGTCGTACCAGGCGGTGGGCTCGCCGGGCACGTTGGGCGCGTGGTAGTCGAAGCCGTGCTCTTCGAGCAGGCGGAAGAGGCCGCGCTCGAAGAAGCGGCCGGGGTGGAGGTAGTGGTTGCGGATGACGTTGTCGACGCCCATGGCGACGCGCAGGCAATAGCCGGCGATGGAGCGCGCGGCGGTGGAGGAGTCGTAGGTGCTGGTATTCCAATCGCCTCCCAGCAGCACGGGGCGGCGGCTGTCGCACGCGGCGATGACATCGGCCATCTGGTGGCGGCGGTGGCGCTGGGTGGACTGCGCGTCCAGGTGGACCGCCACGGCGGTGATGCCGAAGTTCGGGAAATCGATGTCGGCGGCGAGGGCCGTCTGGCGGCCGATGCGTTTTTCGCGGCGCGCCATCTTGTCGACGCCGTTGTCGAGGGGGATGGCGCGGGCGGCGGTGATCGGGTAGCGGCTCAACACGGCGTTGCCGTGCAGGCCCAGGCTGTTTTCGCCCGGGACGTCGCGCTCCACGCCGCAGCCCTTGGTGAGGTTGAGGTAGCAGGGGGCGAAGGCGTAGTACATCCCCAGTTCGCGCGCCAGTTCCTGGGCCACCGCGCGATTCGCCGAGCGCGCCATGCCGAGGTCCGCTTCGGTGAGCAGGAGAACGTCGCATCCGCACAGGCTGGGATGGGTGCGCAAAGCATGGAGCTGGCCTTCGAAGGCGATGCCGCGCTCGATATTCCAGGCCACGGCGCGATAGGCGGGGCGCGCCGGCGCGCCGGTGGTGCGGCTGGGGCCGCCGGTATCCACGGCCGCCAGCGCCGCCTCGAACTGCGGTCGCAGTTTGCGGTAGAGGGGATGGGCTTCAAGCTCGGCCAGCGAGCGGCACCGCGCCAACTCGGGCAATGAGGGCAGCAGGGGTTCCACCAGGGACTCGTAGCAAGTTGTCGCAGTTTCCATGAGAGGCGTTGATATTGATGCTAGCAAGCTGCGCCGGGCTTCCTGCAAACGGACAGGCGCGTCCCGAATCCGGACATCGCCGCCCCGTCTCTCGCGGCTAAGTGTTTGGGATGTTTGGGCCGCGCGAGGGGAGCGTATCGTGCACCTTCGAAAGGCTATGCTGCACGACCTGCACTTCGGCCTGCGGCTCCTGAAACGGGCCCCCGGCTTTTCTGCCGTTGCGGTGCTGGTCCTGGGGCTGGGCATCGGAGCCAATACCGCCGTATTCAGCGTCATCAACACGGTGCTGATTGGCAAACTCCCAGTGGCGGACCCGGACGGGCTGGTGCAGTTCGTGCACCATATTGAGGCGCGGAAGTTGACCTCGCCTTGGACGCCCTACACGGATGTGCCCGAGTGGCGGCGGCTGTTCCAGTCCATGGAGCACATCTCGGCCTGGCAGCCGTCGTCGGGGAATCTGGCGGCCGGGGGAGAGCCGGAGCGCATCTTGCTGGGGAAGACCAGCCACACGTTCTGGCGGATGGTGGGGGTGCGGCCGGCGTTGGGGCGCGCCTTCCTGCCGGAGGAGGACCGGCCCGGCGGGGGACGCGTGCTGTTGCTGACGCACGAACTCTGGCAGCGGCACTTTGGGGGGCGAGCGAGCGCGCTCGGCTCCACCGCGCGACTGGACGGCGTGCCCCACACGATCGTCGGGGTGCTTCCACCGCGTTTTCGGTTCGTGGGCGACGACCGCATGGACGCTTATGCGCCCCTGGCGCTGCCGGAAGCCGGACCCGTGGTTCCGGTGGCGGTCTTCGGACGTCTGAAGGCCGGGGTCTCGGCGGCGCAACGGGAAGCGGAACTGGAGGCGGCCACCCGGGCCACGAAGGCGCGATTGAAGCGCTATCCGGCCCGGCTGCGCACGCGCCCGCTCGAAAGCCAATGGATCGACCCGGACGTGCGGGGCAGCCTGTGGGTGTTGCTCGCCGGCGTGGGGCTGGTGTTGCTGATCGCCTGCGCCAACGTGGCCAGCCTGCTGCTGTCGCGCGCCGCGGCGCGGCGGCGCGAGATCGCCGTGCGGGCGGCGCTCGGCGCGGGGCGCTGGAGGCTCATCCGCCAGTTCATGGTGGAGAGTCTGCCGCTGGCCGCGCTGGGCGGTGCGGCGGGAGTGCTGCTGGCAAGCTGGGGAGTGGCGCTGCTGCCGGGGCTCGATGTGTCGCGCATTCCGCGGCTGGGTGAAGTCCGCATCGACGGCAGGGTGCTGGCCTTTACGGCCGGAGTATCTCTCCTGACCCTGTTGTTGTGCGCTCTGGCGCCGGCGCTGGCGCTCTCCCGCGCCCGTGTGGACGATGCTTTGAAAGAGGGCGGCCGGGGCACTGCAGGGCCGCGGGGCAGCCGCCTTCGCAACGGGCTCGTGGTGGTGGAGGTGGCGCTGGCGCTGCTGTTGTCCATCGGGGCGGTCCTCATGATCCGGACCTTCTACCGGCTGACCAACGTTCACCCCGGCTTCAACCCGGCGGGCGTGTTGTCGGCATCGGTGGAGTTGCCGCGCAACCAGTACCGCACCCCGGAGGAGGTAGCCAGGTTCTACGGACGCCTGCTGGAAGACGTGAAGGCGCTGCCGGGCGTGCGGTCCGCGTGCCTCGCCAACTCGCTGCCGCTGAGCGGCCGGTATTTCCGGGGCACGTTCTTCGTGGAGGGCCGGGACTACGAGCCCGGCGAGCACCCCATCCTCGATACCCGCACGGTGGATGCGGGATACCTGCGCACGCTCGAGGCGCCGCTGCGGCGCGGCAGGTTCTTCACCGAGCGCGACCGGCCCGACAGCGAACCCGTGCTGGTGATCAACGAGACCACCGCGCGCCGCTACTTCGGCGGCGCCGACCCCATCGGCCGCCGCATGGGCAATCCCCGGCAATGGGCCAGGGTCGTGGGGGTGGTGGCGGACGTGCGGCACACCGATGTGGCGCGCGACGGGCTCACCGAAGTGTTGGTGCCGTTCTTCCAGAAGCCCGAATGGGGCGCCACCCTTGCCGTGCGGGTCGCCCCGGCGCTGTATCCGGAACCCGAACAGGCGGCTCCCCTGGTGCGGCGGGCCGTGCGCAGACTCGACGCCAACCTGGCGGTATTCCGGGTGGCGGCCATGGAGACCACCATCGCCGTCCGGCTGGGCGCGCGGCGGCTGAACATGCTGCTGCTGGCGGTGTTCGCCGGCATCGCGATGCTGCTGGCGGCGGTGGGGATCTACGGGGTACTTTCCTTCGCGGTGGAGCGGCGCACGCACGAAATCGGGGTGCGGATGGCGCTGGGAGCCGACGCCCGGCACATGGTCCGGACGGTGGTGCGGCAGGCGATGCAACTGGTGGCCGCGGGCGTGGTGTTGGGGCTGGCTGCCGCCGCGGCCCTCACCCGGCTGCTGGCGAGCATGCTCTACGGCGTGAGCGCCACGGATCCGGCTGTCTTCACCGGCGCGGCAGCGGCGCTGGCGGCAGTGGCCGCGGTGGCGTGCTGGCTGCCGGCGCGGCGCGCCACTCGGGTGGATCCGCTGGCGGCGCTGCGCTGGGAGTGAGCCGGCCCCCGGATCAACGCTCCAGTTCGCCGGGCACGACCTCGTCGAGGTAGCACCACATCCATCGTTCGCCGGGTTCGATGGAGCGGATCAACGGGTGCTTTGTCCCCTGAAAGTGTTTCGTGGCGTGCTTGTTCTTCGAGGAGTCGCAACATCCCACGTGCCCGCAGGTGAGACAGAGACGCAGGTGCACCCACGAGTCGCCCGTTTTCAGGCAGTCCTCGCAGCCTGTCTTGTTTGTCTGGCGGACTTGGATTTGGTCGAGATGCTGACACGGATCAGGCATGTTCATACCTCCAGTGCGGCGCGGTTCCATCCGGCGAGATCGGCTCCGGCGTTGTACGTGCTCTCGAAGAACTCGAGCAAGGCGGCTTCGGGTGAAGCGGCACGGCGCACGTCGTCGTACATCAGGATGAACTCGGAAAGCACGGTGCTCCAGTGCGCCGCGCCGGGTCGCACGGGCGCCTTCTCGAGGCCGGCAGGCTGGGGCACGGTGTAGGCGTAAAAGGCCGGGCCGTCCACGGCTCCGCCGCCCGGCCAGAAGCCGGCGCTCGAGACTTCATGCGAGTACGCGGGGCCGGTGATGGCGCCCCGCCTCGGAGGAGCGCGGCGCCCGGAAAAGCGCGTACAAGCCAGGTCGAAAGCTCCCCAGAAGAAGTGGACCGGGCTGCACTTGCCGATGAACTTCGCGCGGAATTCCCCCAGCACTTTGGCGGTGGAAACCAGGATGCGCCACAACCGGCGAACGTATTCGGCGTCGTAGGCGCAGTTCGCGAAATCCTGGTCGAATGGCACGGGGGCGGGGACCTCCTGGGGGACGGGATTGATGCTTACTTCAATCCCCAGAGAAGCCAATGCCTCCATGATGCCGCCATAGAAGCCGGCCACCGACTCCGCCACCAGCGGCCTGGACACGCCTGCACCCTCACTGGTATCTATCCGGAGTGCGTTCTCCTGAAGATCGAACTGAAGTTCGAACAGACCCGGCGGGTAGGGCACCGGTCCGGTGGTGAGGCCGCGGGAGTTCACATACAGGGTCACGTGCCACCAGTGATTGAGCGGCGGCGAGAGTGCCATCCGGACTTTGCCGACAATCTGGGTCCACATGTGGAAGGTGCGATAGGTAGCTTCCCATTCCTTCAACGGAAGAGGCGGCCAGGAGTGCGCGTCACTCATAGTGCTCCGTCATGGTTAGGTGCGGGGCCACGCGCCCAGCGCGCGGCGCACATCCACCAGTTGGCCGGTGTGGTAGGCGTTGTGGTCGGCCACCAGCAGAGCTTCCCGGAGAATCGTCTGGCCCTCACCGTGTGGGATTTTGGCGAACAGGTCGGTGGCAGGGCTCTTCACCAGGCTCATCATGGCCTTCAAGTCAGCTTGAAAAGCGCGGACGCTCTTGTCCCAGGCGCCGGGGCCGGGGGCATCCGTGGCAGGCCAGTAGCCCGCGGGCCACTCGGGCGAGACGTGTTTCGGATTGCGGCTGAATTCGAGGATGTCCCACTGGGCGATGCGCATGTGCTCGAGGAGTTGCCAGGCGGTGTGGGGCAGTCCCTCAGGGCGGGTGCCACGCCGGTGGGCCGGCCAGCCGCCGATTACCGTATCGAAATCCACGTGCGCGCCTCCGCCGCCCAGCAAGTACAGCAGATGTTCTCGAAGCGCGTTGGGGTCTGCCACGGTTGCTCCCATGGCTAGTCGGCCACCAGAAGATTTTCCGCGAACGGCCATTCCCGGTCCACCCACTGCCGGACGCAGTCGAAGCCGCTGTGCGCCGCCAGAGTGATGACCTCCGAAAGCGAGAACTTGTGCGAAGACTCCGTCCAGATGGTCTCGCCGGCCTGGAAGCGGACCACGATTCCAGCGCCCCTGATGGAGACCTCCTGATCGCAACGGGAGCGGAGGTGCATCTCGATGCGCCGTTCGGACCTGTTGTAGCGCGCCTGGTGGTTGAAGTGCCGCATGTCGAAGTCGCCTCCCAATTCGCGATTGATGCGGGCGAGCAGGTTCAGGTTGAACGCCGCCGTTACTCCCAGGGGATCGTCGTAGGCCAGTAACATGCTCGATTCGGACTTTTCCAGGTCCGTTCCCAACAGGAGCGCGTCGCCGGGGCGCAGCCGCGAGCGTACGTCTTGAAGAAAGCGGGCCATCTCCGGGCGGGCGAAGTTGCCGATGGTGCTGCCCAGGAACAACACCAGGATCGGCTCGCGCGGCGCGCGAGAGGCCAGCGCGCGCTTGAGGCCCTCGAGATACGACGCCTCAACGGGCACCACCTCGGCAAGGTCGCCGAGTTCCCTGCGGCAGCATTCCAGGGCGGCGCTCGAGAGGTCGATGGGGTAGTAGGGGAGACCGGTTTGCGACGCAAGGGCTTCCAGGATCGAACGCGTCTTGGAGCCGGTGCCGCTGCCCAACTCCAGGACGGCCGCTACGCCCGGCAACCAGGCGGCGATCTCTCCAGCGTGCGCTTGCAGCAGGCGCTCGTCGGCGCGGGTCAGGCCGTACTCGGGAAGCCGGCTGATGGCCTCGAACAGAGCCGTGCCGAGGTCGTCATAGAAGTAGCGGCAGGGCAAGGTTTTCTGCCCTGCCTTCGAAAGTCCGGCACGAACGTCCAGGGCGAATTCGGAGCGGGCAGCCGGAGCGTAGAGTTGCGCGGGCATCAGCTCTCCGCCACCCGGAAGGTGGCATAAGCGTAGGGATAGGAGCTGCGGAACCAGTTGCGAAACGAGGGTCTGACCAGCTTCGCCGCGGTTCTCTGAGATGCCCCTTTCATGACGTAGTGCTGGCCGTCGAAGAAGTTCGCGGAGTAGCCGGGGTAGAACGGAAACGGTGCGAAGCCGGGGAAGGGCTGGAACTCCGTGGACGTCCACTCCCATCCGTTACCCACCGCTTGAACCACTCCAAACCGGTTCCCGGGCGAGGCGTTGACCGGGACGGGATCCCAGCGGCGGAAATCGAAGTTGTCCCGGGCGGCATCGAGGTTCAGCGCGGTTTCGCCGCCGGAGCCGAATGCCGCCACCTGATATTCGGCTTCGGTGGGCAAGCGCTTGTTCGCCCATGCCGCGTATGCCGCAGCCTGGGCGTGCGAGACGTAGACCGGCCAGTCGAGCGGCAGAGGAATCTCCTCGAACATGCCCCGGTAGGACCAGCGCCCCGAGCGGGAGACCCAGAACGGAGGCGCTGCGGCGCCCGCCTCGACAAAGGCCAGGTACTCTCGGTTGGTGACCTTGTACTTGCCGATGGCGAAGGGCGCCACCTCGATGCCGTGCCGCCGGTACTCGTTGTCCCAACCGAACCGCTCTCCCTCTTCGATGCCGAGGACGGCCGTGCCGCCGGGGATTTCCATCATCCGCGGCTCTACAGGCCCGTTCGTGGCATGGGGTACGGCGCGCGGACCCGTCTTCCGGTCGAACGGCAGATGGTGCAGCATGTACGCGAAAGTCTCGGCGTGCATCAGCCTGTGCTCGAGCGCCACGTGCAGCAGCACCTGCGGCACGTCTTCCAGCACGCCGTCGAGAGCGCTCCGCACGCGATGGCCGTACGCGGTGACTTCTTCCACTTTGGGCCAGTCCGAGGCTTGGTCTTGCGGCAGGCCGCTCGCGTCGGGATCGATTCCGAAAGCGAACAGGCTATCGAACGTGGGATGAAACGCGGGGATGTCCAGGTGGCCCCGGCAGACCAGGTTCCAATCGAAGGCCTCGAGATGGCCCAGGTAGAAGACGATGCGGTGACGCTCGGGGATCGGGCGCTCGTAGAGCGAATCCGGCCGCAGCATGGAAAACAGCGCATCGGTTAGTGAACGTGCCGATTCGAGAGCGGCAAGGAGTTCCGAGTGTGATGTGTTAGATCCGACTGGCATGGCAGGTGGGCATAGGAGGCGAAAGTATTCCTCCCTTGTGTAGATGCCCCGCAGCAGCGCCGGTTGGCTGTGTTGAGCGTGCAAGATGTAAAATCGGCCGCACCGGCCGCGGAGAACGGCGCGTTTGGTCACAGGGAGCGGCGTCCGAGCCGCGGCGGCGCGCGCTACTGCGTGCCTGCCACGGGCTCGTGCCGCTGTTTCCAGGCGGCGGTATAGGGGGCGGCGGCGGGTTCGGCTTCGTTCCAACGCGGCGCTGCGGAATCCTCGGCCAGCATCAGAATGCCCAGGGCGAGCATACGGGTGACGCGCGCCTGGTTGCCGTAGTCGATTTTGTCCCAGTGGTCGCCGGCGCCGTGGTAGTCGGGATAGGTGTAGGCCACGCAGGCGGTGTGGGCGGGGATGCCGGCTTGGGCGAAGACGATGTTATCGCTGGCTCCGAAATAACGGTTGCTGGTGCGGCTGTTGTAGACGGTGATGCCGGTGAGGGCGCCGGCTGCCTGGAACGTCCGGGGCAGGGTTGAGAAACGGAAGCCGGTGAAGGTGGCGGTGCCGGCTCCCTTGCCGCCGGGTTCGATGCGGCCGAGTTGTTCCAGGTTCACGTTGGCGATGGTCTTTTCGATGGGGAAGACGGGGCGGCGGAGATAGCTGCGGCTGCCGAGAAAGCCGCGCTCTTCGCCGAACAGCGCCATGAAGACGATGCTGCGGCGGGGGCGCGGGTAGAGAGCCGAGAGCGCATTGGCGATTTCGATGACCGAGGCGACGCCGCTGGCATCGTCGTTGGCGCCGTTGAAGGTGCAGTCGGGAGAGCCGCAGTCGGACCGGATGCCGACGTGGTCGTAGTGGGCGGTGACCAGGATCGCGGTCTCGCGCAGGGCGGGGTCGGAGCCGCGCAGCACTCCCACGACGTTGCGCAGGGTGATGGGCGGTTCACCCCGGGCGGCCAGCCGCACCGAAACCGCGGCGCCCCGCGGTTCGGCGCGAGTGGCGGCGGCGAGCGCGTCGTCCCGGAGCGTAACCCATGGCACGGACGCCTCCTCCTCATCGACGAGGCGCGGCGCGTGGCGGGCGGCGCGGCTGAAGGTCACCACGAGCGCCGGCCGCATGGACAGCAGCGCGCGCAGCCTGCGGCGCGTTTCGGCGGGCGGGCGATCCGGCAGTTCCGCAAAGACCACCTTGCCCGCGATGGAGGTGGGCGATGGGGGCGCGCCGGCATCGAACTGTACCGTCAAAGCCGGGGCGTTCTCGAGTTCCAGGCTGGCGGGGGCGTGGAGCACCGCTTCGCCGGTGGCGGCAACCGTCCGCTCCCCGTGCTTCCAGGTGAGTTCGAACCGCTCCGGGCGAATGCCGCCGCGGTGAAAGCGCGCCGTCTGGAAATAGCCGTCGTCGCCGGCAGGTTCCAGGCGCGTGCGTCGAAACTGTGCGGCAATGAACTCGGCGGCTACATCCAAACCGCGGGAGGGAGTGTCGCGGCCTTCCAGCAGGTCCGAGGCGAGGAAGGAGAGATTTCCCCGCAGCGAATCGGAAGAGATGCGGTCGAGCGCGGCCTCCACGCGCGGGCTGTAGGTGAAGGAGGAAAGCGGTGCGGCGGCGATGGCGGCCAGGGCCAATAACGCGGCCGCGGTGATAACAGTGCGGCAGGACATGCGGCTCACTTCAGCGTATCACCGGCGCGTGGTACAACCGGAGGATGCTGTTGCGAACGGCCCTGATCCTGGCGGCCGCGTGCGCCATGCTTGCGGGCGCCGAGTACTTTCCGCCTCCCGACAGCCAGGGCGGCTGGAGGCGGCCGGACTCCGCTGAGCATGCGCGGCGAGTGGCCGGCATCGACCCGGAACAACTCGACCGCGTGTTCCATTACATCCAGCGCAATACCAAGAACGGAGGCCTGCTGGTGGCGCGGCGCGGGTGGCTGGTCTACGAACGCTACTTCGGGCGCGCCAGCCGGGAGGCCATGCCCAATACCGCTTCCTGCGGAAAATCCTTCACCAGCATTGCCGTGGGTATCCTGCTGGCGCGCTACCCGGAGTTGTTTCCCGAGGGGCTGGACCAGAAGATCTGGCGGAGGGAGTACCTGCCGCCGGAGGCCTTTCCGCCCAGCGATCCGCTGAAGCTGGATATTCGGCTGGGACAGACGTTGGCCATGACCGCGGGTATCCGCGGCAATAACCCCGGCTGGGTGCGGGGCAGGGAAGTGCGGCTCGATCCGGCGGGGCCCGACGGCTGGCAGGCCATGATCGATGAAGCGGCGCTCGGCAACACTACCGGGGAGTTGAGCACGGTGAAGCTGTGGGCGAGGCCCGGCGAAGGCTATTCTTACTCCACCGCCTCCATTCACCTGGCCTCCATGGTGGTGCGGCATGTTTCGGGAATGGAACTGGAAGAATTCATCCGGGAGCACCTGGCCAAGCCCATCGGGTGGGGGCGCTTCGAGTGGGGCTACCGCCTCCCGGAAGTGCGGCACACGCCGGGCGGCGGCGGTATTGCGCCGCGCGCCACCGATATGCTGCGGTTCGCTTACCTGCTGTTGCGCGAAGGGCGGTGGGGCGAGAGGAAGGTGGTGCCGGCCTGGTACGTGCGGCACTGCGGGAAGCCCTCCCGGTTCAATCCGCATGCGCCGGTGAGCCTGGCTTTCGACGTGAACGGCGACGGACACGCGCCCGGCCTGCCGCGGGATGCCTTCTGGAAGCGCGGATCGGGAGGGCACTGCTTTTACGTGGTGCCATCGCTCGACCTGGTGGTGTGGAAACTCGGAGGCCGGGACGGACAGTACGGGCCGGGACCTGCGCATCCTTCGCGCGCCGGGTGGAAGGCTTCGGTGAACGACGACGAGGCGGCTATCGGCACTCTCGAATGGGTACTCCGGGCGGTAATCGAGTAGCTGCCGGAGGCGTGGAAAAGCCCCCTGTTTTGTCTACGGTAAATTCACCAGAGCCTTTACTTTCTGTGTCTTAAGGTGGTAGCCTGAGTATCTTATAATGCGCACAGTCGACTTGATCCAGCGGAAGCGGGACGGAGGAGAACTCACTCCGGACGAAATCGAGTACTTGGTCGATGGCTATACCCGGGGCGATATCCCGGATTACCAGATGTCCGCGTTTCTCATGGCGACCTATTTCAGCTCCATGACGGACCGCGAGGTGAGCCGCCTGACCGAGTGCATGCTGCGCTCCGGTGAATCGGTGGATCTGTCGGATATTCCGGGCATCAAGGTGGGGAAGCACTCCACCGGAGGCGTCGGCGATAAGACCAGCCTGATTGTGGCGCCGCTGGCTGCCGCCGCGGGAGTCGTGGTGCCGATGACGGCCAGCCGCGCGCTGAGCCATACCGGCGGCACTATCGACAAGCTGGAATCCATCCCCGGCTTCCGCGTGGATTACACGCCGGAAGAGTATAAGCAACAGTTGCGGGAGATCGGGCTGTGCTTCATCGGGCAAACCGATCGGCTGGCGCCGGCCGATGGCCGCCTGTTTTCGCTGCGCGACGTTACCGGCACGGTGGAATCCATTCCGCTGATCGCCTCCTCGGTGATGTCCAAGAAACTGGCGGAGGGATTGGACGCGCTGGTACTGGACGTGAAGGTGGGGAGCGGCGCCTTCATCAAGCGGCAGGTGGATGCGCGCCGGCTGGCCCAGATGATGGTGGGGATCGGGCGTCGCGTGGACAAGCGCGTGCAGGCGCTCATCACCGATATGAACCAGCCCCTGGGTTTCGCGGTGGGCAATGCCCTGGAAGTGATGGAGGCCTCCCAGACGTTGCAGAACGCCGGGCCGCCGGATCTTACCCGGCTTTCGCTCGAGCTGGCCGCGCGCATGATTTATCTGGGCCAGAAGGCGGCATCGCTGGAGGAGGCGCGCCGCACCGCCGAGCATGCGCTGGTGGACGGTTCCGGTTATCGCAAGCTCAAGGAAGCCATCCAGGCGCAGGGCGGCAACCCGCAGTCGCTCGACAAGTTCGAACTGCTGCCCAACGCTACCGGAGTACGGGAGGTGGCATCTCCCCGCGCGGGTTATGTCAGCGTGATCGACGCGGCTTACATCGGGCATGCAGCGAACATGATCGGCGCAGGGCGCGATCACAGGGACGCGGTCATCGATCCCGCGGTGGGAGTGATTCTGGAAGTCAAGGTCGGGGAAAAAGTGGAGGCCGGATCCGTGCTCTGCCGGCTCTACTACACCAATCAGGAGCGGGTGGAAGAGGCCGCCGGGCTGGTCGAAGATGCGTTCCGCATTTCCGCGCAGCGGCCGGAGGATAGAGAACTGATCCTCGAAGTAGTGAGCTGAATGGGCCGGCTCACGGGCCTGATCGGTATCGCGATTATCCTAACGGCGGCCTGGCTGATTTCCGTAAACCGCCGCGCCATCCGGTCGCGGGTTCTCCTCTGGGGCCTGGCCCTGCAATTCGGTTTCGCCCTGCTGGTGCTGAAGACCAGCTTCGGCAGAGTATTCCAGTGGATCGGCACGGGGGTCGAGGCCATGCTGGAGTACGCCGAGGCGGGCAGCCAGTTCGTCTTCGGCCCTTTGGGCGCCAAGTCCGGCGCTTTCGGCGTGGTCTTCGCCTTCCAGGTGCTGCCGATCGTCATCTTCATCGCCTCGTTCTTCTCGATCCTGTACTACCTGGGGGTGATGCAGTGGGTCGTGCGGGGCATGGCGGTAGTGATGCAGCGCGTCATGGGGGCCAGCGGCGCGGAGTCCACCAGCGTGGCGGCCAGCATCTTCATGGGCCATACGGAAGCGCCCCTCACCATCCGGCCGTTTCTTCCCGGGCTGACGCGCTCGGAGCTGTTCACCATCATGGTGGCGGGGATGGCGCACGTTTCGGGCGCCGTCATGGCCGCGTACGTGAAGATTGCGGGCGTAGAGATCCGCCACCTGCTGACGGCCGTGATCATGACCGCGCCCGCCAGCATTATGCTGGCCAAGATGTTCTACCCGGAGGTGGATAAACCCGCCACCCTGGGGAAGGTCGAGGTCACCATCGAGAAGACCGCGGTGAACGTCATCGACGCGGCGGCGCAGGGCGCGGCCGACGGGCTGCGGCTGGCGCTGAACATCGCCGGCATGCTGATCGCGTTTCTGGCGCTCATCGCCATGTTCAATGGACTGCTCGGCTGGGCCCACACGCTGCCCGGCATGGGCTGGATGCCGGAATCGATGCAGCAGATCTTCGGGGTGCTGTTCGCCCCGGTGGCGTGGATGATGGGGGTGAGCTGGAACGACGCCGCGGCGGTGGGCAACCTGTTGGGCACCCGGCTGGTGCTGAACGAATTCGTGGCCTTTCTGGACCTGGCGAAGATCAGCGTCGCGCTCGATCCGCGCTCCTTCACCATCGCCACCTACGCGCTGTGCGGGTTTGCCAACTTCAGCTCCATTGCGATTCTGATCGGCGGGATCGGGACGCTGGCACCCACCCGCAAATCGGACGTAGCGCGGCTGGGGTTGAAGTCCGTGGTGGCGGGGTCCATGGCCAACTTCATGTCCGCCTGCATTGCGGGGATGCTCCTATGACGATGCAGCAGATTCAGGAAGCCCGTGAGTACATCGAATCGCGCACGCCGGTGCGGCCGCGCGCGGCGGTGGTGCTGGGCAGCGGGCTGGGCGGTTTCGCCGGGGAACTGGCGGAGCGCGTGGAGGTCCTGTACGCGGA
The DNA here is from genome assembly GCA_041685075.1 of Bryobacteraceae bacterium. Classification (GTDB taxonomy): domain Bacteria; phylum Acidobacteriota; class Terriglobia; order Bryobacterales; family Bryobacteraceae; genus JAMCRM01. The sequence continues at coordinate 20,901 of JAWLGN010000008.1, forward strand.
GATCCCTCACTGGCCCTGCTCGACGGCCGTGGGCCACGCGGGAAGGCTGATTATCGGCACGCTTGCGGGGTTGCCGGTGGCGGTGCTATCCGGCCGCGCGCACCTCTACGAAGGCTATACGCCGCAGCAGGTGGTCTTCGGAGTGCGGGTGATGGCGAGCCTGGGGGTGCGGTCCCTGGTCTTCACCAACGCGGCGGGGGGCATCAATCTTTCGCTCGAGCGCGGCGGGTTGGTGCTCATTTCGGACCACATCAACCTGCAAGGGTCCAATCCGCTGGTGGGTCCCAACGAAGAGGCGCTCGGCCCGCGCTTTCCGGATATGAGCGAAGCCTACTCGCGGCGCTATCGCGAGATCGCGCGCGAGGTTGCCCGCGAGCTTTCGATTCCGCTGCTGGAAGGCGTCTACGCAGCCGTGCTGGGACCGAGCTATGAAACCCCCGCGGAGATCCGCTACCTGCGCACCATCGGGGCGGACGTGGTGGGGATGTCCACGGTGCCGGAGGTGATCGCGGCCAACCACATGGGGGTGCCCTGTCTGGCGATTTCCTGCGTCACCAACATGGCCGCGGGGGTGCTGCCGCAGAAGATCCGCCACGAGGAGGTGCTGGAGACCGGCGCCGCCGTGCGGGAGACCCTGGCCGCGCTGCTCAAGGCCGTGCTGCCGCGCCTGGAGGCCTGATGGATGCGCTGGTCGAGGCCGCGCTGGGCGCCCGCAAGCACGCCCACGCGCCGTTTTCGGGCTTCCGGGTGGGCGCCGCGGTGGAGGATGCCGAAGGACGCATCCACACCGGCTGCAACGTGGAGAACGCCACCTACGGCCTGACCATCTGCGCCGAGCGCGTGGCGATATTCAAGGCGCTCTCCGAAGGCGCGCGCCAGTTCCGGCGGATCGCGGTAGCGGCCGATACGGACCTCCTTACGCCTCCCTGCGGCGCTTGCCGGCAGATCCTTTGGGAGTTCTGCGGCGACGCCGAACTGGTGCTGGCGAACCCGCGCGGCGCAACCGAAATCCTGCGCCTGCGCGATCTCTTCCCGAGACCTTTCGATGCGAGTTATCTATAGCCTTTTGCTGGCGGTCTGCGCGCTGGCCGCCGAGCCGGCCGACTGGATCTGGAGCGCGCGCTACGTGGTGACGATGGATGCGGCGCGACGCGTCATCGCCGACGGCGCGGTGGCGGTGCGGGGTGAGCGCATCCTGGCGGTGGGGCCGCGCGCGGAGATCGAGCGGCGCTTCCAGGCGCGCCGGCGGCTGGACCGCGGCGAAGCCGTCATCCTCCCCGGCTTCGTCAACACCCACGCACACGCCGCCATGTCGCTGTTCCGCGGGCTGGCAGACGACCTGCCGCTTCAGGAGTGGCTCGAGCAGCACATCTTCCCCGCCGAAGCCAAACACGTGGATCGCGACTTCGTGCGCTGGGGCACGCGCCTGGCGTGCCTGGAGATGATGCTGGCCGGCGTCACCACCTACGCAGATATGTATTACTTCGAGGATGTGGTGGCGGAGGCGACCCAGGAGGCAGGCATGCGCGGCGTGCTGGGCCAGACCGTGATCCGCTTCCCCGCGCCGGACCACAAGACGCCCGCTGATGCGCTGGCCTTTACCCGGCGCTTTCTGGAGCGCTTCCGGAACCACCCGCTCGTCACCGCGGCGGTGGCGCCGCACGCCGTCTACACCAACGACGACGATACCCTGGTGGCCTGCCGCAAGCTGGCCGGCCGCTATGACGCGCCGCTCATCATCCATCTTTCCGAAACGGAGCGCGAAAACAGCGAGCTGCGGGCCGCCCGCGGCAAGACCCCTACGCAATTGCTCGATAGCCTGGGGGTGCTCTCGGGCCGCACGCTGGCGGCGCACGGCGTGTGGCTGGAGGAGGCCGACCTGCGCACCCTGGCGGAACGCAAGGTGGGGGTGGCGCACTGCCCGTCGAGCAACATGAAGCTCGCCAGCGGCATCGCGCCGGTGACCCGCATGCTCGAGCTGGGTATGGCGGTAGGGCTGGGCACCGATGGACCGGCGGGCAGCAACAACGATTTCGACCTGCTTGAAGAGGCGGACCTGGCGGCCAAGCTGCAGAAAGTGACGCGGCGCAACCCGCAGGCGCTGCCGGCCGCCCAGGCGCTGGAGATGCTCACCATCGGTGGGGCGCGCGCGCTGGGGTTGGAAGATGAAATCGGCTCGCTCGAAAACGGCAAGAGGGCCGACCTGATCGTCATGCGGCTGGATGCGCCCCGCGCCGTGCCGGTCTACAACGTGGTCTCCCAGGTCATCTACGCGCTGAAGGGAGCGGACGTGCGGGATGTGATGGTGAACGGCCGGCCCATCGTCGAAGACAGAAGGCCCCTGACGCTCGACGCCGCGGCCGTTATGCAGAAGGCCGCGGAGTACCGGCTGCGGGTGAGCGCGAGATAACTACGCCTGCCTGGCTTCCAGTTCGGCCCAGCGCGCGTAGAGTTGTTCCACCACTTCCTCGGCGGCCTTGAGGCGCTCGTAGGCCTGCTGGAGCCGGGCCGGGTCGCTCACCACGTCGGGGGCCTGCAACTTGCGCTGCCGCTCGGCAAGCTCCGCTTCGGCGGCCAGGATCTTCTCTTCCATGGACTCCCACTCGCGCGCTTCGAGGTAGGAGAGGCGCTTCCTGGCCGGGGCCGGAGCGGCGGACGGCGCGGCGGGACGCTCCGGCGCATCCTTTTGGGCACGCTCCTGCCGTAGAGCGGCTTGCGCCTGTTCCCATTGCCAGTAATCGGCCACGCGCAGCGCGTTACCCTCGCCATCGAGGCCCAACACGGCGTTGGCCACGCGGTCGAGCAGGAAGCGGTCGTGCGTGACCAGGACCAGGGCGCCGGGAAAGTCGTTGAGGCTGTCCTCCAGGACTTCGAGGGTGGGGATGTCCAGGTCGTTGGTCGGCTCGTCGAGCAGCAGCACGTCGGCGGTCTGGAGCATGAGGCGGGCGATGAGCACGCGCGCCTGTTCGCCGCCCGAGAGGCTGGACATGGGTTGGTCGAGCTGCTCGGGGCCGAAGAGGAAGCGCTTGGCCCAGCCGGCCGCGTGGATGGGGCGGCCGCGGAAGAGGACGAAGTCGCCGCGCGCGCCCAGCCCCTCGCGCAGCGTGCGGCTCAGGTCGAGCTGTTCGCGCTCCTGGTCGAAGTAGACCACTTCGAGCGCCTCGGCGCGGCGCACCTCTCCGGCGTCGGGCGCGAGTTCGCCGTTCAGGATGCGCAGCAGGGTGGACTTGCCGCTGCCGTTGGGGCCCACCAGGCCCAGGCGGGCGCCGGGGCTGAGCACGAAGCTGAGATCGCGGAAGAGGGTGCGGCCGCCGAGTTGCTTGGCGATGCCCTCGACGGCGATGAGCCGCCTGGTGCGGCGGTCCGAACCTGTGAAATCGATCTCGGCGGCGGCGCGGACGTTCCGCGCGGAGACTTCGGCCAGCTCGCCCATCAGGCGTTCGGCCTCCTCGATACGCGCCTTGGCCTTGGTGCCGCGAGCTTTGGGACCGCGGCGCAGCCACTCCACTTCGCGCCGCACGATGTTGGAGAGCGATTCCTGCAAACGCTCCTGGGCGCGCAGGAACTCCTCTTTCTTTTCGAGAAAGCGGCTGTAGTTGCCCTCCACGCGGTAGATGCCGTCCGGGTAGGCGCGGTTCAACTCGGCCATGCGGTTGACGGCGTTTTCCAGAAACCAGCGGTCGTGGCTCACCACCACGGCGGCGAAGGGGGCGGAGGCCAGCAGCTTTTCGAGCCACAGGATGCCCTCGAGGTCGAGGTGGTTGGTGGGTTCGTCGAGCAGAAGGAGGTCGGGCGCGCGCACCACTTCGCGCGCGATGGCCAGACGGCGGCGCCATCCGCCGGAGAGTTCGCCCGCGCGCACGTCCGGGTTGGTAAAGCCGGCGCGCCCCAGGGTGACGTGGATGCGGGAGGCGCGCTCGGCCTCCTCGAGCGGCTCCGCAGCCAGCGCTTCGGCGACGATGTCGCGGGCGGTGCGGTCTTCCGGCAGCCCGGTATCCTGCGCCACGTACCCCACGCGGGCCTGGCGGCGCACCGATATCGTCCCGCTGTCCGGGGCGATGGCTCCCGCCAGAATGCGCAGCAGCGTGCTCTTTCCCGAGCCGTTGGGACCGATTAACCCCAGGCGCTCGCCTTCGGAGATGGCCAGCGAAAGATTGTCGAACAGCGGACGGGCGCCGAAGGACTTAGCGATGCCGTTGGCGACCAGGAGCGGAATCATGAATTTTCAGGATAGCAGCGGCGCGACAGCCGCCGTTCAGGCCCTAAATGCGCCGTACAACCGCCAGGAGATACATTTGAACGGCATTTCGTGGCGTCGAACGCCGCCGCCACCCTATACTGGCCCCACGCACGTATTGCGACTGGGTTGCACCCGGAGGGAATTCAAGAGATGCACAAGCCGATCAAGTACCTGGAAAAAGCTCTGACGTATGCCGCCGGAGCGGCGTGGGTCGTCTACGACCGCACGGTGAACGTCAGGCCGCGCCCGTCATTCACGCCACGATGGTCCGACACGCCGCTGCTCAAATCGTGGGAGAAGATGAAGCCGACGCTCGGCTGGCCGCGGGAAACCGACTCACTCTGTCCCAAGTGCGTTCCGGAGATCCGCAAGGAAATTCTCGACGGCAAGAAGCCTGTATCTGTGTTGTTGAACGAAAAGGTGGGGGAGATCAAGGCGCAGATCATCGAGCGCGACGGGAAGATCATGATGGTCAAGGACTGCCCCAAGCACGGGCATTTCGAAGACGTCATGTCGATCGACCCGATCTTTTACCGGCACCTGGAGGAGAGCTTTCCGGGGCGCGACATCCGGGCGCACAACGACGCCAAGCTGCACAACCACGGCTCCAGCACCGTAACCCACGGCCGCGGTTCGGTCCTCACCATCGACCTGACCAACCGCTGCAACATGATGTGCGACCCGTGCTTCATGGACGCCAACCAGGTGGGGTTCGTTCACGAACTGACGTGGGAAGAGATCAAGACGCTGCTGGACAACGCCATCACCGTCAAGCCCAAGCGGCAGATGTCGGTGCAGTATTCGGGCGGGGAGCCGACGCTCTCGCCCCACTTCCTGGATGCCATACGCTACGCCCGCAAGGTGGGCTACAACAGCGTGCAGGCGGCCACCAACGGCATTGAATTCGCCAAGCGGCCGGACTTCTGCCGGGAGGCGGCCGAGGCAGGGCTGCGCTATGCCTACCTCCAGTTCGACGGCATCGGCAATGCCGCCAACGAGCATCGCAAGGTGGGGAACCTGTTCGACGTGAAGCTGCGGGCCATCGAGAACCTGCACGCCGCTGGGGTGGACATCGTCCCGGTGATCACCATCGTGAACGGCATCAACAACGAGCAGGTGGGGCGGGTCGTGCAGTTCGCGCTGGACAACCCGACCAAGATCCCCTTCCTGGCCTTCCAGCCGGTTTCCTTCACCGGCCGTGACGAAGCCATCACCGACGAGCGGCGCAAGGCGCAGCGCTACACGCTCTCGCACCTGGCTCACGACGTGAAGAAGCAGACGGGGCTCGGCGAGCCGGCGCGCGACTGGTTCCCCATCTCCTTCATGAGCACCTTCTCCGACTGGTCCGACCTGGTGCATGGCCCGCAGGCCGATTGGGGACAGTTGAGTTGCGGCTGCCATCCCAATTGCGGTGTCGGGATGGCCATCATGGTCGACAAGCACACCAAGGAAGCCGCGCCGGTGACCGCCTTCCTCAACGGCGACCAACTGGCCCGCGATGTGATGCGCATCAACGACGCCGCGCGGGACAAGTGGTTGTCCATAATCGGGATGGCTCTGGCGGTGGCGCGCAACTACAATCCCTTCAATGCCCCCACCCACTTCAAGCTCAGCGACATGCTGCGGAAATTCGATAAGACTTTCGGGGCCACCGGGAAGAACTACGGCAAAGTGGGAGCCGACCGCACCCTCGACGACATCCAGCGCCGCCGCGCGGACCGCTGGAATTTCCTCCTGATCGCCGGCATGTGGTTTCAAGATCTATACAACTACGATTTCCGCCGTACCGAACAATGCATCATTCCGTATGCGACCCAGCAGGGAGAAATATCGTTTTGTGCTTATAATACAGGTATAGGGTGGCGCAACATCGTTGAGAAGATGCACATGACCGCTACCCTGACCAAGTGGTACGAAGAGCACGGCCGGCACGAGATCTTCGCCGGCGGCAAGAAGGTGCCACTGGAGAGCACGGAACATTCCCTGGTGCTCAAGGACGAGATTGTGACGCGCGAGCGGCAGCAGGACCTCGACCTGATCGGGGTAGCCAAGAACGCGCGTGAAGAGAAGTTGCGGGCGCGCGCCGAACGGCAGCGGCAAGCCGAGGAGAACGCCCGCATGGCAAAGCTTTACCGGCGCGAAGTGTTGAAGGAGCCGGAAGGGCCGGAACTGGTGCAGATCCGGATGCCGGAGCCCGCCGCCGCGCCGGCCGAAGAAGAGACCGAGCAAGTCGGCTCCTTCGGCGACTGATATTCGAAAAGGTCTCAAACCGCAACCTGGGGCCGTCGGGTGAGAAGTTCCGGCGGCCTTTTTTTTCGGTTGCGTTGGACCCGCCCGCGCCGCCGGAGGCGGTTAGGCGCCGGCCGCGCTGCCCAATTCGCGCTCCCAATCCACTGTACCGGTGGCTACGTCCTTGATGGCCTGGAGGATGGCATCGACGTTCTCGGCCTTGCCGTCGTACGCTACCACGCCGCAGCCGAGCAGGAAGCCCGGGTGGTCGTGGCATTCGCGCAAAATTTCCATGGACTGCCGCCGGATGGCCGCCGGTGTTCCGTTGTTCACCAGCACGGCATCGACATTGGCACGGAACGGCACGCCTGCGGCGAGTGCTTTCTGCCGCCACTTCTCCAGGCTGGCGGGGCGGTCGCAGAGGAACTGCGAAGCGCCCGTGGCGATCAGGTCGTCGATGATCGGGGTGGTGTTGCCCCCGATGATGAAGGGGATCCACCGGCCGCCGGCGGATTTCAGTTCCGGGATGATGTAGTCGCGGTAGACGGGCGTCACCAGTTTCCGGAAGATGCGCGGGGAGGCCAGCGTGGGGGTGGCGCGGGAGTCGAAGATGATCGGCTCGACGCCGCGCTTTAGGAAGGCCTTTCCGAAATCCACGGTGGCGCGGGCGCAGAGCCGCACCAGTCGCTCGCAGAACTCGGGTTGCTCGATGCTCGCCAGGATAAAGTCTTCGGCGCCCACCATGGCGGAGGCCATCGAATACGGCCCGGTAACGGCGCCGCGCAGGACCATCTCCGCGCCCAGCTCGCGCCCCAGCGCTTCGGCCACTTCGAGGTAAACGGGCATGCGGGCATCTTTCTCCGGATCCGGCGTGCGGAGGCGCGCCATATCTTCCGGCCGCTTGACCAGCGGCTCGACGATGGCGGGAACGCTCTCGTCGTCGAAGTAGACCACCGGGCAGCCCATGGCCTCGGCCTCTACGTTGTAGACGTCGATGCCGATCACCAGCATGTCGGGATCGTAGACCTCCAGTTCGCGTTTGAGTCCCGCGTACAGGTAGTCCGCGTTGCGGCAGATCTCCGAGGGCGTCTTGCCTACCAGGGCGCCCTTGTGCTCGTAGATGGCGGGTACGAACGGGATGCGGTCAGCCTTCCGCATGCCGTAGACGGCTTCCACTCTTTCGCGTTTGGTCATAAGCACTTGCAGCTTAACACCGGGGGATGCCGCAGGTAAACGTACACCGGAGGGGTGCTTGCAGTGGAGTATCTGTCCCGCGGCACTACGCCGGGACGTACCAGGAGATCTTAGATGAGAAAACTCGCAATGATGACCATAGGCGCCGTGCTCGCGGTGAGTGCGGCGAATGCCCAGACGTCCGGCACGCCGGGCGCTGCCGGTGCGGGCACCGAGACCCGGGGGGTAAACCGCACGGGCCAGGCGGACCGCGGCGCCGCCGACATGCAGACCGGTTCCAGCACCATCCCGGGCACCCAGACCGATACCACCAGCCGGGAAGGGGAGCAGGAGAACGTAGCGCAGACGGTTCCGTCGCAAGTCGAACCGGCTGAACCGTACGGCTCCCAGCGGCCCGGCACTCCACAGACAGCCGCTCCGGCACAGCAGCCATCCACCACAGAGCAGGAGAAGCAGAGCGAGGCGCAGCGCTCCTCGGAGCCGATGGAGCAGTCCCAGCCTCCTGCGGGCAGCCAGGTGCAGCCGGCCCAGCCAGGCCAGCAGGCGCAGCCGTCGGAGTCGGGGGCGCCGGTTCTGGACCCGTTCGCGGAGATCCAGCCGGCCGACCTCGGGCAGCAGGGCGGCACCGCCTACCGCAGCCTGCCCGCGGCGTCCGGCAACTGGCTGGCGATGCTGTTGGGGGGCGGTCTGCTGAGCGCGGCCGGCCTCGGACTGCGCCGCCGGCGCCGGTAGCAGCGTCAACCAGCCGCGAGGGCGGGCGTCACAGCCGGTCGTAGATTTCCGCGAGCCGCCGCAGACGTTCCGTGACGCCCGCATCGAGCGCGCCGGGCCGCAGGCGCCAGCGCCAGTTTCCGCTGCTGGTGCCGGGCATGTTCATGCGGGCTTCGCTGCCCAGCCCCAGCACGTCCTGCACCGGAAACAGCACGGTATCGGCCACCGAGGCCATCAGGGTGCGGATGAGCACCCAGTGCATGTCGCGCCCGTCGGTGTCGAGGTACTCGCGCGCGAAGGCCTTCTCCTTTACCACGTCTTCGGCGGTGCGGGTACTGTCGCGCTCGCCGGTGCTGGTCCACCAGCCGATGACGGTGTCGTTATCGTGCGTGCCGGTGTAGGCCACCCGGTTGCGCGGGTAGTTGTGCGGGCGGAAGTCGGGCCCTTGCGGGTCCTTGCCGAAGGCGAACTGGAGGATGCTCATGCCGGGGAAGCCGAACTCCTCGCGCAGGGCCTCCACCTCGGGGGTGATCACCCCGAGATTTTCCGCCACTACCGGAAGCGCGCCGAGGCTTTCCCGCAAGGCACGAAAGAGCGCCGCGCCGGGACCGGGGACCCAGCGGCCGCCGATGGCCGTCCGGGCGCCCGCGGGCACCTCCCAGTAGGCTTCGAAGCCGCGGAAGTGATCCACCCGGAGGAAATCGAACTGTTCCAGCGCGGCGCGAAAGCGTTCCACCCACCAGGCGTAGCCGGTTTCGGCGAGCGCGTCCCAATGATAGATGGGGTTGCCCCATAGCTGCCCCGTGGCACTGAAGTAGTCCGGGGGCACCCCGGCCACACGGAGCGGCCGGCCGCGCTCATCGAGCAGGAAGAACTGCGGGTGGGCCCAGACGTCGGCGCTGTCATGCGCCACGTAGATGGGCAGGTCTCCCATGATGCGGATGCCGCGCTCGCGGCAGCGCCGGCGGATGGCCTGCCACTGGCGATAGAAGAGGTACTGGAAGAAGCGGGCCTGGTCGATGGCGTCGGCCAGGCGCTGGCTCCAGCGCCTGACGGCTTCGGGTTCGCGGGCGCGGATGCCGGGCTCCCATTCGGTCCACACGGCCTGGCCGCCGTGGGCCGCCTTGAGCGATATGAACAGGGCGTAATCGTCGAGCCACTGGGCATGCGCGGTCTGGAACGTTTCGTAGTCGCGCAGCGCGGCGCCTTCGGCGCTCCCGCGGAAGTTGCGCCAGGCGCGCTCCAGCAGCGGCATCTTCCAGGCGACGACCGCTCCGTAGTCCACGGTCTCCTCGGGGAAGGGCGGGTGCGAGGCGAGATCGAGGGCGTTGAGCAATCCCTCCTCGACGAGCGCATCCGGGCTGATGAGGAGGGGGTTGCCGGCGAAGGCGGAGAAGAGCTGGTAGGGCGAGTCGCCGTAGCCTGTGGGGCCGAGCGGCAGCACCTGCCAGACGCGCTGGCCGGCGGCGGCGAGCCAGTCGATGAAGGCGAAGGCCTCCGGGCCGAGGTCGCCGATGCCGTAGGGGCCGGGGAGCGAAGTGGGGTGCAGCAGCACGCCGCTGGAACGCGGAAACATGGCTTATCGCCCCTCCAGCAGCGCTACGGGAAAATCGCGCAGGATGCCGGAGAGCCGCAGGCTCCGCACCACCGCTCCAGTAAGAACGTTGGTCCAGGCAGCCGGGGCACCCTCGGGCCGCTCGAGCGCGGTGTTACGCCACTCGCAGGTCTTCCAGTCGGGCGGCTGGCAGCCGAGTTGCGTCACCCAGCGGGGCGCCACGGCCAGGACCCACTTGGTGTCCTGGCGCCGGGCGAAGGCGATGACGTTATCGGCGCCCGCCCCGGTGGCCGCCAGCGGCACGTACTCGCCTTCGGAGAACAGCTCCGGGTGACGGCGGCGGAATAACAGCGCCTTGCGCACTACGTAGAGCTTGATGGCGTCCTGGAGCGGGTCGCGCATCAGTTCCGCCACCAGCTTTTTCACGCCCTCGGCCTCGCGGTCGTTCAGCCAATCCAGCAGTTCCATGCGGCGGGTGTAGTCCACCGGGCGCCGGTTGTCCGGGTCCACCATGCTGAGGTTCCACAGCTCGGAGCCCTGGTAGAAGTCCGGCACGCCCGGCGAGGCGATCTTCAGCAGGACCTGCGCCAGTCCGTTGATGGCTCCATAGAAGGCAATCCGGCGCTGGAAGGGCAGGAAATCTTCCAGGAACTTGGCCTCCTCGGAGAGGATATCGGCAATGAACCCGCAAAGGGCCTCCTCGTACTCGATGTTGGAGCGGATCCAACTGGTGCGGGTCTTGGCCTCCCGTACCGCTTTGACCACGAACTGCCGCAGGCGTTCGGGGTACTCGGGCATATCGGCTTCGTGGATGGGCCAGGTGGCCAGCAGGGTCTGGTAGATGAGGAACTCGTCGTTGGGGCCGGGGACCAGGCCGCCTCCCGCCCGGCGGCGGAAGGGCTCGTTGAGGTTGGTCCAGCGCTCCAGGCAATCCTCCCACTCGGCCGGAAGCTCGGAGAGCACGTTGAGCCGCGCCCGCGCGTCCTCTCCCCGCTTGGTGTCGTGCGTGGAGGTGGCGTTCATGGTGTGGGGCCAGTGCCGCTGCCGGTAGAGGTTGAACTCGTGGAAGCCGGCCAGATCCGTGGGAGGGTCCAGGCGCAGCGGGTCCGAGCCCACTTCGTTCACCGAGAGCAGGTTGTTGTAGCGGTAGGAGGCGGTGTCTTCAAGGCCCTTGGCCATGACCGGGCCGGTGAACTGCTGCCATCGCATGACGAAGGCCAGCCAGCGCGGCAGCTCGTCCCGGGTGTAGTGGCGCGGTTCGAGGAGCAGGACGCGGCGCAAAAAGGCGAAGGCCTCCGGGGTGATGAGGTCCTCCGGGGTGCGCTCGCGAGCCACCCGCACGGTGCGCTCGATGCGCTCGCGGTCCTCCGGCGATACGTTGAAGTCCCGCACGTAGGTGCGGTAGACCGGCAGGCAGGCGGTCACTTCCACCAGGGCGTCCTTGAGTTCGCTGACGGGCACGTCGCGGGCGTAGCGGTCCTGCGCGGCCAGGCGCCCCAGGTCGTGCCCCAGGGAGTTGACTTCGCCGATGAACAGGTCGCGCATGACTTTCTTGTTGGCCGCGTAGCAGATCTCCTCGAAGGGCTGCACCGTTCCGGTGCGGCGCTCGTAGAGAGCGGTAAGGGCCTCCAGGCCCGGGCGGTGGATGAAGATGCCGTTGAGGACGTTCAGGTAGTCGTAACCGGTGGTGCCGGCGATGGGCCACTCCGTGGGGAGGCGCTCGCCCGCGCCCAGAATCTTCTCCGCCACCACGTAGAAGCCGCCCGGCTCGCCGATGGATTGCTGGAGCCGGGCCAGGTAGCCGCGCGGATCGTAGAGACCATCGATGTGATCGATGCGCAGGCCGGCGATGCGCCCGGCGCGAACCATCTCCAGGATGCGCAGGTGGCGCAGCTCGAAGACCTGCGGTACCTCGATACGCAGCCCGATGAGTTCATTGATGTCGAAGAAGCGCCGGTAATTGATCTCCTCGAAGCCGATTTTCCAGTGAGCCAGCCGGTAGGCCTGGCGGGAGAGCAGATTGTCGAGCGCATCGAAGCTGCCGGGGTCGCCGCGCTCGCCATTGAACAGGCGCAGGGCGTCGTCGATGGCGCGCTTCACGGCGGGATCCTCCAGGTAGGCCTTCCAGAGGCGGTGCTTCAGGGCCTTTTTCTGGGTGCGCCGCGCCATCAGGCGCTCGAAATCCAGATCATCGCGCGAAGGCAGCCGCGTGATGTCGTCCAGGATGGAGCGCAGCTCGACGAGTTCGGGGTTCTGCTCGATGGCCCCTTGCACAATCACGTCGTAGGTCCGGGGGTCGATCGGCATCTTGTGGTCGTAGTACCGCACAAAGAAGCCGGTATCGTCCACTCGCAGGCTGAGCTCCTGGTTTTCGAGCGCCTCGCCGTAAAGACCGCCGAGAATCGGCAGCAGCACGCGATTGTCCTGGAGGAAAGCGGCCTTGCTGGTGGCCGGGTGCCAGTCGATATCGAAGAACTCGGCGTACTCGGAAGCGGCGCCGTTTTCCAGCACGTCCAGCCACCAGGGGTTTTCCGGACTGGCGGCCATGTGGTTGGGGACGATGTCGAGCAGCAGCGCCATCTCGTAGTGGCGCAGCTTCTCGGCCATCTCCTCGAAGTCCTCCTCGGTGCCCAGGTCGGAGTTGACGCGCATGGGGTCGGCGACATCGTAGCCGTGGGAACTGCCGCGCCGGGGTTTGAACCAGGGCGAGCAGTACATGTGGCTGATGCCCAGGTCGTGCAGGTAGTGCACCAGGTCGCGCGCGTCCGCGAACCGGAAGGTCTGGTTGAACTGCAGCCGATAGGTAGCCCGCGGGATGTGCATGATTACTCCATTTCCAGCAATTCCAGAATGCCGTGGACCGGGATGCGAAGCCACTCGCGACGGTGATCGAATTCGTAGCGCAGCTCGCGCAGGCCCTTCTCGACCAAAAAGATATCCAGCAGCAGGCGCAGCTCCGGCCGGGAGGAGGGCAGCAGGGCGCTGGTTCCGGGCACCGCCAGATAGCCGGCCAGGAAGGATGCGGTGGTCCATTCCGTCCAGTAATCGGCCCAGCTTTCCAGCTTCGCGGTATCCTCCAGGCGGCCCACCACGCCGGAGACTTTCCCGAACAGCACGGCATGGGAGGCGTAGTGGAAGGAGAGGATCATGGCGGCCACGTCGCGCAGGGGGGAGCGCTTGATGCGCCGTTCACTGAGCGGCCGGGAGGGATCTCCCTCGAAATCGATGAGCACGAAGTCCTTCCCGGTGAACAGCACCTGTTCCAGATTGTAATCGCCATGGACGCGGGTGCGGACGGCCGCGATGCGGTGATCGCGAAGCTGCATGAGCAGTTGGCGCAGTTCGGGTTCGCGCTCGAGCAGCCGTTCGCACTCGGGGCGCGCGTCGGAGGGGGCCTTGTCGAGGTTGCGCCGCAGCAGCTCGAGGTTGCGGGTGAAGTGCGCCAGCAGGCCGTGATACAAGCCGTGGCGGTAGAAGTCGGTGTAGGGCTCCGGCTCGAAAGCGGGGTCGTCGGTCCGGGAGGCCAGGGCCACGTGAATCTCGGCGGTGCGGCGGCCGAGCAGGCGGGCCGTTTCCAGGTACGATCCGATGAGCTGCAGCGCGACGGTGGGCGGGCGTTCGGCGGCCAGCAGCAGGGTGTGCTGGCGGTTGGGTTCGGGGGCCGGAAGCCCGGCGGCCAGCGCCTGCTCGAAGTACAGGCCCAGGCTGTCCAGGGTGTATTGCCAGGCATCGACCTCGTGTTGCACGTGTCCGTAGAGCACCGCGATGCTGGCGGTCTGGTCGCCGCTGCGGTACTCCAGCGCGCCGGCCAGTGGAGCGGTGTGGCGCGAGCGGACGCGCTCGGTCAGGTGTTGGCCGATTTCACGCTCCGGGTGGATGCCCGGTTCGATGCGGCGGATGAGTTTGAAAACGAAACGATCGCCGTAGTGGATGGTGGTGTTGTTCTGCGCGGCGCGGGAAACCACGGGCTCGAGTTCGGGCCGGTCGGCGCCCCAGATGCGGCGGAAGGCGCGGGTGTGGAAGGCAGCCAGTTCGCCGTGCTGACTCTTGAACCGGCGGCGCCGCGAGATGGCCTGCAGCAGTTGCCGGCAGAACTCGCGGTTTCGCACCGCGCTGTAGAGCACGCCGTGGCTGCCGCCGGGACCCTCCAGGCGCGCCAGCACGTAAGTGGGGATCTCGCGCAACACCTGCTCGGCCTGCTCGTCGCGGGCGAGCGAAAGCGTCATCAGGTAGGTCTCCGGCTCGGCGTCGGTGTAATCCACCCGCACGAACAGGATGTAGGACGCGGTGCGCGGGAAGGGGATGATATCGCGCACTTCTGCCGACCGCACGCGCCGCCTGCGGCCCAGAAACCAGCGGCGCGTGGGAAGGAAGCGGGGCAGGTAGCCCGCCAGCGCCGCGCGCAGGGCCGAATCGAAGACATCGCTCCAGGACGCCACGGTAAAGACCGGGATTTCCCGCTCGCTGCTTTCCAACTGGAGCGCGTCGGCCATTTCCGGACGCTGCTGGAGCGTAAACCAGTAGAAGGAGTGCGGCCCCAGCGAGAGCAGGTAGGGCTGGTCCGAGATGGGGGGGAAGGCGTTGCCGCCGAACATCTCCACCGGGGTGAGGCCCTGGAAGCGCTGGAGCGGCAGTTCGGCCGCCTGCGCGAAGCGCGACATGTTGGCCACCACCAGAATCCGTTCGTCCCCGTACCGCCGCACAAACGCCAGCACCCGGCGGTTCTCCGGATAGAGAAACTCCAGGGTGCCGCGGCCGAAGGCCTGGGACTGCTTGCGCTGCGCCACGATGCGCCGCATCCACCACAGCAGCGAATGGGGATTGTTGTGCTGCGCCTCGACGTTGACGGCCTCGTAGTGAAACTGCGGGTCGATGATCACCGGCAGGTAAAGGCGCTGCGGGTTGGCGCGCGAGAAGCCGGCGTTGCGGTCGCTGGACCACTGCATGGGGGTGCGCACGCCGTTACGGTCGCCGAGATAGAAGTTATCGCCCATGCCGATTTCATCGCCGTAGTAGATGACGGGGGTGCCGGGCAGCGAGAGCAGCAGCGCGTTGAGCAGCTCGATGCGCCGGCGGTCGCTTTCGAGCAGCGGCCCCAGCCTGCGGCGGATGCCCAGGTTGATGCGCATGTGCTGGTCCTGCGCATAGACGCGGTACATGTAGTCGCGCTCCTCGTCGGTGACCATCTCCAGGGTGAGTTCGTCGTGATTGCGCAGGAACAGGGCCCACTGGCAGTTGTCCGGAATGGGCGGCGTGAGGTGCAGGATCTCGGTCACCGGGTAGCGGTCCTCCATGCGGGTGGCCATGAAGAGCCGCGGCATGAGGGGAAAGTGGAACGCCATGTGGCACTCGTCGCCCTGGCCGAAGTAGGCGATGGCGTCCTCGGGCCACTGGTTGGCTTCCGCCAGAATCATGCGGTCCTCGTATTTGGCATCCACGTGGGCTCGCAGTTCCTTGAGAAACGCGTGGGTTTCCGGCAGGTTCTCGCAACTGGTGCCTTCGCGCTCGTAGAGGTACGGTACGGCGTCCAGCCGCACGCCGTCCACGCCCATGTCGAGCCAGAAATCGAGCGCCTTCAGCACGGCCGCCCGCACCTCGGGGTTGTCGTAGTTGAGATCCGGCTGGTGGGAGTAAAAGCGGTGCCAGTAGTAGGCCCTGGCCACGGGATCCCAGGTCCAGTTGGACGTCTCGAAATCCTTGAAGATAATACGCGCGTCGTTGTAACGGTCGGGCGTGTCGCTCCAGACGTAGTAGTTGCGCCAGCGCGAGCCGGGCTCGGCCCGGCGCGACCGCTGAAACCAGATGTGCTGATCCGAGGTGTGGTTCAACACCATTTCGGTGATCACCCGCAGCCCGCGGCGGTGGGCCTCCCGCAGGAAGATCTCGAAATCGCGCAGGGTGCCGTAGGCCGGGTGCACATCGGTGTAGTTGGAGATGTCATACCCGTCGTCTTTCCAGGGGGAAGGGCAGAAGGGCAGCAGCCAGACGGCCGTGATCCCCAGGTTTTGCAGGTAGTCCAGCTTGGAGGTCAGCCCGGGGAAGTCTCCCATCCCGTCGCCGTTGCCGTCGGCGAAGGCCCTGACGTGAACCTCGTAGATGATGGCATCCTTGTACCACAGCGGGTCGGATTTGATGGCGCTACTTCTGTTCTCCGGGGGCATGTGCCCGTTTGTGATTCCTCCTGATTCTCAAAATGTAGCCCGGTGATGCGCTGCCGTCCGCATGCAGCCTGGCGCGGGCGCGCCGGGCACGGCCGCATACGCCGGTGTACCATGGTAGGTGTCTAATCGCCTGATCGTAGTCTCCAATCGTTTGCCATTGACGCTCAGAAGCGATGAAGTGGGGGAGTGGCGTACAGAGCGGAGTTCCGGTGGCCTGGTGACGGCCGTGGAAGCGATTCTGCGGCGCACCGGCGGCATCTGGATCGGCTGGTCCGGCGAGACGGAAAACGGCGGAGATCCGCGGCGCGCGGAAATCATCAGCGGCTGGGAGCAGAGCGAAGGAGCCGTGGCGCTGGATTTGCCGGGCGACCTGGCGGCGTCGTTCTACGAAGGTTATCCCAACCAGGCCGTCTGGCCCCTGTTCCATTATCTCCCGACGCACCTGAAGTTCACCCCCGAGGCATGGAACGCCTACGTGGAGGCCAACCGCATCTTCTGCGACGCGGTGGTGCGGCGCGCCCGCCCGGGCGATCTCATCTGGGTGCACGACTATCACCTGATGCTGCTGCCCAGCATGCTGCGCGAGGCCATGCCGGAGGCGCGCATCGGCTTTTTCCTGCACATCCCGTTTCCCTCCTCGGAAATTTTCGGGCTGCTGCCGCACCGCGACGAAGTGTTGCGCGGGCTGCTGGGAGCCGACCTGGTGGCCTTCCACACGCATCGCCATCTGCAGCATTTCCGCTCCTCGCTGCTGCGCCTGCTGGGCCTGGAAAGCCGCATCGGCGAGGTGGAACTGGGGGACCGCGTGGTGCGGATGGAAGCCATGCCCATCGGGATCGCGCCGGACGATTTCCGCCCCTGCGAAGCTTCCGAACACCGGCTGGCCGAGCTGCGGCGACAGTACGACCGGCAGCGCGTGCTGGTGGCGGTGGACCGCCTGGATTACACCAAGGGCATTCCGGAACGGCTGCGCAGCTACCGCCGGCTGCTGGAGACCACTCCGGAACTGCGCGGCAGCGTGGTGCTGATTCAGATCGCGGTGCCCTCGCGCGAGGGCCTCGACACCTACCAGGACCTGCGCCGCGAGGTGAACGAACTGGTGGGAGAGATCAACGGCAAGCTGGGCACGGCAGCCTGGACCCCCATCGTCTACATCAACCGCAGCGTCGACAAAACCGAGCTGGTGGCGCTCTACAGGCTGGCCGACGTGGGCTGGGTGACGCCGCTGCGCGATGGCATGAACCTGGTGGCCAAGGAGTATGCCGCGGCCAAGCCGGAAGGCGACGGCGTGCTGGTGTTGAGCGAGTTCGCCGGCGCTGCTGCGGAGATGGGGGAGGCCTTTCTGGTGAACCCGCTCGACGAGGAGCAGATGGCCGAGGCGGTGGGGCGCGCCTTGCAACTCGATCCCGAAGAACGCCGGGAGCGCATGCGGGCGCTCCACGAGCGCGTGGTCCGCAATAACGTGTTCACCTGGGGGGAGCGCTTTCTGGAGACGCTGCGCAAGGCGGCCGCCGAGCGTGTTAAGGCGGAATCGCAGCGCCCCCGCGCGCTGGATACCGCGGCCGTCGAAGCGCACTACCGCCGTTCGAAGAAGCGCCTGCTGCTGCTCGACTACGACGGCACGCTGGTAGGGTTCGCCGTCCTGCCGGGCCGCGCCACGCCGCCGCCGGAGCTGCGGGCTACGCTCCGCACCCTGGCCGCCGATACCAATAATTGCGTCGTGCTGGTTTCCGGCCGCCGCGCCGCGGACCTGGAGGGCTGGTTCGGCAACGTGCCCGGCCTTCTGCTGGCCGCCGAACACGGCGCCACCCTGCGTGCCGGCGGGGCCTGGGAACCGGCCGGAGCCTTCGGCCCCGCCGACTGGAAGCAGACCGTGCGCCCCATCCTGGAGCATTTCGTCATCCGCACGCCGGGCAGCTTCGTCGAGGAGAAGGAACACGCCCTGGTGTGGCACTACCGCATGGCCGAGCCGGAGTTCGGTGAATGGCTGGCTCACGAACTGGTGGAGATGCTCGAGAGCATGCTGGCGGAAACCGAACTGCGGGCCTTCCGCGGCAACAAGATCGTCGAGGTGAAGCCCATGTGGGCCAACAAGGGGCACCTGGTGGAGCGCATCCTGGCGCTCTGGCCGGACCCGGATTTTCGCCTGGCCATCGGCGACGACCGCACCGATGAGGATCTGTTCGCCCGCATGGACCCGGATGCCTGGACGGTGCACGTGGGCGGCGGCGCCACGCGGGCGCGCTTCACCCTGCCGGATGTGAAGGCGGTACGCGGGCTGCTGGAGAGGCTGGCGGACGGGTAGGGAACTCCCCAGGCCGCGGGGGCCCCCCGGTCCCACTCCGGGCGCCCGCCGCGGGCCGAAGGCCTGCTCTGCTTGTTCACCGGAGCGGGTTGCCATGCAGCGTGCGGCCCGGGCTAGGGTTGCTGCCCGGAGGCGCTGCCCACCACGCCCTGGTAATGGATGATGCTGTCCACGATGCCGATTTCCACGCGCCGGTTCTTCTGCCGTCCCTCCGCGGTCTTGTTGGGGGCGCGCGGGTTGGACTTGCCGAAGCCCTTCACTTCCATAATGGCGGCGGGCAGTCCGGCGGCTTCGAGATAGTCGCCCACGGCCTTGGCGCGCCGCTCCGAGAGGCTCTGGTTGTACTCCGCCGAGCCGGTGTCGTCGGTGTGGCCGTAGACGAAGAGGCGATACCCGTGGGAGGCCAGCAGCACGCCGGCGATGCGGCTCAGGATCTCGCGGTTCTGGGGGCGCAGGTCGGCCTTGTCGAAATCGAAGTGGAAGGAATCGTTGGCCAGCTCCACCACCATGCCGGAAGCGGTGCGGCGGGTGGGGGCGATGCGGCTGAGGGCCTCCTGCATGCGGTCCAGTTCCGCCTGGCGGCGCTTCTGGAGGGCGGCCAGTTCCTCGCGGCTGAGGGCCTCCCGCTCCTTGGCCTGGCGGGCTTCCATCTCCGCCTGCTCGCGGGCCAGTTCGGCGCGTTCGCGGGCGCTCAACTGCCGGGCCGCGGCCTCGGCGGCGCGCGCGGCTTCTTCCCGCGCGTCGGCGGCCGACTGCGCCACCGCGCGAGACAGCTTTTCGTATTCCCGCACCTCCCGTTGAATGGCTTCAGCCTGGCGGTTGGCGGCTGCCAGTTCCTCCTGGAGCGCCTCCACGCGTTGCGACATGATACGGAACCATGCCACCGTACCCACCGCCGCGGCCAGCAACGCTCCCGCAATCAACGCACGTTTCACGTATCTAGTTTTTCATGGATCGCGCGCGCCCTCAATCCCTGATCCACGGTATCGGCGCCCGTCAAAGAACCTGATGAGGCGCGGCGCACGCGGGGCGGCAGCCTCAGGCGTTCAACTGCACGTCGTCTACAATGCCCACAATGGCGGTATCGACGGGCGTATCCTTGCAGCCCTCGGCCATGCGGGCGGAACTTCCCGATACCGCGATGACGCGCTCGCGAGGTCCCGCGCTGACCGTGTCGACGGCCACCACGTAGCCGGCCTCGTCCTTGCCCTCCGGAGAGACCGGCCGGATGATCAGCAGCGTTTTACCTTCCAGGCGGGGATCCTTGCGCGTCGCCACGACGGTCCCCACCACGCGGGCGAGAATCATGAGTGGTCCTGCGGGCCGCTACTTGCCGGCGTTCTGCCCCTGGGTCTTGCCGATCGGCAGAATGTCTTCCAGGCTCTGGTGCGGCCGCGGGATCACGTGCACGGCGATGAGTTCGCCCACCCGGCGCGCCGCCGCGGCGCCCGCGTCGGTGGCCGCGCGCACCGCCGCCACGTCGCCCCGCACCATGGCGGTGACGTAGCCGGAGCCGATCTTCTCCCAGCCGATCAGCGAGACCTTGGCGGCCTTCACCATCGCGTCGCAGGCCTCGATCATGGCCACGAAGCCGCGGGTCTCGATCATTCCTAACGCTTCACCCATCTCAGCAACTCCTCTTCATCAACGTGCCCCCGCGCTTATGGGGTCACAACCCACGCGCCTTGAGGGCCTCCTCCACGAGGGTAACCAACTCGTCGCGCGTGACATAGAACCTGTCGGATGCGCCGCCGACCTCTTCGGCCACCACCGGGCAGCCCGGCACGGCGCCTGCCCTGGCCTTCACGCCGTAGCGCGTGCGGGACTGGAACAGCTTGTCGACCTCCTGCTTGGGCAGCACCTTGGCGCCGCCCAGCAGCTTCGCTACCAGGGAGATGCGCGCGAAGTGCTCCACCGTCTCCATGCGGAAGAAGGCCTTGTAGACGTCCTCCCCGTAGCACACCGCGCCGTGGTTCTCCATCAGGATGGCGTCGTACTTGGGGATGTAGGGCAGCAGCGGATCGGTCAGTTCGCGCGTGCCCGGCAGGCCGTAATCGGCCAGCGGCACGCAGCCCATGGTAATGATCACTTCCGGCAGCAGCGCCAGGTTCAGCGGCATGCCCGCCGCCGCAAAACCCGTGGCTACCGGGGGGTGCGCGTGCACCACCGCGCGGACATCCGGACGGAGGTGGTAGATCGTCAGGTGCATGGCGATCTCGGAGGTGCCTTCCTTGCGCCCGGAGATCTTCTTTCCCTCCATGTCCATGACGATCAGGTCATCCGGGTGCATCATGCCCTTGCAGACGCCCGTGGGGGTGGCGAGCAGGCGTTCCTGGTCCAGCCGGATGGTAATGTTGCCGTCGTTGGCCGCCACCCAACCCTTCTGAAACACCAGCCGCCCGATATCCACGATGTCCTGGCGGTACTCGCGTTCGGTCTTATCCATGAGGGACTTCCGATTGTACCAGAATGCGATGGGCGCGAAAGACCGGGTTGTACAATGGTGGGACATGGATCCGCGCCGTATGTGCCCGCACTGCCGGGCCTTCATTACCAACCGGGACAAGGTGTGCCCATACTGCAACGAGCCTGTGGGGCTGCGGGCGATCGACCGCCGCGATCCGCGGCCGCTGCTGGGCGGCCTGGTGCCGGCCGCGGCCTTCGTGACGGTGCTGATCCTGGTGATCAACCTGGGGCTCTACGTCGCCACCACGCTTTACAGCATGCGGGCGGGCAACCAGCAGGCCTTCCTCGGCATCGATATTCGCACCCTGTTCGATTTCGGGGCCAAGTACCGGGACGCCATCCTGCTGGGGCAGTGGTGGCGGCTGATTACGGCGGGCTTCCTGCACGGCGGCGTGCTGCACTTCGCCTTCAACTCCTGGGTGCTGTTCGATTTGGGGGCGCAGACCGAGGAGCATTTCGGCGCGGCGCGCATGATCGTGATCTACTTCGCCGCCACCGTGCTGGGTTTTATGGGCAGCACCTGGTGGAGCCCGGCGGTATCGGTGGGCGCATCGGCGGGGCTGTTCGGACTCATCGGCGCCATGATCGCGCTGGGGCTGAAGCAGCCTACCGGGGCGGTGGCGGCGGCGCGCGGCGCCTACGTGCGCTGGGCCGTCTACATGCTGCTTTTCGGCCTGCTGCCGGGGCTGCGGGTGGACAACGCCGCGCACATCGGCGGGCTGGTGGGCGGTTTCGCAACCGCCTGGATCGCCGGGACTCCCTACCTGGCGCGCCCCCTCATCGAGCGCGCCTGGCGCGTGGCGGCCGGTATCTGCGTGTTCCTGACCGCCCTGGCCTTCCTGAACATGTACCTCTGGCTCGCTTCACAGTAGCCGGCGCAGCGGCATCTCCACCGCGATGAGCGCTTCGGCGCGCTCGCCATACGGGCCTTCGGCGGCGATTTCCCCTTCGCCGGTCATGGCCAGCGAGCAGCCGATGCACTTGCGTCCCGCCCAGGGTCCCGCGGCGACCGGGCCGACGTTGCTCACCCCCACCACCGGCAGGCCGAAGCGCCGGGCCAGCGCACTGTAGGAACCGCGCCACAGCGCGCCGTAGGGGTCGCGGCGGTTGTCGTGCTTCGCCTCCACCGCCCAGGCGCACGGCGAAAGCAGCATCTGGGCGCCCATGCGGGCCAGGGTTTCTC
>JAWLGN010000283.1:0-7243 GCA_041685075.1 Bryobacteraceae bacterium
CCGAGGAACACCGGCGCCAACTGGAGCGGCACCTGAGCGAGAGCGACTTCCCGCATCTGGCCAGGTCGCTCGGGGTGAAGGCCATCCACTGCAGCGAATTGGACACGCAGCAGGGGACCCGGATCAAACAGCCCGACGAATTCGTCGGCACCTGGAGCGTGGAGGGCATGTGGGAGGAATCCATCGCACCCTCCGAATTCGGATGGGGCACGCACGAGAAGCAACTCCCGGAGCACGGGCGCCGGCTGCACCGGAGTCCGGAGAGCCAGCTTATTCTGCCTCGAATGGGGATGAACACCTGGGTACGTTCCTGGGTGCCTCGCCAGGAGATCGTCGGGATGCTCGTCACGCACGGCGAAACCTTTACCATTGCGCACGCCCTCACCGTGCGGGAGAACGGCCGGGTGGCCTACCGGCCCACGGTTCTATACGCCTATCTGCCCTGCCGCGACACGATGGTCTCCATGCATGAACTGCGGTGCCGGCGCTATGAACTGCATCCGAAGACCCGTATTCTCAACGATGAGACCTGCACCGGCAGCGACATCATGGGGGCGCTCATTATGGGCCACCGTTACCGGTCCTGGTGGACGGGCACTATGCTGGCCGCCCCGCAAGCACGCGAGATGCTAGGGCACGTGAATGCCACCGCCGTACAGGTCGCCAGCGGCCTCATCGCCGGGGTGCTCTGGGCGATTCAAAACCCGCAGCGGGGCCTCTGCCTGCCCGAAGACCTGCCCCATGACGAAGTCTTAACGTTCGCACGGCCTTACCTTGGCGAGTTCCTGTCGGAACCGGTCGATTGGACGCCTTTGATGCGATACCGCGAGTATATCGCCGGGGACCCCAGGCCCGGACCGGACCTCGAAGATCCCTGGCAGTTCCGCAATTTCGCCTTCCGGCCCTGAGCGGCGGGAACTCAGGCTGCGCTTTCGCCGTCCAACCCCGCATGTGCTACGCAACTCTGCTGTTATTTGCCGCCGTATCCGCGCTGGCTCAGCCGGCACTGACGGTCTACAACCAGCAGTTCGCCATCGTTCGCGAAAAGATCACGCTCAATCTCCAGGCGGGTGAGAACCGCGTTGAATTCGCCGGGGTGACCGCGCACCTGGAGCCGGAATCCGTCATCCTGCGGGACCCCTCCGGCAAGCGCAACCTGGCCATCCTGGAGCAGAACTACCGCGCGGACCCCATCGCGCTCGAAGCCCTGCTCGCTGCCTACGAGGGCCAGACCATCGAGTTCCAGGTGCGCACGGGCGACCGCGTCGAAACCGTTACCGGCAAGGTGATCCGGGCGGGATACACGCCGCGCCCGCCATACGGCCCGTATGCGATGCCGCCGGCCTCCCGCGGCCTGGCGCCCTCCCCGCCCATCATCGAGGTCGACGGCAAGCTGCGCTTCGATCTCCCCGGCACACCGCTCTTCCCCGCCCTGAGCGCCGGCGCGCAGCTCAAGCCCGCCCTCACCTGGATCATCCAGGCAGGGCAGGCAGGCCCGTTGGAGGCCGAACTCTCCTACGCCTCCGGCGGCTTCAACTGGGAGGCCGATTACAACATCGTGCAGAGCGCCGCCAACGCCCTCGACCTCGCCGGCTGGGTCACCATCGAGAACCGCAGCGGCAAGTCCTTCGAAAAGGCCGCTGTCAAGCTCATGGCCGGCGACGTGAACAAGATCCGGCCGCAGGTGGGCCCCGCCGCCTTAGGCATCGGCGTCGTCGGCGGGATGGTCGGCGGCGCGCCCGGCGGCCCGCCGGTCACAGAAAAGACCTTCGACGAGTACCACCTCTACACGCTCCGGCGCCCCGTCACCCTGCTCGACAAGGAGTCCAAGCAGGTGGAGTTTTTGCGCACGCAGGGGATCAGAGCCGAGATGCTCTACGTCTACGACGGCGCGCAGATCGACTGGAACCGCTACCGCCATGCGCCCGCCGAGCAACTGCGCCAGGACCCCGGCTTCGGATCGCAGTCGCAAAACAAGGTCTGGGTAATGCGCGAGTTCGTCAACAGCAAGGACAACCGCCTGGGCATGCCGCTGCCCAGGGGCCGCGTGCGCTTCTACCGCCGCGACACCGATGGCCGCCTGGAGTTCACCGGCGAGGACACCATCGACCACACCCCGGAGGGCGAGCGCATGCGGGTCTTCACCGGCGCAGCCTTCGACATCGTGGGGGAACGAAAGCGCACTACCTTCCGCATCGATCACAGCCGCCAGTCTTCCGAGGAGACCTTCGAAATCAAGGTCCGCAACCGTAAAAAGGAGCCGGCCGAGGTGCGGGTCGTGGAGCACATGTACCGCTGGAGCGGCTGGGAAATCCCGGTCAGTTCCACACCGTTCACCAAGACCGACGCCCAGACGGTGGAGTTCCGCGTGCCGCTCGCGCCGGGCGAGGAGAAGACCCTCACCTACGCGGTGCACTACCGCTGGTAGCTATACCATCAGGAAGCCGCCGTTCACTTCGATGACCTGGCCCTGAATGAACGCGGCGTCCTCGGAGCAGAGGAAGGCGATCGCGCCGGCCACTTCCTCGGAAGTGCCCAGCCGCCCCATGGGAGTGGCCGCGCGCACGCCGTCCAGCATCTTCTCCGTGGAGAAGGTGCGGTGGTAGTTGGTGTCGATGGTGCCCGGCGAGACGGCGTTCACCCGGATGCCGTGCGGCGCCAATTCCTTCGCCAGCCCCTTGGTCATCACCGAGAGCGCGCCCTTGGCCGAGGCGTAGGCCATGGCGCCCAGCCCGCCCCCGTTGCGCGCCGCCACCGAGGAGATGTTCACCACGAAGCCGCGCTTGCGCTCCATCATCCCCGGGACGAGCGCCCGGGTAATCAGGAAAGCGCTATGGAAATTGAGCATGAAGACGCGGTGCCACAGCTCGTCGGTGAAGTCCAGCAGACGGGTGCGCTCAATCAGGGAGCCCGCGTTGTTGACCAGGATATCGATGGGGCGGCCGATGGCCTTCACCAGGTCGATGAAGCGGTAAACCCCCTCGGAGGAGCTGAGGTCGGCCTGCACGAGTTCGCCCGTGCCGCCGGCGGCGCAGATCCGCTCCAGCACTTTTTGCGCCGCTTCCCGCGCGCTGCAGTAGTGCACGATGACGTGCGCGCCCCCTCTCGCAAACCGCTCGGCGGCGGCCGCGCCGATGCCGTTCGAAGCGCCGGTGACCAGCGCTGTCATGCCTTGAAACTGGTTTGATTGCAACATTCCGGTTCCGCTATTATAACCGCCGTGCAGCCATCGCCCGGGTTTCAGCCGGAGTAGAATCATGTTCATGACCCGACGTGTTTTCCTCGGCACGGCCGCCGCATCGGCCGCGGCTGCCGCCCCCGCGCAGCAGGCCGAAGCCGGTTTCACCCGCATCTTCGACGGCGAAACGCTGCGCGGCTGGAAGGTCGTGGACGGCCCCGAGTCGGCATTCTATGTCCACGAAGGCGCCATCGTGGTGCACGAAAGCGCCGGTTACCCGTGCTGGCTGCGTTCGGAGCGGCAGTACGAAAATTTCGATTTCCGCGGCGAGTTCTTCATCCGGGGATGGATGGATTCGGGCATCTACCTGCACGCGCCCGAGCACGGCCGCCCCATCTGGAACGGCATGCAGTTCCACATCTTCCAGAACAACCAGGAGAAGCCGCAGGTCAGCTCCATGGGCGCCATTCTGCCCCTGGTGCCGCCGCTCAAGATCAACGTGCGCAACAAGGGCGAGTGGAACGACTTCCGCCTCCTGATGGACTGGCCCCGCTTTCAGGCCTGGACCAACGGCGAGCTGGTGCAGGACCTGGATCTCGGAAAACACCCCGAGCTGCGCTACCGCTTCCGCCGCGGCTACCTGGGATTCATGTCGCTCGCGTACCCCATCCGCTTCCGCAACCTGCGCATCCGAGAACTGCCGGACAAGGAAAAGTGGGAGGTGCTCTACGGCGGTCCCGCGGACATGGAGAAGTGGGTGGCCTCCGAAGGCAAGGCCCGGTTCCAGGCGCTCGGCCCGGTGCTGCACGCGAACGGCAACGGCCACCTGGCCACGCGCGAGAAGTACCGCGATTTCGAGCTGCGGCTTTTCGTGCGCCACGTCCTGCATCACAACGGCGGCATCCTGTTCCGCACCTCCGGACAAGGCCTCCGGAGCGAGCGCCATTACGAGATCCAGTTGCACGACGTCGAGGGCTCGCACTACCCCACCGGCTCGCTCTATCACTACCAGCGCTGTTCGCCCTACCCGCGCATTCAGGCGCTCGAGTGGTGGCCCATGCACGTGATCGTGAAGGGCCCCTCCTGCCTGGTGCGGATCAACGGCGAAACCGTGCTGGAGTACGAGAAGCTGGAGAACCTGGAGGAAGGGCCCATCGAGTTGCAGGCCCACGCCCCCGGCCGCTGGACCGAGTACAAGGACATCCGGGTGAAGCGGCTGTAACGAATCAGAACCGCCAGCCGATAGCCACGCCCGGCAGCAGCGTGAGGGTGGGGCCGGCGTGTCCGTACAACCGGACCTGCGGCCGGATGTACATCGATCTCCCCAGCGCCACTGTGACGCCGCCGCCCAGGAGCACCGCCCGACTGGCACCCGGCGGATACCTCTGGGGGCTCCTGTGCACCACGCCCCCGCCTGCCTGGAAGAACGGCCGCGCGCGGCCCGCCCGCGCCTGCCAGACCCAGCTCAGGGTCGCGAAGTGACGCCGTTCACCGCCGGGGTAAACGCCGTTGAACAGGTAATCCGCCCGCAACCGCCACCAGTCGAACGACGCACCCACTGCCGGTCCCGACGCCCTCGCCTGGTCGTCGCCGCCCGATATGCCGCCGCCCGCCGTGACCGACAGGTCCGCCCCCGCGGCACAACCCGCCGCCAGCACGCAACTCAGGACCAGCACTGCGCTTCGCATGCCCCGAGCCTACGCGCCCGGCTGGCGCAAGTTGCACGCCCGCTGCAAACTGTTTGTCCGGAAATGGTCAGCTATGCGGCGGGAGGGAAGTTGAGGCGCTTTTCAATCTCGGTGACGCGCGATTCGACCTTGCAGCGCCGCAACTACGCCGAACTCTCGCTCTGCCTCACGAACTTATACCCCACCCCGTGCACCGTCTTCAGATACCGCGGCTGTGCGGGGTCCGGCTCCAGCTTGTTGCGCAGCCCGGCGATGTGGTTGTCCACCGTGCGGGTCGTCGGATAGTTCTCGTAGCCCCACACCTCGTTCAATAACTCGTCGCGGCTCACCACTTCGCCCGCGCGCGAAGCCAGATACCGCAGCACGCTGAATTCCTTGCGGGTCATCTCCAATGGACGGCCGCCGCGGGTGGCCTCCCAGGAGCGAAAATCCACTACCACGTCTTCGAAGCGCAGCTCGTCGGGCAACGCACGCGCCGGCTGGGCGCGGCGCAGCACGGCACGGATGCGCGCCAGCAGTTCCCGCACGGAAAACGGCTTGGAGACGTAATCGTCCGCCCCCAGGTCCAGCCCCAGCACGCGGTCGGCCTCCTCGCCCCGCGCTGTCAGCATCAGGATGGGGGTCTCGATCCCCTCGCTGCGCAGCTTGCGGCACACCTCGTAGCCGCTCATGCGCGGCAGCATTAAATCCAGCACGATCAAGTCCGGCTTCTTCTCGCGCGCCAAGCGGTATCCGGTCTCCCCGTCGGCCGCGGTGAGCACGCTGTAAGACTCGAACTGCAAATTATCCGCCAGCCCCCGCAGGATGGCCGGATCGTCTTCCACAACCAGAATCACGCTCATGGCGAAACCTTTGCGGCGGAACCCTGCCCCACCGGTAGCCGGATGGAAAAGGTGCTGCCCTCCCCCGGCGCGCTGCGCACCTCTACGCGCCCGCCGTGCGCGTGGGCGATCTGCGCCACCAGCGTCAACCCCAGGCCCGTGCCGGGAATCTGCTGGTTCTCCTGGGTGGGAACCCTGTAGAACTTCTCGAAAATCCGCCCCTGCTCCTCGGGCCGGATGCCGACCCCGTAGTCCCGCACCTCGATCGCCGCATCGCCGTTCACCCGCACGGTACGCAGTTCGATCTCGCGCCGGTCGCCGGAGTACTTCATGGCATTGCTCAGCAGGTTGAGCACGGCCTGCTCGATGGCGTCCTGGTCCGCGCGCACGGGCGGCAGCGCCTCGTCCATCTCCACCCGCAGGTTGAAGCCGTGCTGCGCCAGCGGGTACTCCATGGTGCGGGCAGCGGCCCGGACGGCATCTTCAAGCCGCGTCGTGCGGAAGCGGTAGGTCTTCTTTCCCTGCTCCATCTTCGAGAACGTTAGCACCCCGTCCACCAGGCGCGAAAGCCGCTCGCATTCGTTGACGATGGTGTCCAGGTACTCGGCCTGCGCCTCCGGGTCGCGCGAGCGGCCCATCTGCAGGGTCTCGGCGAACATCCGGATGGCCGTGAGCGGGGTCTTCAGCTCGTGGGTCACGCTGGAGACGAACTGGGCGTGCAGCTCGGCCAGCCGCACCTCGCGGTTGAGGTCGCGCCACAGCAAGTAGGCGCCGTAGACCGCCGCGCACAGCACCACCAGCATCACGGCGTAGAGAAAACTGCGCTGCACGGCATCGGGGGGCGGGCCGCCGTCGTCCGCGAGCGTGAACGCCGTTTTCAACCCGGGGAAGTTCTCCCCGAGCAACTCGCCGCCGGCCTCGCCCGAAGGGAGGAAGCGCAGGGCGGAGACGCCGTTCGGCGGATGCGCGCTGAAGCTTTCGAAAACCGGCTCGGCGCGCACCGCGATCACCAGGATGCCGGGCACCGCGCTCACCAGCCAGGGGTCTTCGCCATAGAGCACCCACAACCCGTCGCGCAGGCCCAGGCGGGCGTGATCGGCCTCCAGCCCCAGGGCCTGGCCGGTGAGGCGGATCCGCGCGGCCACTTCGGCCTTCAACTCGCCCGAGTTCAGCTTCTCCGCCACAGTCGACAGCGTGTAGCAGGCGGTGGGATGCAGCCACGGCTGCCCGTTCAAGGCGCGGCGCGCGGCCTCGATCACCGCCGCGCGGTCGGCGGGCGAGCCGGCCAGCCGCTCCGCGGCGTAGAGTTGCAGCGGCACGCCCTCTTCGTCCTGAATGTCCGGGGCGGCGGCTAGCAGGATGCGGAAATCCGCCAGCGCCTCGGCCCCGCGGCCGGTCTTATCGAGCGCGCGGGCGCGCAGCAGCCGGGCGCGCGACCGCTCCCCGGCGCCCGCGGCCAGCCGCAGCGCCCGCTGGTAATAGGGCAGGGCCGCGACGGCGTTGCCCCGTACAAACTCCTCCCGCTCGCCGTCGCGCAGCGCCTGGTAGAAGGGTGT
>JAWLGN010000284.1:0-7195 GCA_041685075.1 Bryobacteraceae bacterium
CCCTGCTGCGTGTCCAGTTCGCTGCAGTGGATGGCCTTCACCCCGAGCGACCTGGCCAGATGCGGGAAGTCGCTCTCGCTCAGGTGCCGCTCCAGTTGGCGCCGGTGTTCCTCGGGAAGGTCGTTATCGCGGACCAGCCGGCCGGCGATGTCGACCAGGCCCTGCTTCAGAAACGACGAAATGAGCCCCGGGTTCGAACCCTGGTCGACCACCGCCGTGCGCCGGCCCGCCCACTGCGGCTTCAGTTCGAGGATGCGCGCATAGTGACGGTAGAGCGACTTATCGAAAAGGGATTGACACTCCAGTTCGTGCGACGGGTCCCAGGATTCGAGCGAGGCGTTCGCATAGAACACATCCGCTTCCCGGACCCAGTCGAGAATGGAAAAGAAATCGATGCTCCAGGTAAGGTCGATGACCAAGCCGCCCCGGTCCACGTGCGTGGCCAGCAGCGACGAGAGATTATGCGGCAGGACTCGTTCCCTCACGAATCGCAGGCCCTTCGCGACCCAGGGGCTGAGCGCCTGTGTGCGATCCGCGAAATCGAGGACGGTGATGCGGTCGCAGGGCACCCGCAGGTGCCGCAGCAGCAGAGGCAGCGCGGCTTCGGCCACCGCACCGAAGCCCAGAATCAGCACCCGGCTATCGAAGTCCAGCGCCATCCCTCCGTTTACGCGCCGCCGGGCGAGGGGAGCAGCCGTTTCACCCAGCCGGCATACGCATCCATCCAGCGCTGCAGAAACTGGCGAGTGTCGGCCCTGGCGATATCCCCGTTCTGGTCGAAGAAGCCCTCTTGTACATGGATGGATACTTCGGGTTGACCCAGCGCGGGCATATCCAGGTAAGCGAGGGTGCAGCGGAGGTGTTGTTGCGCCATGGAAGTTCCCGGGGCGCCGATGGAGGCGCCCAGCACGCCGGCGGGCTTCCCCTTCCAGGCGCTCTCGCGATAGGGACGGGAGGCGTGATCGATGGCGTTCTTCAAGACCCCGGAAACCGAGCGATTGTATTCGGGAGTTACGAAGATGATGGCATGGGACGCGGCGATTTCATCCTTCAAACGCTTCACCGGGGCGGCCTGGTTGGCGTCGTCATCCTGGTTATACAGTGACAGATCGTCAATCCGCAATTCCTGGAAAGAGAACTCCGGCGGCGCCAGTTTGATGACGGCCCTGGCAAGCAGCCGATTATAGGATTCGCGGCGCAGGCTGCCGATGACGACCCCGATCCTGTACTGGTCCATTCCGTGTCCCCCTGTCGAGTGCATCTGTCCTGGACGCCGAGTCAGGAGGCGTCCCGCTGGGAGGACGCGCCCACTCCCGGCGGTGCGCCGGCGACCGACCCATGTCCACACGGTAGAAGTGCCGGCGTCCGCCAGTCAAGCGGGAAGCGCTCGCCAAGGTACATCGCCGGCGGTTTCGTACGGCGATGCGCGATTCGGACGGTGGAACATGAAATGCTAGAGTGCCCTGGGAGGGGCGCGTCCATGCAGCTTCGCGAGATGATGAGAACCCGGGTTGTTACCATCGAGCCGACCGAGACGGCGGGCGCTGCCTGGTCCACGATGAGACGGCGGCGCATACGCCACCTGGTGGTCACCGAAAATGACGATATCGTCGGGATCCTCTCGGAGCGGGATCTGAACGGGCCGGGCGACCCCGACCGCCTGGTTCGGGACTTGATGACGCCGGATGCGGTGAGCGCCGAACCGGATACCACCCTTGACGAAGCCGCCGAGTTGATGCTCAGAGACCGCATCGGCTCGCTGCCCGTGGTCGAAGACGGCCGGCTGGTAGGGATCGTAACTGCCACCGATGTTCTGGATGAGCTGAGCAGGGAAGCCCGTCCGCGGCGCAGGAAGCGGGGCAGCAGAAGACGGGCGCCCTTCGCGGCCGAACTGCCCAAAGCCCTCAAGCCGGTGACGGGCCGAACCAAAGCGCCCCTCATTCCGGCTCACATCCGGGTGATGGGCGTACACCTCAACGAACAGGACAAGGCGCAAATCCGGCAGAAGCTCGGCAAGAAGCTGGGGAAATTCGGGACCGCCATCGAGCGCGTGAGTGTCCGGGTGAAGGACGTGAACGGGCCTCGCGGCGGTGTGGATCAACTGTGCCGCGTCAAGGTGGTTCTGAGCGGCTTACCGAGCATTGTTTTCGAGCACCAGGACAGCGTGCTCGAACCTGCCATCGACGGCGCGCTGGCCGGCGCGGAACGAGCCGTCCGGAAGGCGCTCGAGCGCGAACGCACGAAGCCTCTCAAAAGCGGACGGGCCGGGTCTTCCGTCGAGATGGGGTAACCTCCGGCGCCCGCTCAGTACTTCGGCACAGAGGGGTCCACCTTGTCGCTCCACGCCAGGATGCCGCCGGTCATGTTGCGCGCGCGGGTGAAACCCTGCTTCTTGAGGAAGTTCGCCGCTTTGGCGCTGCGCACGCCGCTGCGGCAGTAGAGCACGGTTTCGGCCTGGGGGTCCAGTTCGGCGGTGCGGCGGGGCAGCTCTCCGAGGGGGATCAGCCGGGCCTTGGGCAGGCTGGCGATCTTCCACTCGTGCGGCTCCCGCACATCCACCAGCACGAAATCGTCACCGCGATCGAGCTTGGCCTTCACCTCCACGGGATCGAGATCGCCCTCCTCCACCTTGGGCTTCTCGGGTTGGCGCGGCACGCCGCAGAACTGGTGGTAGTCGATGAGCTTCGTGATGGTGCGCTGCTCGCCGCAGACGGGGCACTCGGGGTTGCGGCGCAGCCGCAGCTCGCGGAAGCGCATGGCCAGGGCGTCGTAGAGCAGCAGGCGGCCCACCAGCGGTTCCCCGATACCGAGGATCAGCTTCACCGCCTCGGTGGCCTGGATGAGCCCGACGGTTCCCGGCAGGATGCCGAGCACGCCGCCCTCGGCGCAACTGGGAACCAGCCCGGGAGGCGGCGGTTCGGGATAGAGGCAGCGGTAGCACGGCCCGCCGGGGTAGGCGAAGACCGTGGCCTGCCCCTCGAAGCGGAAGATCGAGCCGTAGACGTTGGGCTTGCCGGTAAGCACGCAGGCGTCGTTGACCAGATAGCGGGTGGGGAAGTTGTCGGTCCCGTCCACTACCAGGTCGTACTCCCGGATGATGTCCAGGGCGTTTTCGCTGGTGAGCGCGGTTTCGTGCCGGTCCACCTGCACGTGCGGGTTGATGTCGTGCATGGTGGCGGCGGCGGAGTCGAGCTTCTTGCGGCCTACGTCGGCGGTGCCGTGGATGACCTGGCGCTGGAGGTTGGTCAGGTCCACCACGTCGAAATCCACGATGCCGATGCGGCCCACGCCGGCGGCCGCCAGATAGAGGCCCAGGGGGGCGCCCAGCCCCCCGGCCCCCACCAGCAGCACCTTGGCCTGCTTCAGCTTGAGCTGCCCCTCCATCCCCACCTCGGGGATGATGAGGTGGCGGCTGTAGCGTTCCACCTCTTCTTTCGAGAGCGCTTCCACTTCGGCCGGGGCCGCCGAGCCGCCGGCGATGCTGGGGACGATGGTGATAGTGTCGCCCTCCTTCACCGGCGTGGCGTCCTTCTCCAGGTAGCGGATGTCTTCGTCGTTCACGTAGACGTTCACAAAGCTGCGGAGGCGGCCCTCGTCGTTGTAGAGGTGGCGTCGCAGTTCGTCGTGGCGGGCGGTAAGCGCGGAAAGCACTTCCCCGACGGTGCCGCCGCCGAGTTCCACCACGTCCTGCTTGTCCGCGTACTGCCGCAGCGCGGTCGGTATCATTACTTTGGCCATATCAGTTGTTCCTGTTCGGCGGCGGTCTGCTCCAGGTTGGGCAGGAAACTCGCCGCGTGATCGAAGCGGCCGCCCTGCACCGAAAGGACCACGAAGGAGTACCAGGGGCAGGAGTTCTTCAGGTCCGTTTCGGAGAAGTAGGCTCCGCAATCCGGATGCGAGTGATAGATGCCGATGAGTTCCATGCCGCGGGCGCGGGCCTGGCGGTCGGCCTCCAGCAGGTCCTCCGGACGCAGCTCGTAGCGGGCGTTGCGCGGCCCGGCGAAGGCGTTTTCGAGCGGAATGGCTTCGCGCACAACTTTGGTACCGTTCACGCCGGCGCCCAGCATGGCGCCGCAGCACTCGTGGGGATAGACTTTCTCGGCATGCGCCACCATGGCGCGCCAGGGCTGCTCTTCGATGCGGATCATTCCTCGTCCCAGAATCGTTCGCTCAGGTATTTGTCGGCGCTGTCGCACAGCACCGTCACCACCATGCCGGCGCGGCCTTCGGCAGCCAGTCGCGCGGCGACTACGGTAGCGGCGTGCAGGTTGGCGCCGGAGGAGATGCCCGCCAGCACGCCTTCCTCGCGCGCTAGCCGGCGTGTCATGCGGTGAGCGTCTTCGGTAGAGACTTCCACCACGCCGTCGGCCAGCGAGGAGTCGTAGATGCCCGGCACGATGGAGGTGGCCATGTGCTTCATGCCCTCGAGCCCGTGGAAGGCGGCGTCCGGCTGCACGGCCCAGCACTGGATGCCGCGCAGGTCGCGGCGCAGGCGGCGCGCGACGCCGGTGAAGGTGCCGCTCGTGCCCAGGCCGGTGATGAAGTGGGTGACGCGCCCGCCGGTCTGGTCGATGATCTCCGGGCCGGTGGTATCGAAGTGCGCGCGCCAGTTGGCCGGATTGTTGTACTGGTCCGGGTAGAAGTAGCGGTCGGGGTCGGATTCGTAGATCCGGCGGCACTCCCTGATGGCGCCGTCGGAGCTTTCAGCGGCATCGGTGA
Source organism: Bryobacteraceae bacterium (assembly GCA_041685075.1). GTDB lineage: Bacteria > Acidobacteriota > Terriglobia > Bryobacterales > Bryobacteraceae > JAMCRM01. The sequence goes on from JAWLGN010000284.1 coordinate 4,720, forward strand.
GAACCACTTCGGCGCCGTAGGCCTTGAGGATCCGCTTGCGCTCGGGCGAGGCGTTGGCCGGCAGGCAGAGCTTCACCCGGTAACCGCGGGCCGCCGCGATCATGGCGTACGCGATGCCTGTATTGCCGCTGGTGGCGTCCAGGATGGTGCGGTCGTGGTTGAGCGCGCCGGAGCGCTCACCGTCCAGGATCATTCCCAGCGCCGGACGATCCTTCACAGAGCCGCCGGGGTTGAAGTATTCGGCCTTGGCGCAGATCTCCACCCCCGGATAGGGAGCTGCGATCCTCTCCAGCCGCAGCAAGGGTGTATTCCCGATATTCGCGAGCAGGCCCGAGGCGTAATTCCGGGCCCGCGCCGTGCTCAGTACCGCCTGTGCCATGGTGACCCCTCTTTAGGATTCGCCAGCCGGGCCGGCGGATGCGGATGCACCGCCGCCTGGATCTATTTTACATGACCCTAATCCTGCTAGACAATCAGGAGATTGGGGCCGTGCGGCGGCGCACCGGGGAACCGCAAGGGTGAGGGGTACAATAACGGCAGAATGAAAGGCACGGAGGGGCCATTCACCACGCTGAGCGGGGTGCCGGTGGAGGCGGTCTACGGTCCCGCGCACCTCGAAGGGTGGGACCCGGCGCGGGAACTGGGCGCGCCGGGCGAGTTCCCCTACACCCGCGGCATCTACCGCACCATGTACCGGGGCAAGCCATGGACCATCCGGCAGTTCTCCGGCTTCGCCACCCCGGAGGAGACCAACCGGCGCTATCACTACCTGCTGGAGCAGGGGCAGACGGGGCTCTCGGTGGCCTTCGACCTTCCCACCCTGATGGGCTACGACGCCGACGACCCGCTGGCCGAGGGCGAGGTAGGGAAGTGCGGGGTGAGCGTCTGCTCCCTGGAGGACATGGAGACGGTCTTCCGGGGCATTCCGCTGGGCGAGGTGACGGTATCGATGACCATCAACTCCCCGGCGGCGGTGTTGTGGGCCATGTACCTGGCGGTGGCGGAGCAGCAGGGCGTGGCGTGGGAGCGGCTCTCCGGAACCCTGCAGAACGACATCCTGAAAGAGTACATCGCGCAGAAGGAGTACATTTTTCCGCCGCGGCCCTCCATGCGGCTGGTAACCGATACGGTGGAGTTCGCCGCGCGGCGCGTGCCGCGGTTTCATCCCATTTCGATCAGCGGTTACCACATCCGGGAGGCGGGTTCGACCGCGGTGCAGGAGTTGGCCTTTACGCTGCGGGACGGGATCGAGTACGTGGAGTGGGCGCTGGAGCGCGGCCTCGCGGTGGACGAGTTTGCGCCGCGTCTGAGCTTCTTCTTCAACGCGCACAGCGATTTTTTCGAGGAGATCGCCAAGTACCGTGCGGCGCGCCGGCTGTGGGCGCGGACCATGCGGGAGCGCTTCGGGGCGCGCGAGGAGGCCAGCATGAAGCTGCGCTTCCACGCCCAGACGGCGGGCTGCTCGCTGACCTGGCAGCAGCCCTATAACAACGTCGTGCGGACGGCGATTCAGGCGCTGGCCGCGGTGCTGGGGGGGGCCCAGTCGCTGCACACCAACTCGCTTGATGAAGCCTACGCGCTACCCTCCGAGCAGGCCGCCACCCTGGCGCTGCGCACCCAGCAGGTGATTGCGCACGAGACCGGCGTCGTCAACACGGCCGATCCGCTGGGCGGGAGCTACTTCGTCGAGCGCCTGACGTGTGACCAGGAAGCCGCCGCGCGCGATTACATCGACCGCATCGATGCCATGGGCGGGATGATTGCGGCCATCGAGCAGGGCTTCCCGCAGGCGGAGATTGCCGAGGCCAGCTACCGGTACCAGCGCGCCGTGGAGGCGGGCGAAAAGGTGGTGGTGGGGGTGAACCGGTACCAGTCGGACGGGCAGCCGATCGAAATCCTCGAAATCGACGAGAGCGCCGCCGGGCGCCAGCGCGAGAGGCTGGCGGAACTTCGCAGGAGGCGCGATGCGGCTGCCGTCAAGCGGTCGCTCGACGCGCTGCGCCGCGCCGCCGAGGGAACCGAAAACACGATGCCCCATATCCTCGATGCAGTGCGCGCCTACGCCACCGTGGGGGAGATCTGCGGCGCGCTGCGAGAGGTCTTCGGGACCTGGCAGGAGGCGGCCTGTGTCTGAAGCGGGCCGCCCCCCTGTGCGCGTCCTGGTGGCCAAGCCGGGGCTGGATGGCCACGACCGCGGCGCCAAGGTGATCGCCCGCGCCCTGCGCGACGCCGGCATGGAGGTGATCTACACGGGTCTGCGCCAGACGCCGGAGATGATCGTGTACGCGGCCTTGCAGGAGGATGTGCAGGTGATCGGGCTCTCGATTCTTTCCGGCGCCCACAATGCCATCGTTCCGCGCGTGCTGGAGTTGCTGCGGCAGCAGGGCATGGCCGACGTGAAGGTGGTGGTGGGGGGCACGGTCCCGGACGAGGACGCCGCGGAGTTGAAGCGGCAGGGCGTGGCGGAGGTCTTCCA
>JAWLGN010000285.1:0-7155 GCA_041685075.1 Bryobacteraceae bacterium
CTGGCTGCGGTCCTGGCGATTGTAGGCGGGATGAGCCAGGCATTTCAGTGGGGCGCGGCGTGGTCCGATGCCGTGCTCACGGCAACACGGCTGGAAAAGGAGCGCGACCGGATCGCCGTGACGCAGCCGGAGAATCTCGACGCCATCAAGGAGTTGGAGCTGCTGGACGAGGTGGTGATGGCGGAGACCCGGGGCTTCTTCCAGCGGCTGTTCGGTTCGGGCGGGCCGAAAACCCAGCAGCCGGCAGGCGGGTAGCGGGCTACCAGATGTACTCTTTGGCGATAGCGCGCTTGTCGTAGCCGTCGAGCACGTGCACCACCCGGATCTTCTTCAGGGAGATGGGGGAGAGCTGGCCGATGGGGATGAAGACGATGGCGCGGTTCAGGCGGGCGGCGATGGAGCGGAAGATGGAGCGCGGCGGGCGGGCGGCCACGTAGACCACCAGGCGGTCCAGGGAGTAGTCCAGGCCGGCCAGCAGGAGGCGTTCGGCCTTGGTTTCGGCGAAGTCGTAGTCGGGATCGCGCCAGACGTCGAACATGCGGCGGGGCGGCAGGGTCATGAGGAAGCCGCCGTACTCGGCGCGCCCGATGCCGGGACCCACCATGTTGTCGAAGGGGAAGGTGGAGTAGAAGGCCATGTCGCTCTCGTTCTGGTTCTCGCCGAGCCAAGTGGTGAGGTACGGGTAGCGGGTGTCCTCGCGGTCCTCGTCGAAGATGACGATCACGGAGCCGACTTCGCCGGAGATCTTCTGAAACTCCCGTACCCAGATGCGCCTGCGATGCCAGTTGCGGATGGTTTCCCGAATGTCTATGCCGTCGAGCAGCGAGGTGGTGAACGGCTCCACCCGGGTGCGCTCCTGGGAAAGAATGCTCTTGCCCTTGGATTTGAGGAAGCGGCCGTAGTCTTCGATGACCAGGTCCTCCGGAGGATAGGAGCAGATGGCGGAACCATCGAGCTGCCGGGCCCATTCGCCCGGCACCTTTTCCTTCTTGCGGGGCTTGAGGCCCACGGGACGGAGGCGCTGCTTGCTGCTGGGGAGGCGGCGGCGGAGGCGGAGGCGGCGCGTGTCGAGCCAGACCTCTTCGCCGGAAATATCCACGGTCTGGAGATCTGTGGCGGTCTTCTGCGGGGGGTAGTCGCCGGCGGTCTCCCAGACCTCCCAGGCGTAGTTGTCGTCCACCACGCTGCGGGCGGCCACGGTGAGTTCGTAGAGTCCGGCGGTGAGCTGGTTGGCGGCCAGGGCCAGGTTGCGGGTGTAGCGGGCCAGCATGCGGCGCTGCCAGTGGGCCATGCGCTCGCCCGTATGGGCTTCGTAGCTCTTCTCGGCTTCGCGGAGGAGGGCCAACTGCGCGCGGGGACGGTCGATGAGTTTGTGGTCGGAGAGCGCCTCGCGGTACTGCTCGTAGCGGTATTGCAGGAAGGGGTACTCGACGGTGATTTCGGCGAGCGAATCGGGTTGGGGGTTGACCACCTGGATGTGCTCGCGGCGGGCGCGCGCCATGGGCTGCGCCTGGGGCCGCTCCATGGCGTCGAGCACGGGATCGAGGAGGTTGAGGGAAAGAACCACGAAGACGCGGGCCAGCGGGTCGGTGCCCTGCAGTTTCCAGGCGATGCCGTCGGCGTGATGGGCGATCTCCTCGGAGCGCGGCTGGGGGTAAAGGCGGTAGGCCTCGATGTAGCGTTCCAGGCCGATGCGGCGCAGGGCGTAGGGGTCCGGGCAGATATCGGGCAGGTGGGGGCGTTCGCCGGCGTCTGGGTCGGCAAAGACGACTTCGGCGTTGATTTCGAGCGCCGTGCGAATGGCCTCGGTGAAGGGGTCGGCGGGCTCGACCGGGAGGTAGACGGCGCGATCTTCCCCGGTGGTGTCGTCCGGGTAGAAGATGACGGAGATCTCGGGCAGGCGCGCGACGGCGCGCAGGTAGGCCTGCCGGAGGGTGGTGGGGAGTTCGACCGCCACCACTTGGGGGCGCTCGCGGAGAATGGCCCGCCGCACTTCGATGGCGAACTCCAGCCGTCCGGGCACCACGGGGAAGTAATGGAAACGGCCCCGGAGAAGGCTGCCGGCTTCAGGAACCAGCCGGTCGATGTCTCCGGGCATACCGTAGCGCCTCCTCCCCGAGGGTCTGGACGATGGAGGTTTCAAGGGCCTCGATTTCGTGGGTCTTGCGGGTGGCCAGGTTCTTCAGCTTGATGGCGAACCGGGCGATGTTGATGCCGTCGCGCACGGTGTAGCGCTCGTCGGCGGCGTGGGCCTGCTGGAGGAAGTCGGTGACGTAGTTGAGGATGCGCTCCTCGGCGAAGGGGAGGTTCTCGCGGAGGATGTGGAACTCCTCGTCGCGTTCGGGGAAGTCGATGAAGATCTGGGGCTGCAGGCGGGAGTGGATGTACTCGGGCAGTTCGAAGGTGGAGGCGTCGTCGTTCATGGTGGCGACCAGGCGGAACTGCGGGTGGGCGTGAATCTTCACGCCGGCGACGATGGATTCCACGTAGCGGCGGTTGTCGAGCAGGGGAGCCAGAGAGGCCCAGCTTTTCTCGCTCATGCGGTTGCCTTCGTCGAGGATGGCGATACCGCCGCGGACCATGGCGGTGACCAGGGGGGAGGCGACGTATCGGAGCTGGCCCTCGCCCTCGATGACGGGGGTAACGAGCAGGTCTTCGGGGCGGGTATCGAGGGTGGCCTGGAGGATGTACACTTCGCGGCCCAGGCGGCTGGCGGCGGCGTAGGCCAGGGTGGTTTTACCCACCCCAGGCTTGCCGAGCAGCCGGGGGCTCATGGGAAGGTCGTTTTCGTTCACCACCATCCAGGCGGCCAGCAGTTGGCGCATCAGCTCCTCCTGCCCCACCCAGCGGACGGGAATTTCGTCGGGGTGAGCGAGATGGAGCGTGACGCCGTCGATCTGAACCGTCATATCCGTCATTATCCCGCTTGTTCTAGGATAGATGCGGATGAATGGTTTGCAGTTCCGGAACAGGCTGCCGGTAGCGGTGCTGCTGGACGACGTGCGCAGCCTGTACAACGTAGGGGCGTTTTTCCGTACCGCGGACGCGGCCGGGGCCGAGAAGCTGTACCTGTGCGGGATTACGGCGCGGCCGCCGCACCCGGGGATTGCGAAAACGGCGCTGGGGGCCGAGCGGACGGTCCCTTGGGAGCACTCCTGGGACCCGCTCGAGACGGTGGCGGCGCTGCGCGGCCAGGGGTACGAGATCGCCGCCGTGGAGACCTCGCCCGGAGCGGTGGACCTGTTCGAATGGCAGCCGGCCTTTCCGGTGTGCCTGGTATTCGGGCACGAGGTGGAAGGGGTACGGCCGGCGCTGGCGGAGGCCTGCGGCACACACGTGCGCATCCCCATGCTGGGGAGCAAGCATTCCCTGAACGTGGCCACGGCGGGCGGGGTGGCGCTCTACGAACTGCTGCGGAAATGCCGGGAGATGCGCCGCTAGTGCCGCTTCGCTCGGCTGATCGACATCCGCGTCCGATCCACGGTTTGGTGGAACTGAAGCCTCTCGAACAGGACATCGTCGATCATCCTGTCTACCAGCGCCTTCGCCGTATTCGGCAACTTGCCCTAACCGACATGGTCTACCCTGGGGCAACTCACACCCGATTCGAGCACTCCCTTGGAGTGATGCACGTCGCCGGCTTGATGTTTGATCGGGTGAGGTCCGAGGTGGAGAGATCAGGCCTGACGAGCGGGTTCACAGCCGACGATCTCGACAAGGCGGAAGTAATGGTCAGACTGGCTGGACTGCTCCATGACGTCGGTCACGCGCCATTCTCTCATGCCGGTGAAGACGTAATGCCGGTGATCCCCGGCGAAAAGAAGCGCTACAACCATGAAGACTACTCGGCGGCGATCATCCGTAATGTCTTTGCCGACGTGATCGACAAACACCCAGACAATGTCCACGGAATAACGGCAGAGGAGCTGTGTGCATTTCTTGGGCAAGCCAAGCCTCCCAAGAACATGCTGTTCTGGCGGGAATTGATAAAGGGACAAATGGACGCTGATCGCGCTGATTACCTGCTGCGCGATTCCCACCACATTGGCGTGGCTTACGGGCGATACGACCTGCCCCGCCTGGTCGCCACGCTCACCGTTGCACCTGACCCAGAAACAGGAGAGGCGAGAGTAGCCGTCAAGGAGAAAGGAATCCAGGCAGTCGAGGGGTTGATCATCGCCCGGTACATGATGTTTACGCAGGTCTATTTTCATCACACGCGGAGGGCGTATGATCATCACATCACCGAGGTGCTCAAGTTCGTTCTCGAAGCGGAGTCGCGGAAAAGCGGCGGGCAACCGTCGCCGACGTTCTTGCCGCCCGAGGCGGCAGATCGCGTTTCGGCCTGCAGCAACCTGGAGAGCTATCTGGCCTGGACGGATCCGGTCGTCTGGGAGTTGATCGACAATCGGAGGGCTGGCCTTCACGGGGATCTGATACGGCTGCGCCGACACGATCGGGTCATCGCGCGTACCTCCGCCACGCCGACCCCAAAAGAAGTGCTTGAATTGCAGAGAAATACTCTTCCGAAGGTGTGTGAGATCGGAGGGTGGCTCGACCTTGCCGATTGTGCGTGGTACAAGTTCGACAAGGCGGGCATTTTCGTAAATGACGGGAAGAGAACCGACGAATTGTCTCATTGGTCGGCCGTCGTGAAGGGAATAGATCCTGTTTTTCAGGCGCGGATCTATGTGCCTCTCGACAGCAAAGAAAAGGCAATAAACGACTAGGATAAAATGGTGACGACCAATGCTTAAGCTCCATGAGGTCCAACTCGACCGCTACGCGCTGATTGCTGAGGTCATTCGGCGATTCGAGAAGGCTCACTACCGGCTCGGCAAGACCGCCCTGCAGAAGATCGTGTTCCTTCTGCAGCGCTCCTGCGGGGTCGACGTCGGCTACAGCTACACGTTGTACACCTATGGTCCTTTCTGCGCGGACCTGGCCAGGGATTTGGACGTGGTGGAGGCGTTCGGCGCCGCGCAAGTTTCTTACGACTTGAGCTTTGGCGGTTACCAGATCCATCCTGGCCCTGCAAACGAGGAGGTCCGAAATTACGCTGCCGTGTTCTTGCAGAGTATCTCGGGCAACCTCGACAAACTTGTGGCGGATTTCGGCGGGCTCTCTGCCAAGGAACTTGAACTACGTTCGACGCTCGTTTACTTGATGAAACCAAGTCTTTCCCGCGAGGAACTGGTTCAGCAGGTTCGCGATGTCAAACCCCATTTTTCGCCCGATCTCATCGCAACAGCGCTTCAAGAGATCGAGGCGAAGGGCTATGTGGAGACGGCCACCAATGGGTTCGCCGTTTGACTTGTAGGGATCAATCACGTCGAGGCTCCTAGCACACTCCTGAGCTGCCGGAGGCATCTGTTCAGCGAGACGAAAACGATCAGCCGCAAGGTGTCTGCCCTCGTCTGGTACCTGGTCACCACCTTGCGCGATTCCCTATTGGCAACGTTGGGCATGGGGATCCTGGTCCGCGCGTGAATCACACTTTTGCCTCCGGACTCGCTGCCGCTGCGCTTCGAGCGGATTCAGAGGCTGCAGGAGTTCGCCTCAGGTCGGCAAAGGCGGAACGGCTGCGGCCGGCCCAAACCCCTTTTGGCCGCTACTCCCCGAGGACTAGCCGCGGGGGGCCGCGCTGCGCATACAGCGCTTGCCGTATACAATGAGGGGACGGAAGACCCGGGGAATGGAAGGCCGCTATGGGAGCATCGGGGAGCGGTTCCGAAGCGAAGGGCGCTCAATCCCCACTGTCGGGATGGAAGGGACGGCGCGCCGTTTTGCAGACCGCCTTCGGGTGTGTGCTCGCATTGCTGGTGTTCTCGACCATCCGGGTCTACCGCATCCAGGAGAGCGTTTCGGAGCAGCACCTGGAGGTTCACCGGATATTCATGGGGCGCGACGAGGCGCTCTCGCAGCTCCGGCGCAACCTGCTGCTGGGATCGGCGTTCATCCGCGATTTCTTCCTGAGTTCGCGCCCGGACCGGGTGAACATTTTCGAATCGCAGCACCGTGAATTGCGGGAGCAGAACCGGAAGGCCTTGGCGGTGCTGGAGGGCTTCGCCGCGTCCGGTGAGGCGGAGGCGGCGGCGCGCCGCACGGTGCGGGACTACTGGCGGTTGCTGGAAGCGGCCGCGGAGCAGATGGAGACGGCAACCGCTCCGGCGGCGTACGACTTCGTGCAGCACGAGTTGGCGCCGCGGCGGAGCGCGGCCTACCAGGGGCTGCAGCAGCTCACCGAAATCTATCACGTGGACCTGCAGAAGCGTGAAGCGGAGATTTCCCGGCGGCGGCAGAGGGCGGCGCAGCGCATAGCCGCGCTGCTGGGCATCTGCGTGGTGCTGGGGCTTCTGGCGGCGTGGCTCGCCATGCGGCACGTGGAGGTGCTGGCGCGGGAAACGGCGCGGCAGTACGATGCCCTGGCAGAGGCCAAGCGCGAGTTGCAGCAGCTTTCGACGCGGCTGCTGGAGGTGCAGGAGGAGGAACGGCGGCAGCTTTCCCGCGGCCTGCACGATGAAATCGGCCAGACCCTGACGGCGCTGCGCATCGAGGTATCCCGCGCGCTGGGGAGATCCGTGGTGCCGGAGGTGCGGGAGCGGCTGGAGCGCGCCCGGATGCTGGCGGAGCGCGGCGTGCAGGCGGTGCGGGATATCTCGCTGCTGCTGCGGCCGTCGCTGCTGGACGATCTGGGGCTGCTGCCGGCGCTGCAGTGGCAGGCGGAAGACTTCGCGCGGCGCAGTGGGATTGCCTGCGAGTTCGAAGAAGCCGGGGCGGCGGAGGCGCTGCCGGACGCGGTGAAGACCTGCGTCTACAGGGTGGTGCAGGAAGCGCTGAACAACTGCGAGAAGCACGCGCAAGCGACGCGCGTGCGGCTGCGGATCGACGCCCTGCCGGAGCGGTTGACCGTGGAAGTGGAGGACAACGGGCGGGGATTCGAAACGGCGCCCGGCGGGATGCCCCGCCAGGTGGAGGGCGTGGGGCTGTTGGGAATGCGGGAGCGGGCCACGCGCCTGGGCGGGCGCCTGATCTGCGAATCGGCTCCCGGCCGGGGGACGCGCGTGCGGCTCGAGCTGCCGCTTGCCGCCGCCGCAGCAGCCACACCGTCCGACCCGGCCGCGGTTCCAGAGTCGTTATGACGCGCATACTGCT